>JAHDGV010000028.1:9680-29686 GCA_020631655.1 Chloroflexota bacterium | reverse complement strand
GCGGCAAATTACTAACGTGTGGTCTTATCCAAAACTGAGGTTAACTAGATTAAAACAAAAAAAGCGGGTCCTGAATCAAACTTCAGGACCCGCTTTTTTTGTTCGATACTTATCTGTATTGTTGGATTGAAGCCTCGACTTTGCTTAGAAGCCTTAAATTTTGCGCAAGAGGTGATTGTTGGCAAAGCGCTTTTAGCTGTAAAAAGGCTTGTTCCGCTTCTTGATACTTTTGACCCATCAAGTATAAGTTGATACGAACTTCGTCTAATTTGATTTGTTGTCGTTTATTGTTCAACTTTACAAGCCCAGCCATCGCTTGTTCAAAGTGCTGATCGGCTAGTTCCCATTGATTTTTAAGAGCGTGGATTCGGCCTAAATTAATCCATGCTAAACAAGTCGCTTCTAAATTATAAAGTTGTTTGGCTAATACCTCGGCCCTTGCGGCATACTGCTCGGCCGTTTCCAGCTGGCTCAGAGCAATATATGAATTTGATAGGTTGATCCAATATCGTACCTGACTTCCAACTTCACCCGTTTCCGCAATAATCTTCAATCCTTTTTCAAGCCAAACTATCGCCTTAGCATTGTCTTCTGTCGATTGATAGTAAACCGACATATTTAAATAGCCATTGATTAAGCCTGTCGTGTCGCCCATATTTTGCCACAACGTGATCGCATTGTTTAGATTTTTTTGAGCAAGTTTGTTGTTCCCCGCGCGGGCATAAAGGAGGCCAAGATGGTTATGGGTATGTGCCAAGCCGTGTTCGTGTTGATGGGCTGAGAAGATATCCAGAGCATAACAGCAAAGCATTTCCGCCCGCCACCAGTGAACCCGTTCAATTAAAGCGAAACCTAAATTGGAGCAGGCACGCGCCAGCTCGATTTCTTGATTAGCCCGTCTTGCGCGGCGAATGACGTGGCGATAATTTTGAATCACCTCCTCTTCTTTCCCTTGCAATTGTAAAGTCCGGCCGAGCATCCCCATCAGTTCAATCTCACCCGTCACATCTTGCTGCTTCTGAGCGGCAATGATCCCTTCTTCTAAAATCAACTGCCATTCGCTCCAGTGCCCTCGCCGCTCCATGTAGCTGGTTAAGGCTTGGATTAGCGCCTTGCTCGCCACCCATCCACTAGGAATTGACAAAGAGAGGCGCACGGCTGTCAGCATCCCTTCTTTTTCTTGGTCAAGCTCCTCTAAATCGGCCGCCGATAAAGCCTTGCTAGTGCGCCAATGATCGACCATGGCGACCACGCCATCTTCAAAGAATTGCCCTTCGGCCGACTCTGACTCTTGTCCATCATCATTCCATTTCACCACTTCGTGCATCAAAAAAGTTTCGGTTAATCGATGGATTCGGTAGCGAGGCTCATCTTGCTGTTGCCCCTGTCCGATTTCGATCAGGGATAAGGTACGCAACTCATTAATGGCTGAGTGAGCCTGAAACGGTGGGAGCTGACTGCTGATGATTAGCTGTTTAAACGTCCCGTTGGGCACAATCGGGAGCGCCAACAACAGCTTGCGCCCCGCTTTGCTCAGCATGTCCCACGCTTGTCGATAGATGTACAAGTAGAGCTGATCAACATCGGCCGATTGAGTTAAGCGGATGCTGCTCAACACATCTTTGAGTGGGACAAAATAGGTTTGACCAACAACTAGTTTTAAGGCTAGTGGATTACCGCCAACTGTTTGGTAAATCTCTTCGAGTTGGGCAGGCTCAGCCGATTGAAGCTGGTTGTTTCGCTGTTCAAGAGCAACATGCCTTAAAAACTCGATCGTATCTTTCTTTGACAATTCGCTTGTAGATTCTGCATAGATGTCGCTTTCTTGCTCTAGGGACATACGACTCGTAATCAGAAACTTGCTCGGCCGGGCCAAATGACGCATCGCGGGCAACAGTGCATCGTAATCAGCGACCGTTTCAAGGTTGTCAACCACAATCAGGCAAGACTTTTTTTGTAGTAATTCATGAAGTGCGGCTCGCTTGGCAAATTTGTTATCAATTGGATAAGGGCCATCAGCCAATTGCGCCAGTAGGGCGTCGATTAGCGCTTCTTCATCTAATGCAGGTGGTGCATCATAAACAGATCGAATCCCTTTACCCGTGACATATTCTTCCTGTTTGGCGCTTACCCAGCCTATATCATCAAATCGACCGGAATCCATTAGCCGCTGGACTAGGGTATGGGCCAATGTGGTTTTGCCGATCCCACCAATCCCTTCGATAGAAATGAGCCACGGCCGAGAATTGCTCATGACCAGTGGCTCTAGTCGCGCCAAACGCTCATCGATGCCAAAAAGTCGCTGATCCGGTGTGGGTGGCAATCGGTTTAAGACCTTGATTTGGTCTATGCTAGCTGAGCCTTGTGCGGCCGTTTGGCTGGTGCGTACCAACTCATCAGGTGCATGCATCAAGATGCCCGATTCACCGCGCGCAAACCGAATAAAGGTTTCTACATCGTTGGTTCTGATTTTTAGAGAGGTTGCAAGTGCTTCAGCGATTTGCGTAGACGGCCGACGTTTCCCATTTTCAATCTTTTTGATCGTGTCTGCTGAGCAGACTACTAAATCAGCCAACTCTATTCGAGTTAGCTTTAAAAATGTGCGTCGGCTTTGTATCCATTTGCCCGATTTTAACGTCATAGTCGATGAAAGCCCCCCACATTCGTCTCTGATAGGGCCACATAGACCTATTTTATGAAGAGTATAAGTAAAAGTACGGCGCATGACAAAACGTACGGATAGATAATCATCAATCTGTTTTGATCCAAGCTGATGACGTGATTCTCCTATTGCTTATTCGCTGGTAAAATTGATCAGATATGAAGACTGACATTGTTCGTAATGGTGACTTACAGGCGTTAGCACTGGCGGCCGACATGGTGGCGGCGGGTGAGTTGATTGTGGTCTATTTTCAAGGAACCTACGCCTTTTTGTGTGACGCAGATGCATCTGCTCCGGCCGATAAAATTTTTGAGATTAAGAATCGACCCAGAGAAAAAGGGCTGTCTCTGGTTGTTGATCCTGCTTATTTAACCGAGTTCGTCGATTTGGATCACCCTGTGTTTGATCGTTTTCCGCTGGAGCAGTGTGTCAAAATTCAGCGGAGCCTGCACGCGATCGGATTGGTTTTCCCTGCTGGGCCAAATGCCCCGGCCGATTTAGTCCAGTCCGGCACAATCATGAATGTTTGGACCGAGTACCCGCCCCATTTCCCTTTAAGTCAATTGGTTCGTTTTGCCCGGGCCCAGGGCATTCGGGGCTTCAAAGGGGCCTCTACTAATTTAAGCCATGAACCGACCTACTCTTCTGTAGATCAGGTGCTGGCTCAATTTGATGGGGCAATCCCATTAATTTTGGCCGGTGACTCAACGGTGGACGAATCTAGACGGAAATCAACGACGTTGCTCGATTTGACTTGTAAACGGCCGACGATTATTCGCGCCGGAAATGTGACGGCCGATGAGGTACAAGCCGCTCTGGATGAGGTGGGCTTTGGCCAGTTGGAAATTTCACCCAGCGTTAAAATTTTGTAGCAAAAGAGGAAACATGGAAACGGAAAAAGTTGTAGAAGCGAGCCGCAGTTGGATTAAAAAGCACGGTCACGAAATTTTGGCCGAATATCGGGAGCTTTTAAACCTCCCTAACCATGCGGCCGACTTGCCAAATATCGAGCGCAACTGCGACTTTATTTCAGCCATGTTCGCCAAGCGTGGCTTTAACATGCAACTGTTACGGCTGGATGGGGCTCCACCAATTGTGTATGGAGAACGACTGGTTCCAGGAGCCACACGAACTCTGTGTATTTATGCTCATTACGATGGTCAACCCGTAGTCCCTGAAAACTGGACCCATCTGCCTTTTGAACCCACTTTGTATGATGGGGCAATGCCGACCGGTGGTCAGCCGATCCCGTTCCCAACGTCGAGCAACGAAGATATTGACGACGAGTGGCGCATTTATGCCCGCTCCGCATCAGATGACAAAGCGCCGATTATTTCTTTGGCGGCGGCACTGGATGGCTTAGAGGCGGCCGGAATTGGGCTGACCTCGAACATTAAACTGTTTTTTGATGGAGAAGAAGAAATTGGCTCGCCCCATGTGGATGAGTATTTGCGAACGTATGACTACTTGTTGAACGATATTACGACGTGGTTGTTGGTTGATGGGGCCGTTTATCCAACCGGTGATCCGAGCTTTAAATTTGGCTCTCGCGGCCGGACAGCGCTGCAATTAACGGCTTATGGTCCGGCTCGGCCGTTGCACAGTGGCCATTACGGCAATTGGGCCCCAGTGCCGGGACAAATGCTAGCCCGGCTCCTCGCATCGATGAAAGACGATGATGGGCAGGTGTTAATCGATGGGTTTTACGACAGCGTGATTCCTATGACTCCGTTTGAAAGATCGCAGGCTGAGCAAGCGCCAAATATCGATGAACAACTAAAAGATGAATTGGCCCTGCATTCAACCGAAGGGGGTGGGGAATCTTTAAACCTGCGCATACAGCTTCCATCGCTGACACTGCGCGGCATCTCAAGCGGCTCCGTTGGTGAAAAAGCACGCAACGTGATCCCCACCACGGCCGTGGCGGAGCTTGAGATGCGTTTGGTGAACGGCAATGATCCCGATGAAATGTGTGATTTGGTTGAGGCCCACATCCGTAAAGAGGGCTGGCACATTGTGACCGAAGAGCCGACTCATGAGATTCGCCGATCCCACAAAAAAGTGATGAAAGTGGTGCGTGACCCGGAGAGCTTTACCGCTTCGAAAGTTGAAATGGATCGGCCGGAGATTCAGGAGATAATAAATGGGCTAAAGGCGTTTACCAAAGATCGAGGCGTGTTTTTACCCGCAACTGGGGCATCGAACCGAATTTATGGATTAATTTTTAACGACATCGGAAAACCGGGGATCTGCATCAACACGGTGAATCGGGACAATAATCAGCATGGTGCGGATGAGAACGTGCGTGTAGGTAACCTGTGGTACGGGGCTGATATTTTGTCCGTGTGCCTAACACTTCCCTAGATGGTAATTGCGGCATAGCGCTCAACAAGCCAGCGATTCCCCGGCCGTGATTTTAAATACCCATCTTTAAAATTAGGAGAGACGATCTTTGCTGATCGCGCTTGTATAATGCTGTTTGCATGTGCTAATAAATGGGCCGCACGGGGATCTTGAGCATGCTCGAATACCCGTATCAAATGTACGCAAGCGGTTGCCCACTCCCACTCGCCGGCAAACTGATTGTCATGCATCTCAGACCATCCTTTTTCAGCATGTTGGAGCGCCTTTTCGTGATCTCCAAGCTCGCAATAGGCTAAGGCCAGTCCGCAATTGACCATCGTGAATGTGTTTGCAAGGCCTTTCTCAGGGTTTAAAGAAATTGAGGTTGAGTAAGCGTCAATCGCTTCTGAAAAACGATTTGATTCTACGAGAAAGGCACCATATGTTTCCCAAACTTGTGCATTAATTAATTTGTTTTCAAACTTGGGTAAAAGCCCCATTGCTTCAGCAAATTTTTCTTCGGCAAGCTCTGATCGGCCGGTCCAGAAGTTGATTTGGGCTATTGTGACTTTTACATGAGTCAGAAATTGTAATTGCCCATTTTGAAGAAAATGGTCTGCGACGACGTTGAGATTCTCAAGAGCATCTTCAAAGACTCCTAACTGGGTCAGCATGATGCCAAGATTACCTTTTAAAATCGGGATGATGACTTTGTGCCCAATTTGCTGGCAAAGAGTCAGAGCTTCGTCAATCACCTCAATCGCTTGATCAAAATCCCCCATGGTGAAGAGGATTTGCGACAAAAGGTTTGATCCATTGCAGTACCATATGTTCTGGCCGTCTCGTTTGCTGTTTTCCATGAATTCTAGGGTTAAACTGCGTGAGAGTTCTAGCTCTTTTAAATGCATGCGTATCAAACATTCTAAATAATTAGCCCTTAACTCTAAGTCTGTGTTAGGGTTTTCGATCAGGTGAATCTTGCATTCTTTGATCTTTTCTAACGCTTGTTCATGTTGCATCAGGTATCTCTTGCATATCGCAATGCGCAAAAGAATATACCCTTTTTCGTTGTTCAGATTTTCTTGTTCAGCTAGCTTAAGTGCAAAATTTAACCGGTCCAAACCGTCTTGATAGTTGCCCGTATGCTCGTCAACGGCCCCTTGGATATAAGCGGCCCACGTGATTTTTTTTAGCTCTCCAATCTCCTCAGCCAAACGATATAAATCTTCACCCATCGGCCGGAGTGGTAGAAAATCTTTCATGAGTCGAATTCGTGACCGAATGAGCGCAAACAGGAGATCAAATCGAAGATTTAAGTCCTGTTGGTCGGTGAGCTCTAATCCTTTTGAGGAGCGGATGGCAGTTTGTGAAAGACCTTCTACATCATCATGCTCATCAAACCCAAAGATTAGGGACTCCGCTTGGTCAGTTGATCGTTGTCCGGCCGCGAATCGTTTAACCAGCGGATGCAGTTCAAAGGTCCCTGGCTTGACCTGTTGCAACATTGAGGCTTGTAGAAGCTCTTGGTACACGTTTAATTCGGCGGGAGCTATCGTTTGCATCGCTTCTCGCCCCCATTGGTTTGCAAAACGAGTTAGTTCTGGCAAAACTTCTTTGGCTTCGTCAGAAAGTTTTTCCCACATATTTTCGAGCAACTTAAACACCGAACGATGCTGTGGAGGAAGATCAATTGCGTTGCTTTGGAGCAACTGCGCCCGATCGGTTGAGCTTGAGATTAGTTCTTGCAGTGTGAAAAGATTTAACTGTTTGGCTAGTAGCTCAATGGCCAAAGGGAGGCCGCCTAACTCTTTGCATAGCTCAATCACCGTGTTTCCATTTTCAGTTGTTAGCTGGAAGTCTGGTTGTTGCCGTTGGGCCGCTCTCTCAAAAAGTTTGGTTGCCGGGCCAAACAAGGTCTCAGGCGTTTGCCCACCCATCACTTCTAATCCACTGATTCGTAGCACACATTCATTTTTGAGTTGAAGTTGTTTTCGGCTGGTGGCGATGATGACCAAATCCGGCAATTTGGTAAGCAAAGATGAAACAACATCTGCCTCATTGATTACTGATTCAAAGTTATCAAGAATCAAGCAGGCTGATCTGTTGGCAAAATAATTTAAGACCTGCTCAAGCTCAGAAACTGATGCCCGAGGCAAGATATCCAGTTGATTGCACAAAAAGGGCAATAATTGGCCCGATTCAGAGGGCTTTATGATGTGTGGATCTCCAAACTCAATTTCTTGAAGCTCGATAAAAAATGTATCTGGCCCAAAGCGTTGTATCAGGGCCGGAATTTGACTTCTGACAAAATAGGTTTTTCCTATGCCGCCCATCCCCACAACTGAGATAAAGCGAAATCCTTTGTCAAGAAAACTGGTCAGTTTTGTTGATTCTGACTCCCGGCCGATAATTTCTTGATGTGGGACAACAAAGTTTTTTGCGTTTGTTTTGCTGTACGGCCGTGGATCATTAAACTGCCGTGTTTGTGGGGACTCTGTTAAGTATCGAGCAAGTTGCTCCGGTTTGGCGAGCCGTGCACCAAGCTCCATTAAGTCGGCCGAAAATTGATGATTTGGATCAATCCCAAGCACATCTTTCCGGTATTGATTTAAGATCTTTAGTGCCTCTGCGATTTTGCCTTGGGCGATAACGCACTTGATGTAAATGGCCCACAATTGATCGTCGTAGGGGGCTAATTCGGTAACAATCTGCCCGTAGTTTACTGCCTCATCGGCCGCGTCAACGGCTAAAAGCCTTGGGGTCAATAGCAAGTAGGCTTGGCACAGAATCGTTTCAATCTCATGCTGGATCGCAAATGCCCAGTCAGCTAGGCCCGGATACCCATCTAGGTTTAGATCACCCAGAAATGGTCCCTTGTACAAATCAAAAAATGATTGCAACTGCTCCAATGAGCCATTATGCAGGTCGGCCGCAATCGTCCTAATCTTTTGTAGGTCAAAATCGATAGTGGATCGGTCTGTTAGATCAAGCTCATCTCTGCTAATGTGCAGATAGTCCCCGCCACCCTCGTTTTTAATTCGATTCAGTAGAAATCTTAGGCTTCCAAATTGCTGTTTCTTAGGGGAGCCTGGCCACAGCAAATCAGCAATCTCTTTGCGAGATTGTGGCGCGGCGCGTTCCGCAAGGTAGGTGAAAAGCAGAAACTGTTTTAGGCGAGTTTTTGTTATTTGACTTTGGTTGTTGAACTTGAGTCGAGACGAGCCAAGGGATTCTAGGGAGAGCATAGGAGTTTAGCAATTGAACTACTAATCATTATACTGCTTTTGGGCTTTGAGGCTCTATGAGATGAATGAACTACCCAACAAAAAAAGAAAAATTCACGATAAAAGCAGAATTTTTCACGATTGTTCAGTGCCATCCACAAACACGCCTAAGCGTGAAGCTTCCCATCTACCAAATTCATAACCTCGTCTACATACTCATCAACTAAACCGTCATGGGTGGCCAGCAAGATGGTGACATTCTCGTCACGAGCAATCGATTTGAGCAGGTCTAAAAGCTCATAGGAGGTTTGGGTGTCCAGCTCTCCGGTAGCTTCATCGGCCAAAATTAAATTCGGCCGGTGGGCCAATGCCCGCGCAATAGCAACCCGCTGTTGTTGCCCGCCAGACATTTCGTACGGCCGTTGCCCCGCCCACTTTTCAAGCCCAACCATCGCCAATACTTCGTCTGTACGTTGGCTTCGCTCTCTTCGGGGGATGCCCGCAATTCTCAGCATTAGCTCCACGTTCTCATGCGCAGATAGAGTTGGCAAAAGACCAAACGCTTGAAAAATGAAGCCAACTTCTTTCTGTCGCCAGTCAGTCAGTTCGGTTGAACTCATCTTTTCAATCGGCCGCCCGTGAATCATGATCGACCCACTGGTGGGGCTGTCGAGCCCGCCTAGGCAATTCAATAGGGTTGTTTTACCACTCCCCGACTTCCCTTTTACCGCAACAAATTTGCCGACAGGAATTTGAAGATTTAAGTTGTCCAATGCTACAACTTCACGTCCGGCCGAGGCATAGACCCGGCGCAAATTTTGGGCATCAATGGCTAGATTTATATCTGTTTTGGTTTGGGTCATGATTCGTCCCCTGCTGCTTTTTCAGTTTGGACCGGCTTGATCAACACCCCATCCTCTGTTTGTTCAAGCTTGACCCGCCGTTTTAGTCCCAGCTCATCACGCATTTCCTGTGGAATTTGCAACCGGCCAGCGGCATCTAGCACAATCAGCTCTTCGAATTCTTCTTCGGCCGGTTCGCCCGTTTGTGGGGCAGATGGGTCAGCCATCGGCCGACTGCGAACCGTTTCACCAGCTAGCTTCCCATCCCGAATAGAAACCACACGGCCGACTTGGCGGGCGATGCCGGGGTCATGGCTTACGATCAATGTGGTTAAGCCAAGCTCACGGTTCAAGGTACGGAACAGTTCGTAAATCATTTCGGCCGTGGCGGTATCCAGCTCACCCGTGGGCTCATCGGCCAGCAACAGGGATGGATTGTTGGCCAACGCGATGGCTAGGGCCACCCGCGCCTGCTCACCGCCTGAAAGTCGTTCAGCCGTGTGGTCAGCCCGGTCAGCCAGACCAACCATCTCTAACAGCTCGGCCGAGCGCTGATTTGCCACCCGCTGTTTTGTCCCCGCCATAATCATCGGATAAGCGACATTTTCGGCCGCATTTAGCCATGGAATCAGGTTGCGGGTACTTTGTTGCCACACAAATCCAACTTCGTCTCGCCGATATCTATCCAGCTCAGCTTCGCTCATCTTGAGCAAATTCCGGCCGTCGACCTTAGCCGTCCCAGCGGTCGGCCGGATTAGGCCGCCCAGTACGTTGAGCAGGGTTGATTTACCACTACCGCTGGCCCCGACAATGCCAACCATTTCGCCACGCTCAATTTCTAAATCGAGCCCTTGAAGCGCTAGAAGTTCAACTTCGTCGGCTAGAGTAAATATTTTGACCAAATTTTCGCAAGTAATAAACATAAAATTTTTAGCATTTCAGCTTGATCAGCACGTTCGCTGTGCTTACTGTCAGCAACTCAGCTAGTTGATTAAAACGACAATAACTAGAGCTTGGTCGCAATAGCTGACTGGCTGAAAACGAGCGAAGCGAGTGTGCTGAAATGCTGATTAGCTGAAAGCGTAGCGTGCTGATTAGCCAATCAGCCGTTTGCCCAGCATATAACCCCATTGGTGCTCAGTTATCACATGATAACCGATGTGTTTGTAAAATCCGACGGCGTTTGCATTCGCCTTGCTAACACCCAAATGGACGGCCGGAACCTCCATTGATCGAAGCTGATCCCAAAACCGCTCCATCAGCTTTAATCCCCAACCGCCACCTTGCCCCTCAGGCAAAATATCAATATGCAGATGGGCCGGATACCCCGGAACATTGTCCGGCTCGCATACAGTTTTGTGGATCGATTTTAAGATGTGGGAGCGCATGTCCACCGCATTGGGGTCAGCTTGGGGATACTTTTCTCTCAGAGGTGGGAACCACTCATCAAACATCCACTGTTCAAAAACTGGGGTGTTACTTGCACCGAGTACGTATCCAACCGGCCGGCCGTCTTTCACCAGCACAAAGGTCAGCTCTGGTTCATAGATGGCATACGGCACAGCGTAATAATCGCCAATCAAGTACGGGCTTTCAAAAAGATGGGATGCATCTTGGCCATTATCTCCCGTTTTGAGGCAAATCTCGTACAGGTGGGGGATGTCGGATGGATGATAAGGTCGAATATGAACGGTCATAGGTTGACTAACTTTTTTCTTTAAGCTGTTGTAACTCCACTATCAATCGGTTCAATCGCCTGTTAAACACAGCGTACTGCGCTGTTCGAGTGACGGCCTCCGTTTTGATGGTGTGGTTAAAATTGATCCACTTTGGATTTTGAGCATCAAATGCTTCCCAATCTAGCAATCCAGCTCCGTTTGGATCATCCGTTTTGGCAAAATTAGCCCAATAGTCAATCATTTTTGCCGAAAGTGCTTTGTCTTCTTGGGTCATCGGCAGGATAGGAACCGATGTGCCGTGGACAAAAGGTAGCTCGGCCGCATGGTAGGCTCCGGCCGTCTGTGTTGGGCTAGGTGGCGTGCGTGAAAACATATACATGAATGTTGGGGAATCATTGCCACTGCTTTTCTCAGCGTAAAAATACGCCTTGGCACCGAACATGTAATCTCCCAAACAATCTTTTTTAGCCGGAATGTCACCTGTTTCTAAGCCGGGATAAATGCCCAAAACCTCAGCTAAATCGTCACCAAATGCTTCTTGCATGTAGCTGGGCAACTCTCCTTTTGGCTGATCTCGATAGCGATATTCAGGGAGGATCGTGGGCAAAACTTCATAGACAAGTCCGCCTTCATCTGCATTTGTGCCGATCATAAGCGGAATATTCATTTGATCCCCAGCTTCAAAAGCCTCGAACGTGGTTTGCTCAAATACGTATTGATCCACACATGGATAGTGGTTGCCCAAGCGGGAGTCTTTGCGCATCAACTGATACAAATCATCGGCCGACAATCGGCGCATTTGCTCAATTTGATCGTCACCGCTAATGCCTAGCTCTTTACTAACTTGGGCTCCTAATTGCTCTGCGCTAGAAAAATCAAGGAACGGCTGCTTTAACTGAACCATCTGGCCGCTGTTTGCTGGGCTTTGCGCGATCGCTTTGTGAAACAAGCCACGTGATAGCGGCGAGGTCATCAGATGCATGACCGACTCGCCTCCGGCCGATTCTCCAAAAATAGTCACGTTGTCCGGATCACCACCAAAGTTAGAAATATTTTCCTGAACCCACTTCAGAGCCGCGATTTGGTCTAAGGTGCCATAATTTCCAGACACACCATGCTCTGACTCCTGCGTTAGCTCTGGGTGAGCCATGTATCCCATCAGCCCCAGCCGATAGTTGATGGTGACATACACGATCCCTTTGTGCGCATAGGTGTTGCTGTCAAAATAAATGTCAGAGCCGCTACCATCTTGATGGTCCCCACCGTGAATCCAGACCATGACGGGTAATTTGGCGGCCGGGTCTAGCTTAGGAGAACGGACGTTGAGATACAGACAGTCTTCGCTTTGCGCTGGTAGAGGGACGAGGCCAAATAGCCACGTTAGGAAAGCGGTGCGCAAACGCCCCCAACCTTGACCGGAAATGACGTTGCTCACAAAAACTTCTAAATCAACCATTCTTTGTGTCGCCATCGAAGAAAACTTTTTGGCCTCTTTTACCCCAGACCACGGCTCAACCGGCTGTGGCGGCCGCCAGCGCAAATCCCCAACGGGTGGTTTTGCGTAAGGGACACCTTTAAAGACAGCGATTTGATTTTTATCCTGATACTCGCCTCGTAACTGACCGGTTGACAGTGTGACGATTGGGGGTTGGTTCGACATGGGGTTTTCCTTTTCTCCTTAATCTAGTAGTGGACCTTAATAAATGGCTACTGATCAATGTGTTCTTTTGGGAAGCGATAGTTCACACCGAGCGCATCTAGTCTTTTAAGATGATGTGATAATCGGCCGATGAACGCATCAAAATCCCGGCCGCTGTCAGGCATGGGTGACCATAGCGTTTCAGCAATCGCCGCTCCGCGCGGATACGCCTGGTATTCCGCCTGTTGGCTTGTCGGAATGTATTCACTCCACAGGTTGCTTTGTCCACCAACTACAAAGCTGTGATACTCCTCAGGCACGCCCACAAGAGGATCAAATTCGTACACCTTTTTCATCGGTAAAAGACCTACGAATGTCATGCCCCACTGCTCCTGCTGTTCTTTGGGGATTTCGTAGTAAAAGGCGGGTGGCTCGTTTTCACGATCTTCACTTTGATAATAGTCAAAATAGCAGTGGGTGACTGGGCACATCACCACCTCGTGACCTTGTTTGGCGGCAGTGATGCCACCCTCGGTGCCGCGCCATGATGCCACGGCCGCACCTTCGGGTAATCCGCCTTCCAGAATCTCATCCCAGCCGATCATTTTGCGCCCTTTGTTGTGCAAATAGTTGCCGATTTTGCCGATAAACCAGCTCTGTAACTCTTCTTCGTCATGGAGCTCTTCCTCCTCCATGCGGGCTTGGCATTTGTGGCATTTTTCCCAACGCACCTTGGGGCATTCGTCTCCACCGATGTGGATATATTCGCTTGGGAAAAGCTCAAGAATTTCATCAAATACTTTTTCTAAAAAGACAAAAACCTCGTCGTTCCCAGCGCAGAAGACATCGTCTTCAATGCCCCATTCGGTGCGGACTTTGTAGCCTTCGCCCACACAGCCCAGCTCAGGGTAAGCGGCCAAAACCGCGATGGTATGGCCCGGAAGCTCGATTTCTGGCAGAACGGTTATCCCCAAGCTATCGGCGTAAGCAACCACTTCACGAATGTCATCTTTGGTGTAAAACCCGCCGTATGGTTTGCCATCTTGCACGGTGCGATTTTCAGGGATGGGGGTTGACTCACGCCACGCGCTAACTTCGGTGAGTTTTGGATAGGCATCAATTTCAACCCGCCAACCTTGATCTTCGGTCAGATGCCAGTGGAAGATGTTCATTTTGTGGAAGGCCAGCAAATCGATGTATTTTTTGACGAAGGTCACATCGAAGAAGTGGCGACAAACATCCAAATGCACGGCCCGCCAGCTAAACTTCGGGTAGTCATTTATGGTGACGGCCGGAATTTCTGCATCCGCAGAGCGTTGAGCCACATGCTCCGCCGGCAAAAGCTGGCGCAGGGTCTGAATCCCGTGGAACAGCCCGGCTTCATCGCTCGCCACAATGTTGATCGCTTCTGGAGTTACACTGAGCGTGTAACCCTCGGCCGTTGTGGAGCCAGCCACCAATTTGAGCGAAACCGCTCCGCTATTTGATCCGGCATCCTGCTTGAGTTGCAGAACGTTGGCCGCAAACGCACCGGCTTTTTGACACCCATCTCCACAAACAAGTGGGGTGGCATTGGTCATAACAAATGTGCCTGTTCCGGTCTCGACTGAAACAGGTTCGGGAATGAGGTTTAAGGTGTTTGTCATAATAGGTTTGGGGTTAGTCGTGGATGGAAAATTTCACGAGCTACACATCAGAATTAATTTGTACCAGTTCTGTACCCCTTAAGGGTACCCGAGCGTGTTTTTGTTCTGCTTTAATACTGTTTATAAGTGGCGCTTGCACAACCATTTACCTGAAAAATTAGAACCAAAATGGAGGTTATCATGTTTATTCCTTATGGAAACGACATTAAGCTGGCGACGTCTGTTCATTCTGACCATCAACGTTCAGCCGCAAACTTTCGCCTCGTAAAATTGGTGAAAGCTCAATCACGAAGCACTGATATAGCAGTGCAAAAACCGGTTTCAGCCACATCTGGCTCATGGCGACTATGGTTACGTCGGCCGGTTGTACAAGTCGGTTAACAACATCAACTTTTAAAGTTACAGACCCCGGAGGTTTTTAAAACCTCCGGGGTCTTTTTGTTTATGGCTAACCAGCCGCAACTAAATCTGCGTTGATCTGCCCCAACATGCGTCGCGAAATGAGGTGCGGGTTTTCGGCCGCAAATGCCTCAAGCGTTTTGCCCATGTTGAAAATCATTGTGGGGGCCTTGATCAGATCAGGGATGTAGCCGCTCAGCACAGCATTGCTGGCCGGATTGCCCATCAGCATGGCAATGGGAAGCCCTACGTGCACACTGCCGTCTTTTACAAGGTCCGGCTGGTCTAATGGATTCGTGAGTTCAAGCTCGGCCGTGAGCATGATGTTTGCAGACGACCGTCCAATTCGAACTTCAAACGTACCGCTTTCAGCCACCCAGCCGCCTTCGGCCGGATCAAAATACGAAAACGATGCTTCGTTTAGGGTTAGCTCGATCGTTTTGGTTTCACCTGCCGCCAGCATCACTTTGGCAAAAGCTTTTAACTCTTGCGGTGGGCGTACCAACCGAGACTCTACATCCCGCAGGTAAAGTTGAACCACTTCCTGTCCGGCCGTGTTGCCCGTGTTGGTCACATCCACACTGACGGTAACAGAATCACCAGCTGTGATGTTGGCACTGCTAAGTTGCAGATTGCTGTACTCAAACGTGCTGTACGACAAGCCGTGACCAAACGGGAACATCGGCTCGATCATCCGTTTTTCGTAAAAACGGTACCCAACAAAAATGCTCTCACCGTAAATCACATCTCCGTTTTCGCCGGGGTAATTTAAGTAAGATGGGTTGTCTTCGTATCGTTTAGGGAACGTTTGCGGCAACCGGCCGGATGGGTTGAATTTTCCGCTTAAAACGTCTGAAATAGCGTTGCCACCTTCTTGGCCAGGGAACCACATTTGTAAAACCGCGGGCACATCATCGACCCAAGGCAACAGCTTTGGCGTGCCGGTATTGAGCACCACAACGGTATTGGGATTGGCAGCAACCACGGCCGAGACGAGTGCGTTTTGCTCGCCGGGTAGTTCCATGTCAACTTGGTCTCCACCTTCCGTTTCCCACTCTTGCGACGTGCCGACAAATACAACCGCCACATCGGCCGATTGGGCCGCTTTAACCGCCTCTGCGATCGGATCAGCCGGAACAGGTGGCATACAGCCCAACCGTACCGAGTTCATCATGGTCACGTTTTCGGAGCTGATTTCAACTTCGATTTCAACCTTTTGCCCGGCAGATAGGGTGACAGCGGCACGTTTTTCACCTTTCTCCAAATCAAACAGGCTAATGTCAGACGAATAATTGTCCCAATTGTCGATCAGCGTTTTCCCATCGACTTTTAGCCGCCCAAGTCCACCAGATACAAAACTAAATTCATATTCACCCGATGTTTCGGCCGTGTATGTGCCGGTAATGCGGGCAGAGTAGCTGTCTTGGCTTTTTAGATGTGGGTTCACAAGCCCAACAAACGCCATATTCATCCGGTCTGATTCGACATTGTCTACCGCATCATTAGCGAACTTTGGACCATCAAAATAGCTGATGTCTACACCATTTGCACCGCTTTTGGTTTTGATCTGACGTGTGTCAATCAAGGGCAACATGCGCAGACTATTTGCACCCATCTCGTATTGCAACTCAAACTCACCGCCTAAGTTGGCCTGAATCCCTTCGAGTGGTGTGACGATGTAGTGGGCCGGTACGATGGCGCTTCCGCCACCCATTACTCCCGGCCAGCGGGCGTTGCCGCCGATAATCGCAACGGTGCCAACTTTACTTGAATCAAGCGGTAGCAGATCCCCATCATTTTTGAGTAGCACGATTGACTCGGCCGCGGCCCGATGCAAAATCACCCGATGTTCCGGTTTGTCATCTGCGTATTCTAGAGCCATTTCAGGGTTTTCGAACTTGCCGGCACGTTCAAGCAGATTGAGCAATCGGCCGACTTTGTCATCGATTTCCGCCTCGTCCAAGCGTCCTTCAGCCGCTTCTCCGTGCAAGGCGGCCGCCCAGCGCGCTGTTCCTGGCATTTCGAGGTCCAATCCACCGGTTCCAATTTGTGGCGAGTAGGTGCCAAACCAGTCAGACATCACGATCCCCTCAAAGCCCCACTCATCCTTGAGAACCTCTTTGAGCAACCAGCCGTTTTCACTACACCACGTTCCGTTGAGCTTGTTGTACCCAGACATGATGGCCCACGTATCCGCTTCTTGTACGGCCGCTTTGAAGGCGGGCATGTAGATTTCGCGCAGAGCTCGCTCATCCACGATGCTGTTCATCGTGTACCGCTCAAACTCGGAATCGTTGGCGACAAAATGTTTGGGACAGGCACCAATCCCGCCAGCCTGCACACCTTTGATGTAGCCAACCGTCATCCGGCTGGATAGCCACGGATCTTCGGAATAACATTCAAAATTCCGGCCGTTTAAGGTTGAACGATGGGTGTTAATGGTGGGGGCGAGTAGCACACTTGCCCCTTTTGTTTTGGCTTCGTCGGCTAAAACGCCGCCCAATTCTTCAACCAGCTCTGTGTTCCATGTGGCACCGATGGCGATCCCAACCGGCAAACAGGCGGCCGAAGGGCCCATGCCAAAATCACCGCCACGTGCCCCGTTTGGGCCGTCGGTAACTTTTAAGGCGGGTATATTGAGTCTTTCGTTGGGGACTGTGGTCCAGAAATCAGCTCCGGCCAGCATGTCGATTTTTTCTTTCAGGGTCATCTGCGACAGAATCGCTTCTGTACGTTCACTCATAAGGTGATCCTCGAAGTTTCGTATTTGGTTTTTGTTTGTAGTTTTTACAAACGAGAAAAAATCGGTCTGCCAACCAATTTCGATTATAAAGAGTTCCCCTTTGGGAAACAAGCTAATGCTTTGCGGGACCCATTTGTTGGACTAGAATCAGCCGATGTCGTTAAAAAGCAGGAGGATCCGATGAAGCGATTTGCGTTTCAGTTAAAAGTAAAAGCTGAAAAGATTGAGGAATACAAAAAGCATCATGAAGCGGTTTGGCCCGAAATGCTGGCGGCGCTGACAAAAACGGGTTGGCACAACTACTCGCTTTTTATGCGGGACGATGGACTGCTGTTCGGTTATTTTGAGACGCCGTTTGATTTTGAAACGGTGTTGGCCGGTATGGCAAAAGAAGAGATCAACAGCAAGTGGCAAGATTTTATGTCTCCGTTTTTTGAAGCGCCTGAAGGGGCGCATGCTGATCAGATGATGTTAGAGCTTACCGAAGTTTTTCACTTGGATTAAGGTGGTTGTATGCAGAAAAATCTGATTGAACAAACGTATAAAATCGCGAAGGAGCGGTACGCTGAGCTTGGTGTGGATACCAGCAAAGCGATTGAGGCTTTGTTAAAAACCCCTATCAGCTTGCACTGTTGGCAAGGGGATGATGTGGTTGGGTTTGAGGACCCGAATCGGGCGTTGAGCGGTGGAATCATGGCCACTGGGAATTATCCCGGCAAAGCACGCACGGCCGCTGAGTTGCGCTCTGATCTTGATTTGGCCTACAAACTTTTACCGGGGAATCACCGGCTTAATTTGCACGCGATCTATGGAGACAGCGACAAACCACTTGATCGAAACGAGTGGCAACCGCGCCATTTTGATCGCTGGATTGAGTGGGCCAAAGAAAATGATCACGGCATCGACTTTAATCCGACCTTTTTCTCCCATCCGATGGCGGACAGCGGGTTTACGCTGGCAAGTTTAGATGATGGGGTTCGTGATTTTTGGATCGAGCATGGGATCAACAGCCGCAAAATCGGGGCTCACATCGGCCGTTCGTTAGGCTCGCCGTGCGTCACAAACTTTTGGATTCCGGATGGATACAAAGACACTCCGGCCGATCGTGCGCGCCATCGCCAAATTTTGATCGAAAGCCTAGACACAATTTTTGAGGCAGACGTGGCAAATGCTGAATTCAATTTGGATGCGGTTGAGTGCAAGCTGTTTGGCCTTGGCTCTGAGAGCTATGTGGTTGGATCACACGAGTTTTATATGGGATACGCCACATCTCGCCAGAAAATTTTGTGTTTGGATGCCGGCCATTTTCACCCAACCGAAGTGATATCTGACAAAATTTCGGCCGTTATGCCCTATGTGCCTCGGCTATTGTTGCACGTCAGCCGGGGAGTTCGCTGGGACAGCGATCATGTCGTCACATTTACCGATGAATTACAAGCGATTATGCAAGAGCTGGTCCGTGGTAATTATTTAGATCGGACCCATATTGGGCTCGACTTTTTTGACGCCAGCATCAATCGGATTGCGGCATGGGTGATTGGGACTCGAAATGCACTAAAAGCTCTGCTGATGGCACTGCTAGAGCCAACTGAAACGCTACGGCAAATGGAGCAGGATGGAGATTTTACCGGCCGCTTGGCACTGCTCGAAGAATTAAAAATGATGCCGTTTTCGGCCGTTTGGGACATGGTTTGCGCCCAGCAAAATGTACCGGTGGGCATCGATTTTATGGCTGAGATAAAAGCCTATGAATCGGCCGTGCTGAGCAAGCGGGATTAGGGACTGCCAAAATGAAAAAACGAACGGTTTTAGCGGTAGATCTGGGTGCTGAATCCGGCCGGGTGATGGCGGTTCATTTTGATGGCAAAAGGCTGACGCTTGAAGAAATCTATCGGTTTCCGAACCCAACCATCCAAATTGGCCAAACGCTTTATTGGGACTTCTTGGGCCTGTGGCACAACATCCAGCTAGGCATTGATCGAGGCAAGCAGTTCTCTCCCGCCAGCCTTGGGGTAGATACGTGGGGTGTGGATTTTGGGCTGCTCGACAAACAGGGGAACTTGATTGGAAATCCGGTCAATTATCGGGATGAACGCACCAACGGGATGATGGAGAAGGTGTTCGAACGAGTGCCGAAGCAGACTGTGTTTGAGCAAACGGGTATCCAGTTTATGCAGCTCAACACGCTGTATCAACTGATGAGCATGGTTGAATCTAAATCGCCTCAGTTAGACATTGCTGAAACATTTTTGACCGCTCCGGATCTTTTAAATTATTGGCTGACCGGGGCCAAGGTGTGTGAGCTGAGTATCGCCACCACAACCCAAATGTTTAACCCACGAACCGGCACGTGGGCTACAGAAATGCTTTCTGAGTTGGGAATCCCAACGCACATTTTGCCCGAGGTCATTCGACCGGGCACACGTTTGGGGATGTACGACAGCATCCCGGTTATTGCCCCGGCCTGTCACGACACAGGCAGCGCGGTGGCGGCCGTGCCTGCTCAATCTGAAAAGTTTGCTTACATTAGCAGTGGTACCTGGAGCTTAGTTGGGCTGGAGTTGTCTGATCCGATTATTAGCCCAGCCGCACTTGAAGCCAATGTCACAAACGAAGGTGGCGCTTACGGGACCTTTCGTTTCTTGAAAAATGTGATGGGGCTGTGGATTTTGCAACAGTGCCGCAACCAGTGGTCCAAAGAAGGGGAGCAGTTTGAGTATGCAGATCTGGTTCGTATGGCAGATCAGGCCCCCGCATGGCGATCCCAGATACCTGTGAATGATGCACGCTTGTTACCGGCCGGTGATCATCCTGCCATCATTCAAACAT
>JAHDGV010000028.1:4944-9580 GCA_020631655.1 Chloroflexota bacterium | reverse complement strand
GTGAATGATGCACGCTTGTTACCGGCCGGTGATCATCCTGCCATCATTCAAACATTGTGCCGTGAATCGGGGCAACCTGTGCCTGAAAGCAAAGGGGAAATTGTGCGCTGTGTGCTTGAGAGTCTCGCTGTAAAATATGGCGAGGTTTTGAGTCAGCTGCTAGAGCTCTCCGGCCGTAAGGCGGATGTGATTCACATCATGGGTGGTGGCTCGCAAAACGATCTGCTGAATCAACTCACGGCCGATGCGACTGGCATACCGGTAAAGGCTGGCCCTGTTGAGGCGACGGTTTTAGGAAATTCCCTAGTGCAATTCATCGCTCTGGGAGAAATCAAGGACCTTGATGAAGGGCGTAAACTTGTAGCTGATTCGTTTCCGGCCAAGTATTATCAGCCAAAATTTATCCACAGATGACACCGATTTCGCAGATTTATAGCTTGAATCGGGCCATCTTTCATTCATGCAGGACATCACACATGACTAATCGGGACCCGAAAACATATGCAATTATTGGAGCCGCTATGGAAGTACACAGACAATTGGGGTCTGGATTCCTAGAAAAAGTGTATCAAGAGGCATTGGCTATTGAATTTGATTTGAGAGGTATTCCTTTTAAACGGGAGTTAGAGCTACCGATATTTTATAAAAACACGAAACTGCTTACACATTACAGAGCTGATTTCCTTTGTTATGGTGACATTATTGTTGAAACAAAAGCATTGTCGAAGTTGAGCGGCACTGAGACCAGCCAAGTACTCAACTATCTCAAAGCTACAAAGTGTAGGATTGGTTTACTTTTAAACTTCGGTACAAAGTCTCTTGGTTACGATCGTTATATAAATTAATCAAATTTAATCTGTGCAATCGGAGAAATCTGTGGAAGAAAATAGAAAGTACAAACATGTAAATTATTTGTGGGAAGATGCTGTTGCGGACCAGCTAGACCCCGTTGAACGCCTACGCTATCGATCCAACATTTTGGGCGGCGATCAGCGTATTACCAACACAGGTGGAGGTAATACATCTTCAAAGTTAATGGTTACGGATCCGCTGACAGGCGAGGAAGTTGACGTCATGTATGTTAAAGGCTCTGGCGGAGACCTGCGCACGGCCAAGCGCGAAAACTTTGCTTCACTGTGCATGAGCAAGTTTCTGGCACTCAAAGATCAGTGGGAGCAATCACCCGATAAAGGGTTAAAAACTGAGCTAGAAGATTCTATGGTGGCGATGTACCCCCACTGCGTTTACAACCTGAATCCACGTGCCAGCAGTATCGACACACCGCTCCACGGCCTGATTCCTGCCCGCCATGTGGATCATACCCATCCGGTTAGTGCCATCGCCATTGCGGCCAGCAAAGATCAAGAGCAACTAACCAAAGAGGTTTACGGGGATGAGGTTGGTTATGTTGGCTGGCAACGGCCAGGGTTTGATCTGGGTGTAGTGATGGGAGACGCGGCTAAAGCCAATCCACAATACAAAGGGCTGATTATGGGGCAACACGGCCTCATCAATTGGGACGATGATGACAAAGCCTGTTATGAATTGAGCTTAGATTTGATCGAGAAAGCGGCTGAATTTATCGAAACCCATGACAAAGGGGAGGCAACATTTGGTGGCGCAAAATTTCAATCTTTACCAGATGCTGAACGGGAATCACTTCTAATCAAGCTATTGCCTACATTGCGGGGCTTAGTGAGCCAGCAAAATCGCTTTATCGGCACCGTGCATGTAACCGATAGCGTGCTCGAATTTGTCAACAGCCATGATGCAGAGCGTTTGTCCGAAATCGGCACAAGCTGCCCTGATCATTTTTTGCGCACAAAAATCAAACCGCTCTTTGTCGATTGGAACCCACAATCGGAAGATTATGCCGCCTTGTTGACGAAGCTTGAGGCTGGCATTGCTCAGTATCGCATCGACTACGCGGCCTATTACAACGCGTGTAAACATCCCGATTCACCCGCGATGCGTGACCCAAATCCCCGGGTGATTTTGATCCCCGGTGTGGGGCTGATTGCGTGGGGTAAAAACAAAAGCGAGAGCCGGGTAACGGCCGAATTTTACTCGCTTGCTATCCAAGTGATGCGAGCCTCTGAAGCAATTAGCGAATATCAAGGGTTGCCCCGCCAAGAGGCATTTGATATTGAGTATTGGTCACTTGAAGAGGCAAAACTTCAACGGATGCCGCCAGAAAAAGAGTTTGCCCGAAACGTGCTTGTGGTTGTTGGGGCAGGAAGCGGCATCGGTAAAGCCACAGCCCACCGTGTAGCCCAAGATGGGGCCCATGTTGTTTGTGTTGATCTAAACGGGGTAGCGGCCCAAGCCACGGCCGACGAGTTAACATCAAAATACGGGATGGGGATCGGCGTGGCCGGAACAGGCATTTCCGGTTGTGGTCCAGCTATAGGGATTGGATGTGATATATCGGATCGATCGAGCGTGACGCAGATGTTTGAGCAGGTGGTATTGGCCTACGGCGGTATCGACAATGTGATTGTCACGGCCGGAGTGTTTGTCCCGCCAACTAAAGCTGGCAAGATTAGCGACGATCACTGGGATCTGACGTTTAATGTGAATGTCAAAGGGTTGTATCTTGTTGCGGACGAGGCTCGAGCGATCTGGGAAGCGCAAGGAATGACCGGTAGCATGGTGCTGACAACCAGCGTTAATGCGGCCGTGGCTAAAAAAGGCTCAGTTGCGTATGACACCAGCAAGGCGGCCGCGAATCATCTGGTGCGCGAGATGGCAATCACCTTGGCCCCGCTGGTGCGTGTGAACGGTCTTGCTCCCGCAACTGTGGTTGAAGGCAGTAGTATGTTCCCTCGGGATCGTGTCATTGCTTCGCTGACAAAATACAATATAGAGCACGACGACAGCGAGGCGACTGAGGCGTTGCGAGATAAACTTGCCGCTTTTTATGCTCAACGGACCCTGACCAAATCACCCATCACCTTAGCCGATCAGGCCGAGGCGGCTTGGCTGTTGGCGAGTTCTAAATTGCCTAAAACAACGGGACAAATTATTAGCGTGGATGGCGGCTTGCACGAGGCATTTTTGCGCTAAAAAAGCAGGATCATATGTTTAACGTTTGTTATGCATGCGGGATGTACCGCGTGGACAAAGAGATCGAACCGGCCGATTCAACCGGGTTCAGCTGGGCCATCTGCCCCGAGTGCGGACACAAGCATGAGTTTATACAATTGCCCGTGATGTTTGTCTGCGGCCCATCGTGTGCGGGCAAATCAACCGTTGCCCAAGCGTTGATGGGCAATTTTGACGCGGCCGTGGTGCTGGATGGTGATATTCTGTGGCGCGATGAGTTCGTGAGCGAAGAAAACGGTGGCGTAAAGGGCTTTTTTGATACGTGGTTGCGGGTGGCTAAAAATGTGGGGCAGGCGGGTAAACCGGTTGTGATTTTTAACGCAGGCATGATCCCAGATAACATGATCGAAAACGAAGAGGCTTGCTATTTCTCATCCATGCACTTTTTGGCGCTGGTTTGTGAAGGTGATGAGCTAGAACGGCGGCTAAAAGCCCGGCCGGCGTGGCGTGGGACCCATGATCCCGCTTTTATCAACCAGCAGATTGAGTTTAATAACTGGATCGTAGAAAACAGCCAGAAAGACGGCCGGAATATAACTTTGATCGACTCTTCAAGTATTGACGAGTCGGCTACAATTACTCAGGTCTCTGATTGGATTCGAGCTTGTGTAGACAATTCTTAAAAAATTTAAGTGACGACCCGTTGGGCGTTTAATGCAAACATGTTAGAAGAAACAAATTTATATACTGAAATTTTTGAACAACCGACTTCGCTAAAGCGGCTGATTGGTCAAGAGTGGGAAACGGCCAAAAAGTTGGCAGAAGTGATCCATGAACGGCAGATCAAACATATAGTTATCGCCGCGCGGGGGACAAGCGATAATGCCGGCCGCTATGCCCAGTACCTGCTGGGATCACGCAACGGAATGATTGTGACCCTTTCTGCCCCCAGTTTATTTTCGATCTATGATTCCCCACCCATGTTTGATAACTGTCTGGTTCTAGGGATTAGCCAAAGCGGGCAAAGCCCTGACATTGTGGCGGTGATGGCTGAAGGGCAGCGGCAAAAACAGCTCACGGCCGCAATTACAAACAGTCCTGATTCTCCGCTAGCAGATGCGGCCGACTTTGTGATTCCACTGCACGCAGGGGTTGAAAAAGCGGTTGCGGCCACAAAATCGTACACCGCTTCGCTGGTAGCGATCGCGTTGCTCAGCGATGCTTTGGCAGGATTAGACTCCCCATCGGCCGAATTAGTTAAGGTCCCACAGGCGATCAAAAAGACACTCACGCTTTCATCCCGCATTTTTGAGACAGCCCACCGGTATCGGTTTATGAAACACTGCGTTGTGATCGGCCGGGGGATGAACTACGCGACCGCCTTTGAGATGGCTTTGAAGATGAAGGAGCTAACCTACACGATTGTTGAGCCATACAGTTCGGCCGATTTTCTGCACGGGCCGTTTGCTGTTATCGAGCAAGGTTTTCCGGTTATTTTGCTGGCCCCCAACGGAAAAATGAACCAGAGCATGTTGGAACTGGCCCAGCGGCTCAAAGAAAACAAGGCTGATACTTTGATTTTGAGTGATGT
>JAHDGV010000028.1:0-4844 GCA_020631655.1 Chloroflexota bacterium | reverse complement strand
CATTGCCAGTAACCCCATCAGCAAAATGCTAAGAATCGACCATGCACGGTCAAACCACTCGTTTTCTCCCCATTGGCTAAGGAAAATAAAGACAGAAGGAGCTGCTAAGATATACCGGTGCATCCCTTGTGGTGGCCCGCTGGTTAGGGCGAGCAGGATCGCGACAAGACCGTACCAACTGAGGGCCGGGAACTGCTTGCGCGTTGCCAAGCAGGCCCAAATGCCCAACACGATCGCCCCAAATTCAATGGCGTAATAGGTGCTTCTTTGCCCATTGCTCCCTTCTATCATCGCCTGAAATGCATTGAGCCAACCGAAGAACGAAGTGCCAAATTGGAACGCACCCCGGCCGAAAAATAGGTCCTCCACCACGTTAAAGGCCAATCCATAAAACGAGAACCGCCACAGTAAAAATGCGAGTAGGGGAGAAATATGCATGAGGCCTTTGCCAATGGCCCGCCACGGAATCCCTTTGAAATAAAGCTCGCGCCACTCTAGATCTAAATCC
Organism: Chloroflexota bacterium; assembly: GCA_020631655.1. Taxonomy (GTDB): domain Bacteria; phylum Chloroflexota; class Anaerolineae; order Promineifilales; family Promineifilaceae; genus WTJY01. Next base: position 4,336 of record JAHDGV010000028.1, on the reverse strand, counting down.
ATCCAGTTGCCACTTTGTAACCACGGCCAAATCATCGGGATAAAAAGCGCCACCCCCACGGCCCGGGTCCATGTGGCGAGCACGGCCAGCACGGCCGCCCAGCCCCAGCGTTCTCGGCGAAGCAGAGCCAATGCTCCAAATGCCAGCCCCACAAATAGCCCTTCGGTGTAGACTTGCGCCAAAAACATGCCGGTTGGAAATGCGATCAAGTAAAAAGCGGTCCGATAGCCGCCTGATTCTCCCAGCTGATCTTTGGTTAGATCAAACAGGGCAAACATAGCGGCCAACGTGCCAAGAAGTGAAACAATGACCCCGGCCAAGCTTGCGGTAGCGATGGTGTTTAATCCAAAAATGCGCAGAGGTGCAGAGAACAGCCGAATCATGACGGGGTAGAAGGGTAGAAAGGCAAAGTTGAGCGAGAGCTCTTCACCCACCTCTGAAACGAGAGGTATGCTGACCCCCGGCCGGATTTCAACCGATTGCGCCCCTGTCATTTGCACACCACGCACGGCCGGGTCTTGATACCCGACAGTTGCAATTGAGAGGTAAAACTCAGAGTCCCACGCCACATGATTGTTCATGAACGGCTCGGTTAAGTAAATTTTTCCGCTCTGGGAATCGGCTGTCGTTTCGGTTGCGGTCCAAAACAGAGCGTTATCCGGCCGTTCAGGCTGTAGCCTAGCACTTGCAAACGCCTGAAACCCGATCAAGATCACGGCCCAGCACAGCCACATCAGAAAGATGAAGGTTGCAGGTTGCAAACGATGGTTGCTGGAGATTGTCGTTTCTTGTCTCTCTACTCTCATCTCTTTACTTTTCTAGACCTGTAATTTGCACGCCACGCATAAAGAATTTTTGCGACATAAAGAGCACGATTGTTGGGACTACCATCGTGATGAGGGCACGGGCCTGCAGATTGTTTGCACCTGAGATAAATCCGCCACGAGCCAACATACTCGACACCAGCGGATGTTTGTCTGGGGCTGAGAGCAGGTAGAGTGATGCGAGGCGGGTTTCGTTCCAAATGAAGAAAAAGTGGAGCAGGGCAACAGTGACAACGGTGGGCCAAGTCATCGGCAAAATGACGGAGAACAAAATGCGCATCGGCCCAGCCCCATCGATAAGAGCGGCCTCTTCAAGCTCTCTGGGGATGGTGCGGAAGTTCTGGCGGAGCAAAAAGATGAGAACCGCACTGCCGAAAAAGTGAGGTGCAATCAAAGGCCACCACGTTCCCTGCCATTCAAATAAGTTGATAAAAGCAAAGTAGGTCGGGATGAGCGTGATTTTTTCCGGTAAAATGATAGTGCCGATCAAGATCAAAAACAGGACGTTGCCATAGGGGATGGGGAAACGAGCAAACCCATAGGCCACCAGCACTGAAACAACGACAACACCGATTTCAGTCAGTCCAACGACGACCAGTGTGTTGTACCCAACTTGGCGAAAATCTAGAATTTCAAACCAGTCAGAAAAAGCTTCGAAGGTGAAATAACTTTCGTAAACCGGCTCAAGTGTGCGCCAGCTCCCTTCCCATTCGATCAGGCCAGATTCAGGCTCGGCCGGATCGATGAATTGGCTGGCATTGCGCCTTGGCTGAACAAGCAACAGCTCTCGATTGCCATCTTCAAATGGGACTACGTGGAGCGGGTACGGCTCACCCTCATACTCCATTTCCACTTTGCGGCTGGGCCAAACGGGTGCGTTAGGATCGCCAAACTGAGCCTCATCTTTAACGGCCGTGAGCGCCATATAGCTAATCGGGAACAGATAAATGACAACGACCAGCAAGACAATCAGGTTGATGCCGATCTTGCCAATACTGTCCCAAATTTTTAGCGAGAAATTTGTGCTCATACCGTTTTTACTCTACCGGATAAAAAACCCAACGATCAGCCGTTCTGAACAAATAGACGGCGATCGCCATGACCAAGACAAACATGATCCAAGCGATTCCGGCCGCATATCCTAAAGCCTGCTTACCAAACATGATTTCAGCAATATACCAATCAACCGGCGACTGAAATCCGCTTGAAAACGAGATGCTTCGGTCAAGCAGAACTGAGCCACCAAACACCGTAATCAATGAAATTAACAGGCTAAAGAAGATGGCTGGAGAAATGACCGGTAATGTGATGTTGAGCATCCTGTAAACAGGACCCGCACCGTCTACTCTAGCCGCTTCATACAGCTCTTTGGGCACACCCATCATTGCCCCTGACAAGATGAGGAACGCCGGGCCAATGTTCCACAGCGAAAGTAAGATGAGCAGTAAATTTCGGCCGGATTCTGAGTTGGGGCCGGGATAAGGGGGCAAGCCCAATGGCTCCATGATCAACTGGTTGAGCCAGCCGCTGGTCGGATCAACAAAGCCAAACCATACTGAAAATACGGCAATCCCTGGAATGATGCTGGGCAGAAAGATTAGGGTTCGATAGAAATTACGGCCGATAATCGATTCATTGCTGAGCAGTGCCGCCAACAATAGGGCAAACAGCAACTGCAAGGGAACCGTAATCACAGCAAGCCCAATCGTGCCAAACACCACTGACCACAAGGTTTCATCTTGTGCCAAGGCCGCATAGTTGCTCAAACCGATAAAACTGATGTCTTGCGGCTTAAGCATGTTGAAGTCGGTTAGTGAAAAAACAAACGATGCGACAATGGGAGCCAGCTTGAGCAGCACAAAGCCAATCACCCAAGGTGAGATGAGTAAAAGGCCAATTCGGCCGCGTTTGGCTTGATAACTTGAACTAAACATCCTCAATTTGTATGCAGGCTTATTGGGTTAGACCAAAATCGAATCTATTTGTTTCACAAAATCTACGGCCGTTGATAAACGCGCACGTAGTCCACTTCCATCCGTTGCGGAAAAGTGGTCCCTGCGCCGGGATCACCGGGCCAATTGCCGCCCACAGCTAGATTCAAGATGATGTGAAACTCTTGATCGAATGGCGCTGGAAACGGCTGGTTTTTAGTTTCCCACTTGTTTTGCGTTTGGTAAAGCTCTCCGTCCACGTACCAGCGCATTTCCTCTTCTTCCCACTCAATTGCGAATACATGGAAGTTGTCTATAAACTTTTCACCGGCCGGTAAATCGTAATCGGTTCCGGTGTAGATGTGGTTGCCCAGCGATCCATAATGCAAGGTGCCGTGTACCGTTCCTGGGGTGTGCCCAACCATTTCCATGATGTCAATTTCACCGCTGGTCGGCCAACCGCCATAACTCCAAGCTGTGGGCAACATCCAAAAGGCGGGCCAAATCCCTTGACCTTCTGGCAAGCGGATGCGGGCTTCAAACCGGCCGTACTTCCAATCTCCTTTGCCCAGTGTGCGTATGCGGGCCGAGGTGTAGTTCCGGCCGAGATACCGTTCTTCACGAGCCTCGATGACTAAGTTTCCATTCTCGACAAAGGAATTTTCAGAAAAGTCGGTGTAATACTGAAGTTCTCGATTGCCACCACCTTTGCCGTTAACTTCGTGAGACCATTTATCTAAGTCAATTTCAGTTCCATCAAACTCATCCTGCCACACGAGTTCCCAGCCTTCAAGGTAACCCATCGGTGTGGCTGTGGGGATGGGTGTTGCAGTTGGCAAAGGTGTTGCTGTTGGTTCCGGCTGGAACAAGCCTGTGCTACAAGCGGCAAGCAAAAGGGCCATAAGCGAAATGGCCAAAAGTGTCGGTTTAATTCCTAAAGATTTTCTGTTCATCATCTCCTCCAAAAATATCATAGGTTATTCGGCTGGGGCAAAATTTAATCAGTTCTGGGGTCAGATGAGAGTATATAGCAATTTTCCTTGTTTTCGTGAAACCGTTTTCATGTAGGTATTGCACCTGTTTTGTATACATATTGCCCAAATATCATCGTAAGATTTTGTGTAAGTTGACATTCATACAAAATCTAGTACATTAGTACGTGAAAACGCTTTCACGAAGTCAGTCGCAAACCATCTTTGTGAAAACTATGCCATACGGGGAAGGCAAAAGCTCTCAGTAATAAAAAAATATCAACCAAACCTTGGTCAACCAAGGCTGTTTTGGTTACCCATCTACGAGGGGAATCGTAATTGTCACCATTGGGTGTCGTTTTTAGTTTGAGGTATTTCATGAAAACTTTTAAAGCATCTCTCAACAATCGAAGTGGTTATGTCGCATTATTTGTGCTAGCTGCATTTCTATTTTCACTTGGATCAGGAGCCGCGAATCTGCAGGCTCAGCAGACTGTAACTGTCATTGATGATTTTAATGATGGGGACGTGTCAGACTGGGGCTTTTTCGGAGGCAACGAAGCTGGCGGAGGCGGCGGTGCGCTTGATGACCGTCCCGAAGAAGGAAGCC
>JAHDGV010000387.1:2069-5096 GCA_020631655.1 Chloroflexota bacterium | reverse complement strand
CTTCCGAAGTCTGCTGGTGCATAACAACAGTTACCAGTTAAAATAGCTTTCATGGAAGAGTTTTTTGACCTCACAACACTTTCCCCACTCTCACTCAGCAATTTAGCCATCAACCTACTTTTGAGCATCGTGCTTTCAGGGCTGGTTTCGTGGTTTTATTTTAAATACGGCCGTTCCCTAACCAACCGGGCCAAGCTGGCCCGCATCATGCCGATTTTGGCTTTGGTTATTGTGCTGATCATCTCCATCGTCAAATCATCCCTGGCCCTGTCACTGGGTCTGGTTGGAGCGCTTTCAATTGTCCGCTTTAGAACCGCCATCAAAGAGCCAGAAGAGCTGGTCTATCTGTTTTTAACCATCGGCATTGGATTAGGATTAGGGGCGGATCAACGCTGGGCAACGGTCATGGCCATCGGCATCGTTTTGCTGTTTTTGGCTGGTCAACTGATGCTAGCCCCCCAATCAGCAAAAAATAATCTGTATTTCAATATTTCCACCCCCAACGGAGATGATGTTTTTAGCTCGTTAACCGATCTGCTCAACACACATGTCACCTCGGCCGATCTGCGGCGGGTCGACCAAACGGCCGAACTGCTCCAAGCCACCTACCTGATCGATTCCCCCAAAGATGGGACCTTGGCTAACCTGATGGCTCAGCTCAAAGAAAAGTTCCCCCAGAGCGAAATTAGCTTTGTGGAGCAAGACAGCTCGCTGGGTGGCTAAGCCTGTGACAACGAGCGACGAAACTCTCCGGTACGAACTGAAGCTGATCTGCTCGGCCCAGCAGCTGAGCCAAGCCCGAACGTGGATACGGCTACACCCGGCCGGGTTCCAACCAACATATCCCACCCGCCAAGTAAACAGCCTCTACTTTGATACCCATCAACTGCATAGCCTGCACGATAATTTAGCCGGTCTAAGTGGCAGGCAAAAACTGCGCCTGCGCTGGTACGGTCCGCTGTCCAAGACAATTGATAATCCAATGCTTGAACTCAAAATCAAAGAAAATCTGCTTGGGGCGAAAAAACAGCAGGTGCTCGGTTGCTCTCTCGATCTAACCAAGTCATATTCGGAGATTCTGCCCATCGTTCGATCTGCGGTCGCGGCCGAGTGGCAAGCTCAGCTGGGAGTCGCCTGCAAACCCACGTTGCTCAACAGCTACACGCGGGATTATCTGGCCACGCCGGACCGGCAGGTTCGCATCACTTTAGATTATGATCAAGTGGCTTACGGGCAACAGATGAGCCCTCGGCCAAATTTGGACCGGCCGCTACTGGGGCAGGACATGGTTGTGATCGAGGTCAAAGGGCCGCCTGATGAAGCGCAAAGGCTGGAAGAGATCATGAGTCATTTTCCCATCAGCCGCGGCCGGAATTCAAAATATGTCAGAGGGATGCTGGCGCAATCGGCATAGAAAACACGGTTCACTATTTGCCAGTCATTCCCGTGCAGACGGGAATCCAGCGCTGGATATCAGTCCCCGCCTACGCAAGGATACCGTACGCAGGGATGACGCCTCCTAGAGATCCTTCAACTAAAACCCACATTTTATTAAAGCCATATCCGATTCATTGAAATCGGCTTAGCTTGGATGATAAAATGCCTCTCCAGTCACACAGGAAAAATTGAGAGGTATCAGAATGCAACCAGCAGGCTACAAAGAGCTAAAACACATCCCCGGTGGTGAAAACGGGTGGCCGATCATCGGCAATTTTTTGGATTTCACAACCAACACCATCCCCTACTTTCAGTCGGAAAAAGCGCATCACGGTGACGTTTTTAAAGCGTCTAGCCCGTTAGGGTACAGCGTGATGGTAACTAAACCGGAAGCCAACAAATTTTTGCTGGTTGATCAGGGCAAGTCAACAAACAATCAGCTGGCCTGGGAGCTGGCATTAGGTGAGCTTTTTCCCAACGGCCTGATGCTGATGGATGGGGAGCGACACAAAACCCATCGGAGCATTATTTTAGAGGCGTTTAAGCCAAAACCGATGCAGGGGTATTTGGATGAGCTTCCGGCCGTTTTTGATTCAGAGTTTGCCAAACTCAACGGCCGGACAGAATTCGATGCGCTTCCATTTTTCAAAAAGTTAACCCTCAAAATCGCCGCCAAAATCTTCTTCGGCTTTGATCTAAAAGAAGATATCAATCAGATCGACCAAGCGATTACGGCCATCGTTGAAGCCTCCACTGCGCTCCCGCTCAAACTGCCGTTTACCCGCTACCAAAAAGGGATTCAGGGGCGCGCCTTTTTAGTTGATTATTTCCGCGAAGTATTGCCCGACAGGCGACAAAATCCCGGGAATGACCTGTTCAGCCGCCTGTGTGAAGCGACCAACGAAGATGGGGACCGGCTGAGTGATCAAGAAATTATCGACCATTTGATTTTTGTGCTCATGGCGGCTCATGACACCACCGCCATTACCCTGACATGGATGAGCTATTTCATGGCGAAATATCCGGATTGGCAGGCCAAGGTCCAACAAGAAGGAGAGGCGTTAAACGCAGTCACCGACCTCCAGCTGAGCCACATCCGCAAACTTGAAAGCGCCAGCTTGGTGCTCAAAGAGACGTTGCGCATTCACCCACCGCTGATTCTGATCCCGCGCTTTTTAACAGAGGAATTGGAAGTTGATGGGCAAACGCTACCGGCCGGGTCTGTAGTCAACACCGTCCTGCAAATGACCCATCAAGATGAGCGTATCTGGAGCAGCCCTGAAAAGTTTGACCCGGAACGCTTTAATGCAGAACGTAAAGAGCAGAATCGCTGTCCGTTTGCCTATATGCCGTTTGGGGCGGGCAATCACCACTGCATCGGCTTCCAATTTGCTGAAATGTCGGCCAAGTTGGGGCTCAGCATGCTGACCAATCGGTTTGAGTTAAGTTTGCACGAAGGGTATGAGAGCAAGGCTCGTGCGGTGCCGTTTAAACAACCGAAAGATGGCATGCCGCTCAAATTGCGGCCTCGCTTTAGCTAAGGTGTGTAGGCGTTTTTCGGCCGCGGATACATGCAGATTTTCGCGGATA
>JAHDGV010000387.1:0-1969 GCA_020631655.1 Chloroflexota bacterium | reverse complement strand
TTTTAAGGTATGTAAACTATCTTGATGAGATGGAGTCATACCCGCGGAGGCGGGTATCCAGCGCCAGATTTAACGCTAAATACCTGTTCGTTCCTCTTCAGGGGGGCCTGACACAGAGATGACAATGATTCGAAATTAGTCGCCAAAGCAGGTTCCAATTCTGCGGGCGCTGATCAATTGAGGGTAATCGAGCGGCACGAGTTTTTTCTTGCCCGCTACATCTTCAAGCGGAACCGGCCGTGTTTCATCCCCAATAATCGACACCATTTTGCCAAACTCACCGGCCGCGATTAGCTCCGTTGTGGCGGTCCCCAACTGAGTCGCCAACAGCCGGTCTCTGGCAGATGGGGTGCCACCCCGCTGTACGTGACCCAAAATTGTCAACCTAGCCTCCAATCCTGTTAGATTTTCTAGCTTTTCAGCCAGCCGGAGCGTACTCCCCTTCTGTCCATTCTGAAAGGCGACAATTTTCTCTTTGGCACTGTCGCGCTCGGCCGACCCGCGTTCAGCATTTTCCAATGCGCTGGTTAATCCAGAAAGGTCGGCCGCCTCGCTTTTCGACATCGCCCCCTCAGAAATCGCCACAATGCTAAAGGGGCTTCCGTTTAGCTTGCGCCCTTTAATCGCATCGGCAATCGCTTCTGCATTGTACGGAATCTCTGGGAGCAAAATCACATCGGCACCACCGGCCAAACCGGCCCCCAACGCCAGCCATCCCGCCCGATGCCCCATAAGTTCAACCACAATGATGCGATGGTGACTATGCGCAGTTGAATGGAGCCGGTCAATCGACTCCGTCGCAATGCCTAGAGCTGTATCGTAGCCAAAAGTAATGTCGGTTCCCCACACATCATTGTCAATGGTTTTAGGCAAGGTGATGATGTTGAGCCCTGCTTGTGCCAGCCGGTAGGCGTTTTTCTGCGTACCGCCTCCCCCCAAGCAGACCAAACAATCCAAATTATGGTTTTTATAGTTCTCAATGATGGCGCTCGTCATGTCGATCTTTTGATTGCCAATCATCATTTTATGCGGCTTGTCCCGGCTGGTTCCCAAAATCGTCCCACCTCGGGTCAAAATGCCAGAAAACTCTTCACGACCCATGCGCAAATATCGATTGTGAACCAATCCACGAAAGCCCTCTTTAAAACCTGTTACCTGCCAACCGTGATGCCGTATTGCAGATTTCCCAATTGCTCGAATCGCGGCGTTTAGCCCCGGCGTATCTCCCCCGGCCGTCAATATTCCGATATGTTTTTTCATGAAGCTATTTTACTGAATAATCGAATCATGAAAAATAGACTTCGGAAGTTTCAGCCTCTTAATGTAAAAGCGGATTTAAGTGGTTAAAACTTCCGAAGTCTTCTCAAGGTCGAGCACAAGGTGAGTTCCTAGGCCGCAATACCGGCCTGGCCGCGTAGCTGAGCGTACCGCTCCTTGAGCTCAAAATTCTGATTGATGGGGTCATGTGCTTCATCGCTGTCCGTTTCACCCACAATGCCGCACTCGTTTAGGTAGGCAAACATCTGGATTAGATGGGAGATATAGCGATCAGCCTTGGAATCGTTGCTTCCATTGCCTGCCTTTAGCTCCAGCATCCGCTCAAACAGCGGCAGTTCAGTCTCTAGATCATTGTCCAGGATGAAGCTTTGGATTTTGTCGATTTTTTCAATTTCACTCAAACCATGCCAGCCGACAAACTCATCTTCAGACACAGACATAAGGGTGTCGTTGTTTTGCAGATAATGAAGTTGCATGGCGTACATGTGGCCGTAGGTGCAGTACGGGCATCCGTTTAAAACAGAGATTTCAGACGCCAGTAAATGGGTCCGAATCGGCCCCCAATCTTTCAAAATCCGTTCGTAGGTTGGCATATTGCGGGCGAACCACGCAACAGATGAAATCCCTCCATTTTGTCCAACAATATCCTCCATCAAATTAGGCTTAAACCCCCACAGGCTTGATCCGATAA
>JAHDGV010000386.1 GCA_020631655.1 Chloroflexota bacterium | reverse complement strand
CTCCGGCCGCGACCGATGGGCGTGAGGCGTTAAACGTTTTCATCGCCCCTTTAAATCCTTTGTTGCCGGTACTTTTTGTAGCGATGTCGGCTGAGCCTAACAGGTTTTCGTACGGAACCCGACAATCCTGAAAAACCAAAGAGACGGTGTCACTGGCCCGAATGCCCAGCTTGTGCTCTTGCTTGGCGATGGTGACGCCGGGGTTCTGCCCCTCAACCACAAATGATTTAATCCCCGCACGTCCAGCTTTTGGATCGATGGTGGCCCACACTACTGAAAGTCCGTGGGATTCATCGAGGGCCAATTTCCCGTTGGTGATAAAAACTTTTTCACCGTTCAAAATCCACTCGTTAGTTTTTTCATCAAGCACGGCCGTGGTTCGCATCGAGCTGTTGTCAGAACCGGCTCCCGGCTCTGTAATCGCCATGCAACCCCATTTGGGTGGATCGTGGGTCCAGCGTTCATACAAGCGCAGTTTTTGCTCGTCGGTGCCGACTGCGTCAATGGCCGCGCCACCCAAGCTGGGTGTTGGTCGGCCGAGGTATTGACCCGCATCCCCCCAAGAGAGTGCTTCGATCATCAAGATGTTTTCAAGCAGGGTCCAATTGGGGCCGTCTGGGGCGGCGTTATCCGTCCCGTTGTTAATCGCATCGATTCGGTCTGAATACTGCTTTTTGACCAAGGGCCACATGGCGTTGGTGTAGTCAACGGCTCGCTCGTGTTCATGCTCATCCAGCTGACGGGCAACCGGCCGCATCACTTCGATAGCGATCTGGTGAAATTTGCTTGTTTTTTCAACTATTTCGGGTGGGATGGTGAAGTCAATCATCCCTAGATTATAGCGGGTAAACGAGTAAGACTAAAACCCGTTTTCAAATAGCTTAAACATGTCTTCAGCTACTTTTTCGGGGGGGACACGCTCTTCGCGCTGGTGCCAGTAGACTGTTTCGTTAATCGCACCCAGCATGGCGGCAACCAGCAATCGGCCGTTTTGATCTGGCAATGAGCCATCTTTGATCCCCAGCTCCACAAATTGCCCCATTGCCTGCCCGATTTCTTCGGCCGTTTTGCGATACTGCTCCTGAAACTCCCCATCTGTCACGGACCCGCGTGATAAAACAAGGCATGCACCAAAGTCATCTGAACTCATTTGAGCAAAGCGGATAAACATTTTTCGCAACTGATCTCGGCCGTTTAACGTGCTGGTTTTCTGTTCTGTTTCTAGCTCGTCAATCGCTTCATGAATCTCAGCCATCGCAATGTCTAAGCACTGGCGTAAAATATCCTGTTTGCCGGATACGTAGCGATAGAGGGCCGGTTTAGTGACACCCAAAGACTCCGCCAAATCATTCAGATTGGTTTGGTGATATCCGACTGTATTAAAGGATTGGGCGGCGGCTCGTAAAATGGCTAACCTTTTTAGCTCCCGTTGTTCAGCCCGACTTTGTACGTTGTTTCCCCATGTTGTCATACTGTTTTTCCTATTGGCAACATGGTATTTCATTCTCCGTTGCGGGGCAACTTAGTTGGTAGGCGGCCGATTTGATGTGCTTAGTCGGGTTTTTCTTGGCGATTTTGGAAGACCAGCGTCCCGATTCCAAATAAGATCAGAATGATCCCAAGAATGATCGGCCAGCTAATTCCGGATGAGCTTACGCTGTTAACTTGGCTCCCGCTCACACTTGAAGGGGATTCTTGTTTCTGAGTTGATTCCCGATCAACGATGTTTGAAGCTTCAATGGGGGAATCATCCGTTTGTGGCAAGGCTGAGATCACGCTTGGATCAACGGTAACTGTTGCGGTTGGGGTTAGATTTTCATCTTCAGCTTTAGGGAGAACGGTTTTTTGTGCGGCCGTTGGTCTTGGTGTTTCGGTCGCGGTTGGTTCAGGCGTAGCTGTTGCTGTAGGTTCTTCGGTTGGAACCGTTGTTGGCGTGACCGTTGGACACTCAAGGTCGGGGGTTGGAACCCAAGCCGGTTCGGCCGATGATCCTGAGCCATCGGCCGCAACAAGTGGCACTGACTCCATTACCCCAACCATGCTTCCCGTGGCGTCAAACACCCATCCCGATGAGGTGTCAGGTTGCAGAATGAGCCACCATGCACCACCGTCCCACCGGCCGAGGACTTGACGGGCCTCTAGGTAAACCATCTTTGATAAAATTTCGCTTTCGGTGTTTGGTTCACTACGAACATTGATGGTTCCTAATGTGGCTACAAAAAACGGTTCGCCGCATCGTGTTGGGCTTACAAATCCATTGATGGGGGTGGGGGCAATCGTAACCGGAACAGGTGTTGTCGTAGGAGGAACGGCCGTCGGCTGGGGATTGTTATTGTCTTCGTTTTTTGGTTCTTCTTTAGGTTCCTCTTTGGGCTCCGTTGGTGCAGGCGGCGGGGTGCGGGTAGGAACCGTGTTGCTGATCAAGGCATCATCGAGGTTTGCTGAAACTGCACTAAACCCAAAGAAGGTGAGTAGCACGAGTAAAAATAAAGATGTCAGCAATTTATTCGATGATTTTTTCATTAAATCAAATTCCTGTCCTACTTAAAGAATAGCAGGTTAAAAAATTGAATCTGTATAGTACCGAATATAACAAAAACTGGGGCCGAAGACTGAAATGTTAATCTTTGGTCCAAGTCATATAGGTAAATGGAAAATTGGTAGTTTGGGAAAACCCAAGTGAGAAGCTTTTCGCGGTGCTTTTAAGTAACAGTCGGGGTGATGTTAAATTTGTTACCTGTTGCGGACAAGTTATTTTAATTGTAAGGCAATTTTGGTTGAGGTGTATTTACTTGCCCGAGTCAAACACGATTTCGACGACCTGATTCTCCCTCAAAACGGTTGAAAATGAAATAGTTTCTCCTGAAACATTTACAGGTTCGATAGATGAAGTGACTAACGTGCTACCCGCTGGAAGGGTAATGTTAACGTTTGTAGGGGGGTAGGGATATACGCCCGATTGCCGGATGAGGTTGAGCCGATAGATGTACTGACTCTCTCCGATAGAAGTAACTACTTGTGGCAAACTATACTCGGCCGAGAACGTTTTGGTTTCTCCGATTGGGATTAGCACCATGTTTTCAAACACGCTAAAGCCAGGCAGATCATTCTCAAGCTGACGCGTTTCTCCACCCCAAGCCTGCTCAGATTTCATTTCAATCGCATCAACCGGATAACTACCCGATTGCTCAAGAACCGAATTTTGCGGAGCGTACAAGCGAATATGATTCCAATTGCAGGCCAGAGTCATGGTTGCATACTGCGAGCCCGGTTTGTACGAAAAATCGTCTGTTGAGCACTGCTGACTCTCTTCGGCCGGTGGCGACCCCAGATGACGCCACGTTGAAACAACCTCGGCCGTCGCAGTGTTGTCTGCTTTTAGCTGAACCGAATAGTCTAATTCTGATTCAACCCATCTGTTAGATTTGTTTACCCCAACATTGTTTGCAAGTAGCAACAGAAGGTCTTCACCCTGCCCATAGGTCACTCGGCCGTTGACGCCCATTTTTGCAAACGCCTCTTTCTCTTCAGGATAATCGATAAAAACTTGGAGTGATTTGTCCCGTACGGATTCATCTAAAATCATGGCCAGTGTTGCGATATCCGGCTCAAACGCATCGCTTTGGATATGGCTGATCAGACCGGACGCAATATTGCCCAAGAAATCTTTGCGACTAACGCCACCCAAATCTAATCCCTGAGACCATGCCTGCTCAAGAATGTCGAGCGTATTTTCGTTGGTCAGCACAATGTCGCTGTCAGGTACGGCGATGGGGCCAATCGCGCCGATCAATCGGCCGATAAACCGAATGTCGATAGCGATCACACCATCTAATTCAACACCTGTACCGTAGGTGTAAAAATCCATCATTTTCCGGCCAGATGTGGGGAAATCGGGCCAGTAATTTGAGTCACGGAAAAGAAAAAGGTCGATGCCGATAAATTCACGCATCGCCAAAGGAGGATCGCCGTACGGCTTTTCCAAAAAGTTATCGATGACGTTTGCGTCTGAAATGTAGTTGCCGCGCAACTGGCCGTTTTCAATCCCAATCGCCATTGTCATTGACAAAAAGCCACCGGTTGCCCGTAGTTCATCACTATTCTGTCCTACAATCAAATATGATCGGCGGGTGTCTAGCGCCGCCACTTCTGGCAGAATTCGGACCGTTTCGATTCCTTTTTCTACCAGCGGGAGCAACGGCTCGATGTTAGGCAGTTGCTGGCGAACTTGCCATGGGAGCGCGTCGCGAGCGGCCGGATTTTCAAGGACTGCTGTCAGGTCAGCGTACATGCTGGGCCAGATTTCGGCCGTTGTTTCAAAGCTAGGATCAGCTTGATCGATCACGGCTAAAATTTGTGGCGATTTTTCGGTGAGCGGAACTGAATCATCCTGCAAAATCGGCAGGACGGGGAGCATGTTGACCCCAAGGTCGGCCGCAATTAGCGTTCCAGAGTCAAGTAAACGGAGCAGTTCTGGCAGAACGGGTATCAGCTCACCCGCTCGCGGCACCCATGTTAGCCAACCAAGATAAGGTACGAGGGGGGAAATTTCTTGGTTAAGACTGCTAGCATCGGCCCGCATCCCCAATAGCTCACCTTCGATATAAGTGGCATTGAGGCCATCCAATCCATTTTCGGCATGAGTTTGCAGTGATTCAATTCGAGTTTGAAGAGATGTGGCTGCACGATAGACGCGCCACCCTTTAAGGGCAGGGGCAGACAAAACAACTAGGATCCCGATCCACATGACCGCACGGGGCCATGAAATATTTTGTTTAAGCCTATCCAAAATCTGCATGATTCTCTTCTTCTCTAGAGGCGATACTACCCATCGGTGCAGCTTAAAGCAAAAGGTTGTAACGAAATTTCACAAATCGGATATGCATTCTGATTGAGTGCTCTGAACTGATCTAAATCATCTCGTTCAAGCCCCTGCAAATCGGGATATTGTCGGCTTAACCGATCACGATACCAGTCAAATGCGGTCAGATTGTAATCGACCACGATTGTGTCCGGCCGCATATTTTCTGCATATCTGAAATACCAAATCGGGAACAAGGTTCTGTCCCGGCCGTCTGTGATCAAAATGGCGTTCTCTGGAGCCTGCTCAAACAACTGAAGCGCATCCGGCCG
>JAHDGV010000385.1:1356-5151 GCA_020631655.1 Chloroflexota bacterium | reverse complement strand
CAGCAATTTTTCTTCCATGCGGATACGTGAGTGCAAAAGTGCGATTTTCATGTGCGTGATTTACGAATTACGATTTTGGATTGACGATTCAGGTTGGGCGGATTGCGACAATGATCATCAATCCAAAATCTGAAATCTAAAATCGAATTTATTCGCCCCAGTCTTCTTCAACTTCAGGTGCAACTGCGATTGCGAGTGGATCAACGGCTGTAACTTCTAGCTCAACCCCACACTCTTCGCATTCAATAATTTCGCCTGCCATTGGTGCTTCGTCGAAAGCTACGTCTGCGCCACATTCTGGACATTCTGTATTCATGGTATTTCTCTCCTGATTTGCGGGTCAACAACCCGCTTTACTCTATAGATATTTTGGTTTGAAAAACGGATTGTGTATCCGCTAAAAGACAAAAAAAAAGCCCGCCGGTTGGTCCGGAGGGCTTGTGTTAACTTCTTAAAACGCTCTGATCTTAAGCAAGCATAATCAACCGAACCTAATGGTTTGGGAGGTCTTCTTGCTCTTCTTTTTCAATTCGATTTGTGAATTAAATATCATAGCGGCTGAAAATTTAGCAAAATTCAAAGTGGTTGTCAAAATATTTTACAAAAGAGGGTGGGGACAGATCGAAGAGACAGGGAAAATATTGTCTTGATGACGAATCCCTATCTCTATTCTCTTGTCTCTATCGGACGTTTACCTTCTACGGCCGAGAATACGGAGTAAGAAGATGAACAGATTGATAAAGTCTAGATACAGGCTGAGCGCACCGCGCACACCAACCCGACGTAAATTTGCCTCATCGCCAGAGTTTAGCGCCCAAATGGTCATGTTTTTGATCTTTTGAGTATCGTAAATGGTTAGGGCTAAAAAGATTGCGACTCCTGCGTAGCTCACAATCCAATACAAGATTGGGCTTTGCAACCAGAAGTTTGCAACCGAGGCGATGATAACGCCAATGACACCCATCATCAGATAACTGCCCCATCCGCTTAAATCCATTTTGGTGGTGTAGCCGATGATGCTCATGGCGATAAACATGGCCGTTGTAATGCCAAAGACAAGCGTGACACTGCCGAGATCGTAGGCCAAAAAGACGAAGGCCATTGTGAACCCGTTAATGGCCGCATAGCCCAGAAATCCGGCCAGAGCAACCTCTGGGTCAAGGGTCATAATGCGGGCGCTTAGCCACCAAACGATTCCCAGTTCGATCAAAAAGGCGACAAACAGTGCTTGTGGAAATGATTGTAAAACGCTGAGAAGCAGGTCTTGCGAGAACCAGGCAACGGCCGCAGTAAGCAACAGGCCTAGCCCCATCCAGTTATAGGTTTGAAGCATGGCGGCCGATAGCGATTGCGCCAACTTTCCTTCGTCGTAATAACCAAATTGATCTGGCTGTTCGTCTTGCATATTAAAACTCATTTAGGGTTCTCCATTTAAATTGATCAGGTTTGTATGCCCGATCCGATTTCCGTTACGTAGAATATCTCGGCCGGTTGTGGCCGAAATTGTACTTTTAATTTTCAGTTTCTGGTTCAGGGGCAGTGATGTTGACCGTATTTACCAACCACTCAAACTCCTCTGCACCCCGATTCAGGCCGTCGTTGATTGTGCCCGTTGCAATTGTGACGACCCATCCATTATGCCTAACCGCCACAATTTTTAAGGTCACCGGTTCTGGCGGATCGACCACAGTATAACTTCCTTTTTGCTCTAACCGAAGCCCCTCGTAACCATTAATCGTTACAGGGGTGAACAGGCTCGTGGCCCCATCATCGGCCAAGTAGCTATCTTGGAAATTACTGGTGACTAGCGTGACCCATTCGGTCAAATTGTCAGTTACTTCGGGTAGGGCGATAACCGTGATCAATGCCCCCCGCCTAACAGACCCTGAGAAAAGCGTTTCACTGGTGTCTGACACCTGCAAGATGCCATCCTCTTCAAAATTGTCGTCCACAACCCACGTCTCTGGTAGATCAAACGAGAGGGGGATGAATTCGTTTTCATACCGGGTTGTTGGAAATTGTGGGGTAGGAACTAGGGTTGGGGTGATGGTTGGCGCTACCGATGTGGCTGTTTCGGTGGGGGCGATGATGGTTAGTTCGGGGGCCAAGGTGAAGGTCGGTGTCGGAGGTAGCGGAGTTTGAGTAGGCGTTGCTGTTTGGGTCGGTGTCGCGGTTTGAGTGGGGGTAGCGGTCGGCCGGGAACCGACTTTGGCCCCTGTGCCACCTGTGTTTGAATTGCCGCATCCCATTAAAAACAGGATGAGCAGGCTCAAGATCCAGATTCTGTTTTTCATAAAGTCAGATGGTCTCGGCCGTGCAGACGCTGGCTAATCATCTCCCAAATTTTGTCCAGATGGGAGTCATACTGAACATAATCGAGGTTGTCTGTGTTGATGACTAGAACCGGGCTGAGCGAAAATCGGCCGATCCATTCTTCGTACAAATTGTTGAGATTGGTCAGGTATTCAATGTCGATGTCTTGCTCATAATCACGGCCGCGAAGCTGAATGTGCCGTACCAGCGTGTCTACACTGGCCTGCAAATACACCATGAGCTTTGGCGGTTGCAACACCGCAACCATCGCTGAATACATCGCATGATACGTCTCCCAATCTCTTTCAGTCATCGCTTTTTGGCTGTACAAGTTGCGGGCAAAAATCTCTGCATCTTCATAAATACTGCGATCCTGAATAATCGAGCCGGTTTTCTCCTGTAGCTCAATATGCTGTCTGAGCCGCTTGGAGAGGAAGAACATTTGGGAATGAAAGCTCCAGCGATTCATGTCGGTATAAAAATCGGCCAGATAGGGATTTTCATCAACCGCCTCGAATACCGGCTCCCAGCCCTGCTTTTCAGCCAGCAGGCTGACCAAGGTTGATTTTCCGACGCCGATGTTCCCGGCAATGGTGATGAAATGCTGCATGTGAGGTGAGAGACGAGAGTATAGAGAAAAGAGGCTCCTCTACTCTCTATGCTCTTGTCTTATTTTCCTTTAAATTTTGCTTCCCGCTTACTGATGAACGCCATCACACCTTCTGCAAAATCGTGGGATCGGCCGGCGTGGTTTTGCAAATAGATTTCTGTGTTTAAGCTCTCTTCAAAGGTTTGATCCTGCGCCTGACGCATGGCCCGTTTGGTTAAGCCAAAGGCCATCGTTGGACCATCGGCTAATTTGGCGGCCGTTGCCATCGTCACTTCCATCAACTGGTCGTGGGGAACCACTTGATTAACCATCCCCCAATCTAAGGCCGTTTGAGCTGACACCTTTTCAGATGAAAGATAAATTTGATAAGCACGGTTGTAGCCGATCAGCCGAGGCAGTATCCAGCTGGCACCCCCATCTGGTACAAGGGCGATTTTGCCAAAGCCAAGGGTAAATGCCGCCTTGTCACTCACAATGCGAATATCGGTAGCCAGCGCCACGCTCATCCCAATACCGGCCGCGATGCCGTTTACCGCGCCGATAACCGGTTTTTCAATCGATGTGATCTGATGAATCAGAGGGTGATAGGTGATCGCCAAGTGATCTCCAGCACCGGGGGGAACTCCATTGACAGAATGTTTGTTTAGGTCGTTGCTGGTTAAGTCAGCCCCAGAGGAAAACCCCCGGCCGTTGCCGGTTAAAACCACAGCGCGTACTTCGCTGTTTCGGGCCGCATCTTTGAACGCTTTGGTCGTCTCTTTTGTAATTTGGTCGTTTAGTGCGTTCAGAACCTCGGGGCGATTAAACGCAATAACACCAATACCATTTTCAATAGAGTATTCGATCATTTCATAACTCATGGGGTTTTCCTA
>JAHDGV010000385.1:0-1256 GCA_020631655.1 Chloroflexota bacterium | reverse complement strand
ACAGGGGTCGCGCAATCTTCAAACTCTTCGCGCACAATCAGGGCGGGGCCGATTTTTGCCTGTAAATCGATGTGTTCTGCACAAGCCTGCAACGATTCTTCAAATTGCTCGGCCGTTTCTGCTTGCATAAAGTCTGGCATCATTTGCTCGAACGGCCCAATGTTTTGCACATATTTTTTGAAATGTTTGCGAAACAGGAAAAGACCGTTGGGATTGCCGTGGTAGTTTAGCATTTCCCGCAGGTGAATTCGCACCGCTTCAAATATATCTGAGTAGCTCAGGTCTGCACGGGATTTGCGACTAAAGATCCATGGATTGCCGATGGCACCCCGGCCGATCATGACTGCATCACAGCCGGTATACGCTTTCATGCGATCAATGTCTTCTGGCTCAACCACGTCTCCATTGCCGATTACAGGGATAGAAACCGCATGTTTCAACTCAGCAATCGCGTCCCAATCGGCCGTGCCGTTGTACTTTTGCTCTTTGGTTCGGCCGTGCATGGCCACCAGTTGTGCCCCACTGTCTTCAAGGATGCGGCCGATCTCGATGTAATTTTTGTTCTCTTCCCAACCTAGTCTAATTTTGCCCGTTACCGGCACAGAAAGATGAGTTGATAAAAGCTGGAACGTTTCTGCAATTACCTCTGGGGTTTTCATCATCCCCACACCAGCACCACGGCCGCTCACCCGCCGGGTCGAACATCCCATATTAATATCGATAATATCTGGCTCAAGGCTCTCAATACGTTGAGCGACGTTCAAGATCAATTTAGGATCGTTCCCAAAAATCTGGAACACCATCGGCGATTCCCCATCCTGCTGATCAAGCCGCTTCCAAAACTTGTTGTAGCGGTCATGGGTTTTACCCAACGCTTCAACAGGCACAAACTCCGTGTAGTGCATGGACGAGCCATAGGCGCGACAAATCGCCCGATAGGGTACGTCCGAGTAGCCCGTCATCGGTGACAAAATAACATCCCCATAAACGGGGATATCGGCTACATAAAAAGAGGGAGTTGATTTAGAATTGTCGTTGTGAGATGAGTGAACTTGATCCATGAAGATTTCAGCTATTTTACAAGGAAAATGCCCTCGCTGTGAGAAGGCTCATATTTTTAAAACATTTTGGCGTATGCACACAGCCTGTCCCCACTGCGACATGAAATTTGAGCGGGAGCCGGGGTATTTTGCCATGGCGATTTTTGTGGGATACGGATTAGCTTTAGTTCTGGGTTTACCGGGATTAATCACAGC
>JAHDGV010000384.1 GCA_020631655.1 Chloroflexota bacterium | reverse complement strand
ATCTCCGCATCCTTTTCTTTAGCCAGTTTGATACCAGCCTCAACGTCAACCTTGGTTAATAACCACATCCCGATCCCAAAGAAAAAGATGAGGGACAAAACACCCGGCCGACTGCTGTCGAACAGCGCCACCGACACCACAAACACCAGCGGAGCCAAGAATGAAGCGAACTTCGACATGATGCTAAAGAATCCGAAGAATTCACCAGAGCGTGAGGTCGGTGAAAGCGAGGCATACATGCTTCGGCTCAGCGCCTGCGAACCGCCCTGCACCACAGAAACCATCCACGCCAAGAACCAGAACTCGATCACCGCGTTCAAAAAGAATCCCCAAACCGCAATGACCGCGTAAGCGACAAGGGCCAAGAAAATCGCTTCTTTGGTGTTGATGCGGCTCGCCATCCCTTCAAACATGCTGTAAGTCGCAAAGGCGAACAACGCAGCGACCGCTTGGGTTGCGGCCAAGATGCCCAAGATCAATCCCAAATTGCTGGCACGTAACGGGGCCAAAACCTCTAAGTTTCCAACCGACATAACCGTACCACTGCTTGCGCTGTTGCTTTGGCCAGTATTGATGAGTGACAAGATGTGTTCACCCTCTGTCTCAGCCTGATAGGTTTTACGCACGTCGTACCGCACCGTTTCGCTGTACGCATCAATTTCAACTGGAACCATGACTCCGTCAACATCTTCCATCAACGGCACACCGTCGATCTCGACCGCCCAAATGCCGTGGTCTGGGCCGATGCTGTGGCTTAAGGCAACCGGCTGTCCGTTGAATGGAATATCAACCCGACCGCTAGAATCACTGGTTACCGCGTAATCAACATTAAATTGAGCATCATCACAGCTAAAGGCGTACCAGGCACAGCCTTCACCTCGTAAGTCACCACTGATCACTTCAGTTGACCATGCCCCTTCTTGGGTCGCTTCGGCCGCAATTGAGTGCACACCTTGCCCCAGATGGGTGGCGGTTGCCACAAAATCGGCCGGTGGTCGGCCGCTGATGCTGTTGGGCAAGAAGAGCTTGCCTCCGATCCCAACTAGTGGCAAAGCGACAATGTTGAAAATCACAAAAGCCAAGAACCAAGAGCGCCATTTGTGCCCGTCTGATGGCAAGTTTCCGAAAATCATTGTGTAGGGGATACCGGCAAATTGCACGAGTAGAATGGCTAAAATCAATTGAGTCGATGGGAAGCCAAGCTCCCGGCCGTAGATGGCCGCGACGCCGATAATAATGTTGATTCCATCGTTGTAGATCAAAAACGCGATCAAAAAGGTAAACAGATCTTTGAAGCTACGGATCTCTTTGATCGTGGCAAACATCCGCTTAAAACCAACGCTCATCAGAGACTCGTCCGGACCCAGTTCTTCTGAAGCAGAAGGAGGTTCAGGCACATTGCGGAAAATCGGGATGGCAAAAATCATCCACCAAATAGCCACACTGATGAACGACAGCCGCACGCCCAAGGTGCCGGGCAAAAGCTGGATCATGGCGATATTGGCGATCAGCAACATACCTGATCCCAGGTAGCCAAACACATAGCCGGTGGTTGAAACCTTATCCTGATCTTCTTCTTTGGCCACATGGGGCAGTAGCGCGTCATAAAACACCACGGCCGATCCAAATCCTACCCGGCCGATGATGAAGAAGAGGCTGGCCATGAGCCAATCACCCTGCTGTACAAAGTAGAGCAGAGCGGTTCCGATAACGCCGAGGCCGGTGAAGGCGGCTAAGAACTTTTTCTTGCCGCGCAAAATGTCCGACACTGTTCCTAAGATCGGTGACAGCAACGCCACGATCAAAACGGAGATGCTGAGGGTCAGGCTCCAATACTGTGTCGCGGTTGCTTGGCTGGGCAGATTGGCGCCAGCCACGTCGCTGTAGTAAATGGGCAACACGGCCGTGACAATGGTCAAAATAAAGGCTGAGTTGGCCCAGTCATACATGGCCCAACTGCGCTTACGCCGGTTGTAATCTTTTTCGGATAGGTTTTCGAGTGTCGTCATTTTCAACTCCGTTTTGGAAGAAAGTAGAGAGATAAGAGATGAGAGAAGAAAGAGGATGGTTGATGCCAGATCCCAAGTCTCTGCCTCTTTTCTCTAACCTTCTCTGATTATTTCATATCACAGGCTTATGGCAAAGTGTAATCTGGAATAAAAATGGTAGGAGGAGCTGAACTCCGAGAATTTGTAGGGTTACAACCCTGTAGGGGTGAGATACGCCCGAACCTCCTCTCAACTAAAATCATTTCACAGGCGGAACTCACCCTCGGGATGGAAACAATTATCATGAAGCAAAATTGATTAAGCTCGAACAGGCCAACAGATTCCATGCCACCGGGCGAGATCCGCCAGCAGGTTGATTTTTATTGTCTGTTGAATTGGGCGTATCTCGCCCCTACCCATCAATTAACTGATTACTGACCTGGCTCTTAATCGGCTCAAACGTGTGGCGATGAATCTCACACGGCCCCAATTCTGCAATCTGATCCCGATGAAACTGAGTCCCGTACCCTTTGTGCCCCTCAAATTTGTAGGCCGGATAGTTTTTTGCCGCTTCAACCATCATTCGGTCACGAGTTACTTTGGCTATGATCGATGCGGCCGCAATGCTTAAACTAATACCGTCTCCCCGTACAATTGACTGCTGTCGGGTCGCAATCGTTGCCAAACGCACCCGGCCGTCGATGAGCAGATACTTGGCCGCTGGCGTTAGCTGTTTAAGCGATTCCCGCATCGCCAAACGGGTGGCAGGCAAAATCCCAATTTCGTCGATAACTTTGGCCGGTGTGGCATACACCCCCCAGCACAGCGCGTGTTCAATGATGAGGTCATAAAACTGCTCCCGTTTTTCGGCCGACAACTGCTTGGAGTCGTTGACCTCAGCCAGCGCGGCCAACCGCTCTTCGTTTTGCAGAGGCAAAATCACGGCCGCGGCCGTCACCGGACCTGCCAACGCCCCTCGCCCTGCCTCATCCAATCCCGCAATCAGGTGGATGTTTTCAGTTTTTACGATTCCAGTTTCTAGAGAAAGATCAGCCATGTGATTGACGATTAATTCGATTGACGATTCAACTTCGCCCAATCGTTAATCGTAAATCCCCTCACGCCCTTTACGGCGGATTTCAAACACCTGCGCAAACATCTCGTACGAAGACTTGAGCGGATTAATGCGGCTGTTGGGCTGATAGTGCCACTCAATCGGCACCTCGAGAATGTTGTGCTTGAGTTTTTGCGCAATGTACAACACCTCAACATCAAAGGCCCAGCCATCAATCGTTTGTTTTGGGAAAACCTGATGGGCCGCCTCACGGGTAAAACATTTAAATCCGGCCTGCGTGTCGTGAAAACCAGGGACCGCAAACCAGCGAACAATCAGGTTAAAAACCCGCCCCATCACATGCCGATACTCCGGCTCATCGTACCGAACCGCCCCGGGTGCTTCGCGGCTCCCAATCGCCACATCGTAGTTGCCCGACTGCGGCGGCAAAAATTTTCCAACTTGATCAATCGGCATCGACAAATCTGCATCCGCAATAAAAAGATAATCGCCTTTGCCCGCCAGCATCCCCGTTCTGACGGCCGCCCCTTTGCCCTGCTGGGCCTCATCCATGACCTTGATGTAATCATAATCGGCCGCAAATTTTTCAGCGATGGCACGCGTATCGTCGCTCGAATTATTGTTTACCACAATCACCTCAACCCCAAAATCTTGGCCGTTAACATAGTGAATAATCTGCGGTAATGTCGCTGGGAGTCGTTTCCCCTCGTTGTAAGCTGGCACCACAATGGTTAATAGTGGATTGGTTGTTTCCTCGTTCTCTGACATAAGAAGTGAGGATATTAGCCCCGCCGTTACGCTTCGTCAATAGGTGTGAAGAGCTTCATAAGTGAATCGTCTGACAAGCGTCGGCCGGACATAATTTTGCGCCTCGAGGGGAGCATGCGGAAGAAGCCAAACAATCCCGCCAACTGCCCGCGCAGGCTTGCCCGAGCCGCCTCCCCCCGCCAGTGAACCAGCGCCTCGCGGGTTAGTTTTAGCTGTTGCTGGATGATGGCTCGCCGGTTTTTACGGAGCAATCCGGCCGGATAATTCTTCCAAATCAGATAGAGCTGGTTCCGCTTATCATAAAAGCTCGCCAGCGCACTGCTCGACGCTTTGACCTTGTGATAGATCACCGCATCCGGCACATACAGCACCCGCCATCCGGCCAAATTTAAGCGCCAGCCTAAATCAACATCCTCACACGAAAAGTAGAAGCTGTCGTCTAAAAAGCCGACCTCTTCCAGCGCAGACCGGCGATAGGCGACGGCCGCCCCGCAACCGCTCATGATAAATTCTTCTTGGTCAAACTGCCCCATATCTGTCTGCCACACCCCGCGATTGGCTGGTGAACCATCCACACGGACCAAATCCCCGGCTGTATGTAACTTGTTCCGCTCATCAAATAGCAAAATTTTACCGATAGTGCTTCCCACATCTGCGTGCTTTTCAAATCCAGCCAGCAGGGTTTCCAGCCAAGATGGGGTGACTTCGGTGTCGTTGTTGAGTAGCACCACAAACTCCCCGGCCGACGCCTCGTACCCCTTAATACACGCGCCGGTAAAGCCAAGGTTGGCACCGTTTTCAATCAGCATCACTTCAGGATATTGCTCACGCACATGGGCTTGTGACCCATCTTCTGAGCCGTTATCGACCAAGATCGTCTCAAAATCTTGCTCCGTTTGCTGTCGCAGAGAAGCGAAACAAACATCGAGATGGTGTTTGCCGTTCCAGTTGGGGATGATGATTGAGGCTTTGGGCATAGGGGAATTATAGCGTGGTTCGTAGTGCGTGATGCGTATTGCGTAGAACGCATTTCGTTGATCGCTCTACGCAATACGTTCTACGTCACACTAAATAATCCGTGCAGGGTTTTCATAAATCGGCTGATTTTCTAACAGTCGGCCGCAGTTAAAGACTGACAGATCAATCTCCATTTCACTGTTGCCCAAAATCAGATCAGCCATGTACCGGCCGACGGCGTGCCCCTGCTGGAAGCCGTGCCCAGAAAAGCCACCGGCCATAAAGTAGCCTGAGATGTCGGGCCATTCTCCCAACAGCGCATTGCCATCAAAATCATTGACCGCGTACAGCCCGCCCCAGCCGT
>JAHDGV010000383.1 GCA_020631655.1 Chloroflexota bacterium | reverse complement strand
TAGACCGGTTACAAGACAAAATTTTGCAGGCGACCGGCCTACCCATCGGCAACGAGGGCATCTACAAATGGATTATTTTTTTGCCATCAAAAGAAGACCCACTGGCCTCGGTCCCAAATCGCTATTTTGGTGTGTTTGCCAACGGAGAACTCAAAATTCGCGGCATCGAGGCGCGCACGCGTGATACTCCACCGTTCATCAAACAGGCTCAGCTGGCTGTGATCGAAACGCTGGCGGCCGTGCCGTTTGGTCAAACGTTGCCGCCCCATCTGCCCAAGGCACTGGCCGTTTTTAGGGGATTTGTAGACAAGCTCCGGTCCCGCAAAATGGAGGTTGAGTCGCTTATCATCACCCAAGTGTTAACCCGCGAGGTGGCAGACTACAAGGTCAACACCCGCGTTGCACGGGCGGCGCAACAGCTTGAATCTGCCGGAAAAATTCTCAGCAAGGGGATGCGGATTCGGTATTTGCTGACGCGTGGCGAACCGGGCGTGATGGCGTGGGATGCCCCGGCCGAGGTTCGGCCAGAAATGATCGATGTGCCGCTGTACCTAGATCGCTTAATCGCGGCCGGGCACACCGTTTTCCAGATGTTCGGCATTTCACAACCGATCCTGCGCGATTATTTGCTACATCAAACGGTGCAGTTACCGTTGCCCTACGGCCATTCGCAAACACCAAAGTTTTGGTAAACTCAGTCGTGATATGGACGAGTTATTACAGCCATTCCCCGACAGTTTCGCCTCACCAGACGGGTCAAAATCAGCCAGCATATTTGTAGCCGCATCGGGGGAAATCGCATCTCGACAGTCAGAGCACATGCATCGGCACGATTTTTACGAGTTGGTTTGGCTGTGGCGGGGGAACTGCACGTTCTTTAGCGATTTTGAACATTATCCGCTAGAACAAGGCTCTCTGATTTTTATATCACCCGGGCAAATGCATGACTACATTGTAGAAGATGGGGCGATCCGACTGCTGATCTATGGTTTCCGGCCGAGCGTGTTACCAACTGTAGCGGCCGAACTGGTAAATCTGCTACCGTTTGATGATACAAAACGCGCACCGATTCTAGCTGTCCCATCCAAGGCAGAGGCTCAAATCGAGACGCTGTTCGAAGCCGCACACCGCCGGTTCGACAGTCGACAGCCAGGCTGGGAAGCAATCATAACCGCCTATTTGCGCACCATCCTCACAGAAGCCGCCTACCTGATGCCGGCCGACATCATCAACCAATCAGCTTCGGCCGCGGTACAGCTAACCCGCGCCTTTCAGCAAGCGGTTGAGCAACATTACCGGCAACAACAGCAGGTGCAAGAATATGCGGCTTTGTTGGGTGTTACGACCAATCATCTGGTAAAGACGGTGCGTAAAACAATACACATGACTCCCAAACAGATGTTGCAAGCACGCCTATTGCTCGAAGCCAAACGGCTTTTGGTTCACACTCCTTATCAGGTTAACCAGATCAGTGACCTGCTCCAGTTCCAAAACAGCACAACGTTTGCTCGCTGGTTTAAAAAACAAACCCAACAAACCCCATCACAATTTCGCCAAACGGCATAAATTTGCACATCTTTCCCCACCCTTTTGCTCTTCACGGTCGCCTGCATCTCCCTGACAATATCATTATTGAACAATTTAAAGGATTCCTAGCGGAGAAATATCATGAACTTTTTAACCGGAAATTCAAAACTTGTCTGGTGGGCCCTGATCCCGGCCGTGTTGATCATTTTGGTCTACAGCATGCTGTCCTATATTGCATTTTTCGATCCTGCCTCATGGTACAGCAGTATGGGCATTCCCCAGCCAGAGCACGGATTTATCATCACCAGCTGGGGTGGCAAAAACAGCGCCATGGTTGTCAGCATCCTGCTTGCCTTGATTAGCCGTCGTCGTTTGCCGATGGCAATTGCTTTGGCCGTCTTTTTTACCGGCCAGATTGGAGACGCAGTGGCCGGCGCACAAACCGGTGTCAATGTGTTTATCACCTACATCGGGATGGCTTTGGTCGCGGCGCAACTTGTTGTCATGTATGTGTCCCATCTAAGCACAGCCACGGCGGCCGATGCTGATATTGAGATCGCAGGTTCCCCATCAGCATAATCCTATTTTTTAGGATATACCTTCCTTCCAAGCCCCCTTCAATCGTTATGATTAGATGGGGGCTTTTTTATTATTTGTGGCCAATCTGAAAACCTCTCCAATTCATTAGATACGAATCCTAGAGGTACAATCCAATTGCAATAAACCGTCTGCTTATTGACGTTTTACAAGTTTGAATACTATACTTGAAACAGTAAAATTTTATCGTCAAAAGGAAACAGATATTTTGACCAATCAAATTATCCTCAACAACATATTTTTCGTCGGTGGCTCCCCGCTCCGATGTCACAGCTAAGACACCCTCGTTTTACTGTTCGCCTACACCATTTACCGAATCTATTCCAGAACATTACATTTTTAGACCTAACCCATGCAGACATTTTTTGCAGTACTTTTTGCTTGGCTTGATCTAAAACTCTAATCCAGTCCAATCTTCTTCAGGAGAATTCTCATGGCTAAAAAAGATGCCTCTTTCAAGCCCGAAACGCTCGCCGTGCATGCAGGCGTGCAACATGACCCCCAAACTGGTGCGGTGATGACCCCTATCTACCAAACTTCCACCTATGCCCAAAAAGATGTGGGCGATATGTATAACGGTTACGAATATTCACGTACCGACAATCCCACCCGCACCGCGCTCCAAGCGTCGCTAGCCGGTTTAGAAGGCGGCGATTATGCGCTTTGCTATGCATCTGGCATGGCCGCAATCGACAACTTATTACGGCTGGTTAAACCGGGCGAACATGTACTTAGCGGCAACGATGTATACGGTGGAACGTTCCGTCTGTTTGACAAAATTTTGAGCGAATACGGGATCGAGTTTAGCTTTGCAGACACGACAGATCCGGCCGCCGTTGAGAGCGCCATCCAAGAAAACACAAAGCTCGTATGGCTCGAAACCCCAACCAACCCGATGTTGGGTCTAAGCGACATCGCCGCTTTGGCTAAAGTGTGCCAAGCTAAAGGAGTTTGGCTCGGTGTAGACAACACCTTTGGCTCACCCATCATTCAAAACCCGCTAAAACTGGGCGCAGACTTTGTGCTACACAGCACCACAAAATATATCGGCGGCCACTCAGACGTTGTAGGTGGTGCCATCATCATGAACAACAAAGAAGCCTATGACCGGCTGAAGTTTTTACAAAACGCAATCGGTGCTGTCCCCGGCCCGCAAGACTGCTTCTTGACCCTGCGCGGCATCAAAACGCTGGCGATCCGTATGGAACGGCACAGCGAAAACGCGATGAAAATTGCTCAGATGCTCGAAGACCATCCGGCTATCGCATCAGTCATCTACCCCGGCCTCGAGTCTCATCCACAACATGAGCTGGCCAAACGGCAAATGCGTATGCCCGGTGGCATGATCTCATTCATTATGAAAGATGGTGAGACTGCGGCCCGCATCATCGCTCGTGAAACAGAACTGTTTACGCTGGCAGAATCATTGGGCGGCGTCGAATCTTTGATCGAACTCCCAGCCCCTATGACCCACGCATCAGTTGCTGATTCACCGATGGCCATCGACCCCGGCCTCGTCCGCATCTCTGTTGGAATCGAGCATGTGGATGATTTGATGAACGATCTGAAAGGAGCGTTAGCAAAGCTATAGCTTTTAGCCATTAGCTTTCGGCCGTTAGCTCTCTAGCTAAAAGCCATCAGCCAAAAGCTAAAAGCCAACAATATGACCGATTTAACCAATCATCCAAACGTATTTAGTCACATGGCAGAAACGGTGGGGAACACCCCGCTGGTCAAGCTCAACTCTGTTGTTGATGATTTGCCATGCCAAATTTATGCCAAAGTTGAATTCTTTAACCCCGGCGGTAGCGTCAAAGACCGTATCGGCTGGGCCATTGTGGAAGATGCAGAAAAATCCGGCCGCTTAAAACCAGGCGGCACCATCATCGAATCAACCTCCGGGAACACCGGCGTGGGCTTGGCGATTGCGGCCGCTATTAAAGGGTACAAAACTATTTTTGTGATGGCTGACAAACAGTCACAAGAAAAAGTGCAGACCCTACGCGCGTACGGCGCACAGGTGTTTGTAACACCCACGGCCGTTGAGCCAGAAGACCCACGTAGCTACTACTCTGTTGCTAAGCGATTGGTGGAAGAAACCCCCAACTCTGTGCTTGCCAATCAGTATCACAACCAAGTCAATCCAGATGCCCATTACGTCACATCTGGCCCCGAAATTTGGGAGCAGACCGGCGGCAAAATCACCCACTACATTGCGGGGATGGGAACTGGCGGCACGATCACAGGCACCGGCCGATACCTGAAAGAGAAGAACCCCGACATCCAAATCGTCGGTGTAGACCCCTACGGTTCAATCCTGTACGACTTGCATCAAGGAAATGAAGGTATCGCTGAAAACTACCTTGTTGAGGGTGTTGGTGAAGACTTTTTGCCGACCACGCTCGACCTAAGCGTAGTAGACGAGATTGTTCGAATTGGAGACAAAGAATCCTTTTTGATGACCCGTCGTCTGACCCGTGAAGAAGGGATGTTCGTCGGCGGTTCGTGCGGCTTTGCAGCGGCCGGGGCCATTGCCTATGCCAAAGAGAAAAACTTGGGCAAAGACGATGTTGTGGTTGTGATCCTGCCAGATAACGGGGCTCGTTATTTGGGCAAAATCTTCAACGATGACTGGATGCGTGAGCAAGGGTTCATTCCTCCGCTACGGGATGTCAATTCAGCCTTGGCCATCGACATCCACAACGCAAAGACAGACTCTACCGTCTACACTGTTGAGTGCGACACCCCAATTGCTGACGTTGTCACGATGATGAAAGAGCACGATGTTTCGCAGATTCCGGTGATTGACCAGCACGGCCATTTGCAAGGGATGGTGTCTGAAGTGACGTTGCTCAGCCACATTGTTTCGGCCGAAGGTGGTTACGCCAAAGACGAGCCGGTACGCAACGTGGTTGATCCCAATCCAACCTTGGTTGCGCCAGACACCCCGCTTGATGCGTTGATGAAAGTGTTCAACGAAAAGCAGGTGGTTATTATCTCGTCTGAGCAACATATCGAAGGGATTTTGAC
>JAHDGV010000027.1:18594-30183 GCA_020631655.1 Chloroflexota bacterium | reverse complement strand
GAAGTCCGCTACATTTTTGAGGAAGAGCCGATTCGTTATCAGGCGATGTTGGAGGCGATTAACGCATGAGAAACTTTAGCAACTTTATCCGGCCGGACATCATTTCAATGACTCCGTACACCCCCATCGTACCCTTTGAGGTTCTGAGCGAGGAACTTGGATTTCCGGCCGAAGAAATCGTCAAGCTAGACGCCAATGAAAACCCGTATGGCCCTTCCCCCAAAGCGCTAGAAGCGATTGCCAACGGAAAATATTTCCACATCTACCCAGACCCTGAAAGTTCGATTTTGCGGGAAAAACTGGCTGACTACACCGGTGTGCCGGCCGACTATTTGCTCACAGGAATGGGAGCCGACGAGCTAATTGACTTGGTATTGCGCGTTGTCCTTTCACCTGACGATAAAGTGATCGACAGCCCCCCATCGTTTGGGATGTATCCCTTCTCCACCCACGTAAACTCAGGTCAGTACCTGACTGTGCAACGGAACGATGACTTTAGCATCAACGTTGAAGGGATCGAGGCATTGGTAGCCCAAGAGCCCAACGTAAAAATCGTTTTTGCCTGCTCCCCAAACAACCCCAACGGCGGTGTAATCAGTCAGGATGATTTGAAAAGACTACTCGATTTACCCGTTCTGGTTGTTTTAGACGAAGCGTACATCGAATTTGCGGCCGTTGATGGGGTTGAGTCTTGCATCAAATGGGTTGAAGACTATGACAATTTGTGCGTGTTGCGCACTTTTAGCAAGCTGGCGGCCCTTGCAGGGCTCCGGGTTGGATACGGTGCGTTCCCCAAATGGTTGGTCCCCAACATGATGAAGATCAAACAACCGTATAACGTTAATCACGCGGCCGATTTAGCCGCACGCGCCTCTCTTGATGACAAAGACTATTTAGATGAAAAGGTTCAAACTTTAGTAGCTGAACGCAAAAAGATGTCAGCCTTGCTCGAGAAGTTCCACTGTTTAAAGCCACTCCCTAGCTATTCAAATTTTGTTTTGTGCGAAGTTCAAGGGCGAGATGCGGGCATCTTTAAACAGCGGTTGCAAGATGAGTTTGGCGTGCTGGTCCGTTACTACAACAAGCCGGGGCTAAGCAACTTTATTCGCATCAGCGCCGGTCGGCCGCAAGACACAGAGAAACTGGTGGCCGCAATCCAACATATCCAAGACAACAGGTTAGGAGTAAATCGATGAGAACCGCCACCATAACACGCAAAACAAAAGAAACAGACATCGCCATCAGCGTAAATCTAGATGGCACCGGAAAACATGAAATTAGCACCGGCGTGGGGTTTTTGGACCACATGCTTACGGCCGTAGCCGTTCATGGGTTGTTTGATCTGCAGGTAAAAACGGTAGGCGATCTCCACATCGATGCACACCACACAATTGAAGATACCGGCATCGTACTGGGTCAGTGTATCGACCAAGCACTGGGTGATCGGAAAGGGATTAACCGAATGGGTCATTCATATGTGACGATGGATGAGGCACTGGGATTTGTGGCGCTTGATCTGAGCGGCCGACCGTACACCGTGTTCCAAGCCGAATGGCACGCCCCCATGATTGGTCAGTTCCCGACGTCGATCATCGGTCACTTTTTCGAGTCGGTCGCGTTTCAAGCTAAGATGAATCTGCACGCTAAAGTTGAATACGGCCGGGATGATCACCATCAGGCGGAAGCATTGTTTAAGGCGTTCGCGCGAGCGTTACGTACCGCGGTCGAACACGACCCACGCCGAGCCGGTGTCGCTTCGACCAAAGGAACTTTGACTGATTAGATGTCTGATTCTGGGTTATATTCAGCGTTAGGCTCATGAACGGCGCGAGACGGTCGGGAGGGCGGTTGATAAAATTGACTTTGGGACTTGCCCGCTTTAACGAATTTGGCAGCCACCTTTTCGTTAAGTAATTCTGGCGGCAACTCTTCATCATCTTCCGGCCAACGATCCCAATCTGGAATTTCAATTGGCTCTTTTCGCGAAGCTTGACGCGCCTTAAGCCGAGCAAAAGCTGCTTTCGCTTCAAATACAAGCTCATCCTTTGATTTGCTCTCAATCCTCTCAAGACGCTTTTTAACACTCTCATTCATTTCCATCGCTGTCACTGTTTCAGTTAGAAAGTATGTGACTAACTGATTCATTGATACTCCTTGTTGCCTAGCAAGCAGGCTTAAACGATCTTTGAGATCGCTAGAAACTCGTAATGTTATAACGCTTGGATTACTCATTGATAATTCTCCATAGAAGAGCAAATTGCTTTGGTTGGATGACATTCAAATCATCAAATTTTAGATCGGACTGCCGGGTAAAATCTCCAACATTATTTGTAATTAGAAAATCTGCCCCAGATGCAATTGCTAACTCAACAAACATATTATCAGCTTCATCCCGCAAGTTGGGGCGAAAATTAAACCAAATTTTTTGCCAGATGGCTAAACCAGCCAATGCATCAATATTTAAACGAATATCTTCTGGATCAGAATCAAATCGTTCGATTGAAGAAGGTCTAAACAATACATCGGTATATTCTGTAAACACCGATTGCGACAATGCTAACTGAATCTTTTCATCAACAACGAGTTCTAGTATAAAGCCTGATGGACCGTGGGCATGATGAAATGCCTGCCAAATTACGTTTGTATCTACAACGATTAACATACAGTGGGTGATAGCGTATGTGCTATCATACGCAACTTTGAGATGATAGCACATACGCTATCACAAGTAAACCATGAAAATCACAATGATTGATTATGGCGCTAGCAACATTCGCTCTGCGCTAAAAGCATTTGAACATTTAGGGGCCGACGTGCTCCTGACTGGCGATCCGGCCGACGTGTTGCAAGCTGACAAGCTCGTTTTACCCGGCGTGGGTGCCTTTGGATCTGGTATGGATGCGGTTCGCAAACTCGAACTTGAACCAGCGATTCAGGAACGAGTAGCGTCCGGAGTTCCCCTACTCGGTATTTGTGTCGGTATGCAGTTTTTGTTTGAAACCAGCGATGAGATGGGGCAACACACCGGCCTAGGGCTGGTTCCGGGCGATGTGACCCGTTTTGAGCTTGACGACCCAGCAAACAAAATCCCGCATATGGGCTGGAATCAAGTCAAGCACAACGAACAGCACTGGCTGATGAACGGCGTCCCGAGCGGCAGCTACGTTTACTTCGTACACAGCTACTACTGTCGGCCGACCAACCCTGAAGCCACCATCGCCAACACCGATTACGAAAAAGATTTTTGTGCCGTGGTTGCCCACGAAAACGTGTATGGCATTCAATTTCATCCAGAAAAAAGCCAGAAACACGGGTTACAAATTTTGAAAAATTACATTGATTTTAAGTAGCGAAGTTTCGGGGTTGCGAGGTTGCGCAGAATGCACCTTCGCTACTCCGCAACTTCGCCACCCCGCTTTTATGACAACCTTTATCGTTTACCCCGCCATCGACTTACGGAATGGCAAAGTTGTTCGCCTTAAATTTGGCGATCCTGATCAACAAACAGACTACGGCGATGATCCGGCCGCAGCCGGGCAACGCTGGCTTGATGATGGTGCCACGTGGCTCCACGTTGTAAACCTTGACGGCGCCTTTGGCGAAAAAAGTGCGGCCAATTGGTCTGCGCTCGAAGCCATCGCTTCGCTTGATGCGAATGTGCAATTTGGGGGCGGGATTCGAGCCCTTAGCGACGTAGAGCGAGCGCTTGAAGCCGGAGCTAATCGAGTGATTTTAGGCACCGTGGCGGTCGAACAGCCTGAGCTTGTTCAGCAAGCCATCCAGCAATTTGGACCGCAGGCGATTGCGGTTGGAATCGATGCCCGAGACGGTGAAGTGAAGACCCGTGGCTGGCTTGAAGGCGGCGGTGTTTCGCCGTTAGATTTGGCCCAGCAAATGGCTGATTTTGGGGTGGAAACCATCATCCACACAGATATCAGTCGGGATGGGGTTTTGACCGGCGTAAATGCTGAAAAGTCGGCCGAGATCGCTGTCGCTACCGGCTTAAACGTGATCGGCTCCGGCGGTGTTGCATCGCTTAATGACATTCAACGATGCATCGATCACAAGCTGGGGGGTGTCATTACCGGCCGGGCGATTTACGAAGGTGAATTAGATCTTAAGGAGGCCATCGAACTATGTTAGCCAAACGAATTATTCCTTGTTTAGATGTAAAAGACGGCCGAGTGGTCAAAGGGGTCAACTTTGTTGATTTGGTTGATGCGGGTGATCCGGTTGAGCAAGCGCGCGTGTATGATCAAGAAGGGGCCGACGAGCTAGTCTTCCTCGATATTACAGCCACCAGCGACAATCGTGAGACGGTTTTAGAGATGGCCAAAGCGGTCGCAGAACAGGTTTTTATCCCTTTTACTGTAGGTGGTGGCATTCGGACCGTAGACGACATGCGGGGCATTTTACGCGCAGGTGCGGATAAGGTCAGCATTAACTCGGCCGCAGTGAAAACGCCTGAACTCATCACGGCCGGAGCCGAAGCATTTGGCTCTCAGGCGATTGTGGTCGCCATTGATGCCAAACAAAAGTTGGATGGCAAAGGGTGGGAAGTGTACGTGGCAGGCGGCCGGAAAAACACCGGTCTAGATGCGATTGAATGGGCAAAAGAAGCTGAGCAACGTGGGGCGGGTGAAATTCTTCTGACCAGCATGGACGGCGACGGCACCAAAGAAGGGTACGACGTACGACTGACCCGAGCGATCTCAGAAGCGGTCAGCATTCCGGTCATTGCCTCTGGCGGTGCGGGCAAAGTCAGTGATTTTGAACGCGCATTAACTGAAGGCAAAGCGGATGCCGCTCTGGCCGCATCGTTGTTTCACTTTAAGGAGCTTCGCATCGATGACGTTAAAGACCATCTTGAAGAGAAAGGGATTGCGGTACGACGATGAGCGATTTTTCACAGCTTAAATTTGATGACCGGGGTCTCATTCCCGCCATTGTGCAGGATCGCAACACGGGTGACGTGTTGATGATGGCGTGGATGAATGCGGAAAGTTTGCAGATGACTCTGGACATAAAAGAGGCGGTTTTTTGGAGCCGGTCGCGTCAAGAGATTTGGCACAAAGGTGCCACGAGCGGCAATGTTCAGCGGGTGCATGAAGTGCGCTACGACTGTGACGGCGATACGATCCTCGTTTTAGCAGATCCGGCCGGGCCTGCGTGTCACACCGGGGCGCAAACCTGCTTTTTTGAAACGCTCGAATAGCCGTGAACATGCTTGCCATCGATAAAAATGGAACGGAATTGATTGGGTTTCACCCGATCCAAGAATCAGAAATTGAAGCTTATAATCCGTTTGAATTTTCTGTAACCCTAATCAAACATCAGGAAAAGTTCCTGCTGGTTTTTGATAAATATAAAAATCAGTGGGAGGTGCCTGGCGGGGCCGTTGAAGCAGGGGAATCAGCCCGAGATTGTGCGATGCGCGAGTTAAAAGAGGAAGCCAATCAAGCAGTTGATCATTTGAAATTTAATGGGCTCATCAGCATCAAAATGGCCGGTTCAAACGAACTTATTTATGGCGGCGTCTTTTCCGGCGTTCTTGAAACGGTTCAGCCTTTTGAAGAGAATGATGAAATAAGCGAAATAACCTTCTGGGACAGGGTAACATCCCAAGAAATCAATCGCATCGATGAGGTTTTGCTGGGCTATTTTGATGCCCCGTAAATGTAAAAAACAAAATGAATGAACTCAAATCTCTAGAGGCTTTGCTCAAAGATCGCAAAGCCAACCCAAAAGAAGGCTCGTACACAAACACGTTGCTCAATGACCAAGAGGAACTGGTCAAAAAAGTTGGTGAAGAATCGGTAGAGGTAATCTTGGCCGCATTACAACAGGGGCCAGAACGGCTGATCTCAGAAGCGGCCGACCTTGTCTATCATCTATCTGTTTTACTGGTGGCCCATGATGTAAGCTGGGACGACATTGAGGCGGAGCTAGCCAGCCGCAAGTAGAAGAAATGGAACTGATTGAAGGGACGATCCAAGCCAACGGGCTTGAATTTGCGTATTTCGAGATGGGTGCAGGAGAGCCGGTTTTCTGCTTTCACGGATACCCAGATACAGCACACACGTGGTTGCCCACGCTGACCATCCTTGCTGAAAACGGATACCGAGCCATTGCACCGTTTATGCGCGGCTATTTCCCAACTGAAATCCCGGCCGACGATGAGTATTCGGCCGTTGAGTTGGGGCAGGATGTGCTGGCCCTGATCCAAGCATTTGGCTACGAACGGGCATTCGTTATTGGGCACGATTGGGGAGCGCTGGCGAGCTATTCGGCCGCAAATCAGAACCCATCAGCCATTAAAAAGATGGTAACCGTTGCCATCCCCCACCCGCGCGCAATCAAACCATCTTTAAGCGGCTTGTGGAAAGCCCGTCACTTCATCGGTTATCAAATTCGGTCCTATGCGCTGTGGCGGCATAAAAGAAATATATCAGACCAAGTAACAGATATATTTAAAAGGTGGTCACCCGACTGGAAATACAGTTACCATGATGTGAATCCAGTTGTAGATGCATTAACTCCGCCCGGCCGGGTAGAAGCGGCTCTTGGTTATTATTGGTCGTTTGGGGCTGACCAACGGGGCGAACGGAATCAGCGTTTGCGCAAAACGGTTCTGCGCAAAACAGAAGTGCCCACTTTATGTATCGTGGGCAAAAACGACGGTGCGCTTGAACCGAGCCAAATGAAGCACACTCCGGCCCAGTTTACCGGCCCATATCGCTATGAGATTCTGGACGGTTGCGGTCATTTTTTACACCGCGAAAAACCGGAACATTTTCATACCCTCGTTCTTGAGTTTTTGAAAGGAGATTAACCGATGAGTGACTCACAAGATTCACAACCAGAAGAAGGAAGCCACATCTTAGATGAAAAGCCCGGCATGCACGGCCGACAGGCTTATATTTGGTTTTTTGGCTTACTAATTGCCGCGATCCTTGCACTCTTTTTTATTGTGATCCCGGTTCTTAATTTCTTGTCACCCGGCACAGGTACAAGCTATCAGTCATTTTTGTTTAGCCGTACACTAATTG
Source organism: Chloroflexota bacterium (assembly GCA_020631655.1). Classification (GTDB taxonomy): domain Bacteria; phylum Chloroflexota; class Anaerolineae; order Promineifilales; family Promineifilaceae; genus WTJY01. Next base: position 23,134 of record JAHDGV010000027.1, on the reverse strand, counting down.
GTGACATATCGCTGATCTTTACATTGTGGGGATTAGGTTGGTTCATCGGCACTCTATTTAACATGGCACGACTTGGTCGCAACCGGCCAAATCCCTCAGAATGACAAAGAACATCCAACTAAAGCGGGTTGACTATACCCAAGAGCAAGAGGCGGCCGATCTAAAGGCACTGCTAAACGATTACGCCAAAGATCCTATGGGTGGTGGGGAAGCGATTGATCCTGCCACGCTTGACACCTTGCCTGGCAAATTGGCCCAGCTACCCAATGCGTTTAGCGTTATCGCTTATGTCGATGGAAAACCGGCCGGATTAGTGAACTGTTTTTATGGCTTTTCAACCTTTGCGGCCAAACCGCTGGTCAACATTCATGATGTAACGGTTCGGCCGGAGTTTAGGGGATTGGGGTTAAGCAAAAAGATGCTGGGCGAGGTAGAAGCCATCGCACAAGAAAATGGCTGTTGTAAGCTCACGCTTGAGGTGCTTTCAAACAACACTGTGGCGATGAGGGCCTATCAATCGCTAGGTTTTGCAGGCTACGAGCTTGACCCAGAGGCGGGCCAAGCGGTCTTTTGGCAAAAGAAGCTTTAGCGTTGGATATTAACCGATGGAGCTGATGGGAAAACGTAGCTGCCATCGGTTGGCACCACATCGTTAAGTAAGTCAGCCTTCAGGTCGATCAAAAACGCTTGCGCATCGGCCGGAATCGATTCGCCAAAATCATGGAAGGGAGCCAGTGCGACACCACCCACATAATTTCCGCTAGGGAACTCATCCAGCAAAGACCACGCTACCAGTTCAAACACCCCATCAGCAATTTCTTTCACGGCCGAAGTGATGAGACAAGAGTGGGCGTCAGGAACAGTGAGCCACTGATCGGTATCCACACCGATACAAAAGGCATCGCTATTTTCAGCAACAGTAATTAGGGCCGCATTCCCAGTCGTGCCACCAGCACCAAAAATCACATCTGGATTTCTCTCATCCAACAGCAACAGGGTTGTCGATGATCCCCATGCCACATCGGTAAAGGCAACGTCTGCACCACCGGGATGATAGATTGATACGATCTCGATGTCTGGGTTTACCGCATATGCTCCAGCTTCGTACCCTTCTTTAAAGGCGACAACCGGGGGAACATCGGCCGTACCGAGCACCGCCCCAATTCGGCCATTTTGAGACACCATTGCCGCTAGTGCTCCCGCCAAAAAGCCCGCTTTATCGTTGGGGAAAATTAGCCCTGCGACATTGTCATATTCGGTCCCTTGGAATTGGTCGACACCGATAAAGTCGATGTTGGGGTATTTTGAGGCGGTCACAATGGTTGACTCAGAAAGACCAAATCCTACAGTCACAATCACATCGTAATCCTGTTCAGCAAAATAGAGGATATTCTGCTCGTACTCTGCAGAGGTGCGCGTTTGAACAAACTGAACATCAGCTAGCAAATCAGTCTCTGCACGCAGAACCCCTTCCCATGCAGACTGATTAAATGACTTGTCATCGATCAGACCAACATCGGTCACAAGACCGACGCAGAATTTGGCTTCATCTGCACAGGTCAGCTCTTCGACAGCAGTTGCGGTTGGGATGATTGTGGGCTCAGCCACAACTTCAGTTTGGGTAGGTAGTGCAACAGTGGGTGAGGGAGGTGTAAGCTCAAGACCACACGCAACAAGGGCTAAACTGATCAGAATCAGCAGGGAGAATCGTTTACTTTCTAAGGTAAATTTTTTCATAGTACTCAACACATAAGCCAATGGTCAAAGACTTCTCGGGATTAACTTTGGCTCACAGACTAGCACAATTCACTAACTTGAACGCTTATCGTAACTGATTTCTACCCCTATTTCCGTGAAAAACACAGCCTAAAGCGTAACTTGGAGCGATTCTAGCCCATGAAAATGGTAGCTATTTGCATATTTCGGCCGTTCAGCCAGCTTTAGGTCAGGAAAACGGCTCATTAAGATGGGCAAAGACGTCTGTAATTCTAACCGAGCCAGCGGCGCTCCGATGCAAAAATGAATGCCACCGCCCAGAGAAACATGCTGATTTTTCGGCCGGTCTAGCATCATTTGATCCGCCTGCTCAAACACATTTGGATCCCGATTGGCAGCGCCCAAAACGAGCGACACTTCGGTTCCCTTTTTAAACGTTTGCCCTTTGTATTCCAGATCTTCCAACACCCATCGATCAAAGATGTGCAACGGTGTGTCGTAGCGCATTAATTCCTCGACGGCCGTTTTTGCCAGATCAGGATTTTCAAGCCACTGCTCCCATTTATCACGTTGCTGGAGCAGATTAAACACCCCGTTGCCAACCACATTAACCGTAGCTTCGTGCCCCGCATTCAAAAGCAAAATACAGTTGCAGATCAGCTCATGTTCGGTCAGTTTCTCTCCCTCTTCTTCCACAGAAATAAGATGAGAGATCAAATCATCCTGCAAATTTTTACGCCGGATCGCCACAAAAGATTTGAGGTAATCGAAAAATTCTTTGGCCGCGGTTACCGCTTTTTGCTCATTCTCGGCCGTGCAGTCTGGCTCATACATTTTCACCATGCAGTGGGACCAATCCAGCAGATTTGGAGCCATCTCAGATGGAACGCCGAGCATATCAGCAATTACATTCACGGGGATGGGTGTCGCAAATACCGTTTTGAGATCGCACTGACCGTCTTCCTCAATCGCTTGGGCAACTTGGTCACAGTAGTGATGGGCCATTTGCTCGATACGCGGCCGCAAGCGCTCAATTTGCCGCGACATAAACGCTTTCTGCACCAATCCGCGCAATCTTGAATGGTCAGGAGGCTCAAGCTGGAGCAATGAGAATTTTTCTGCGTCGTAGAACGGTTTCAGCTCCGGCCGGGGTTTGTGAACCAGTGGCGAATCGTCAGGGACAACGTGTGAGATCTGCCGCCCAAAACGACGATCCCGCAGGATTGCGTTCACATCTTCATGGTTCAAGAAGGTCCATTTGCCGTAGTCCTCCCAATAAAAAACCGGCGTTTCAGCACGCAACGCTTCGTAATAAGGATACGGATTATTGTAAAACTCAGGCTCCCTGACATTAAGTTGCACTCGTTTTGATGCCGCATCAACGCTTAGCCCAACGAGCGATTCCCCAGCTTTATCCTTCATCCATTCCCCTTTGTCCTTGCAAAAGGACTATTCTTTTTCATACGGCTGACCATCAGCCGCAGGCATGTGCCCTTTGCCCACAATACCGGCCAGCACAATCATCGTGGCCAAGTACGGGATCATCAGCAAAAATTCAGACGGGATGGGAAGCTTTAAGATGGCTAACTTTGTCTGGAGCGCATCGGTGAAGCCAAACAATAGGCTGGCACCAAACGATCCAATTGGATTCCAGTTCCCAAAGATCATAGCGGCCAAGCCGATAAAACCGCGGCCGGCCGTGAGTCCCTCATCAAAGCGGGGCACAGAACCAAGCGTAAAGTAACCGCCTGCAAAACCGGCCATCAGGCCAGAAAGCAGAACCGCTTGCCAGCGAGTGCGCAATACGTTAATGCCCAACGTGTCGGCCGCTTTTGGATGCTCACCTACCGAACGCATACGTAATCCCCAACGCGTGTAATAATAAGCGATGTGTAGCACGATGATGATGACAAACATCAGGTAGACAAAAATATTGTGCCGGAAAAAGATCGGTCCAATGATCGGTATTTCGCCTAGCACAGGGATTTCGAACGGCCGGAACGTTCCGGGGTTATTGTATTCTTGGTACTTTTGCAGAAAACGAGCGGAAAGATAGCTGGTAAACCCTACGGCAAAAATATTGATAACCGTACCTGACACAATCTGGTTAATTTTGTACCGGATCGAAAACATGCCGTGCACGGCCGACAAAATCATCCCTGCCAGCATGGCCGCAACAAGGCCGATGCCTACACCGGTCAACCGCAATGCATTCTCGCTGATCATCTCAGCTAAAAAGGAGTTCGGGAGCCACAGTTGAGCCACACTGCCGACAAACGCCCCCACCATCGCACCGGTCAGCATCATCCCTTCGATAGCGATGTTTACGATACCCGCCCGCTCTGACAGAATGCCGGACATCGCCCCCAGCGTGATGGGAACCGAGCGGACGATGGTGGCTGAAAGCAAGCCACCCAAATTAAGTGATTTACCGGCCGCCCCCCAAGTGAGGAAGGCAAAAATGAAAAAGCCGATGACGATGGCCAGCACCGTGTTGGCCCATTTGCCAAAACCACGAAACAGCTGAACCCCGGCCAAAAATGCGGCCGCAATCGCCATTAAGTTTGCCACACGCAAACTGCCAATCTCCCAATCAAACAGGTCGCCCGGTTGGCTTGAAAGTGGGAGCTTAAAGGTAGTAATCAGTTCGCTGATGGCAACTTCTTTAGACTCGGCCGCAGTGTCAAGCCCCTGCGCAAAGAAGTACCAGATGGCAACCGCAATCAGTAAGAAAACGATGCCCAATACCCGTTGCCGGGTGAAATAGCTTCGAAAAGAGGCCGGAGCGGCCGGAGAATTTATTGTTGAACTAGCCATATTTAGT
>JAHDGV010000027.1:16679-18494 GCA_020631655.1 Chloroflexota bacterium | reverse complement strand
TACCCCCAAGAACTCGTCACAAGCTGGCCGTCTTCACCATCATCGCGCAAGCGATAGATCGTACGAACGATGGCCGGAGCCGCGATAAAGGCCAAAACCAAAGCCTGAACAATCGAAATAATATCAATTGGAATACCGGCATCTACCTGCATTTGGGTAGCACCGTTGCGCAACGTACCAAACAAGATGGCCGCCAGCACAACCCCAACCGGGTGATTTTTGCCCAACAAAGCTAGGGCGATAGAGTCAAAACCATAACCGGATGAGAAGGCGGGAACCAACCGGTGATTCAGCCCTAAAATTTCGTTTGCACCGGCTAATCCGGCCAAACCACCGGACAGGAACATGGCCATAACGGTTGCACGCACAATGTTCATACCGGCATAGCGGGCCGCATTTGGGTTTGCCCCCACGGTACGCAGGGTAAAGCCCCATTTGGTTCTAAACAGATACCACCATGTAGCCCAAGCGAGCAACAGTGCCACGACAAATCCTAAATGGAAACGGCTACCGCCGATGACCGGCAGTTTGGCACTTTCTGCAACGATGGGGCTGATCGGGTTGACGGAGTCTGGGTCTTGCATCGCCGTGCGCAAAAGCCAATCAACCAGCCTAAACGCCACAAAGTTCATCATGATTGTGTTGATCACTTCGTGACCGCCAGTACGGGCTTTAAGCCAGCCGGGAATGTATCCCCAAATTCCACCACCAATAAAACCGGCAAGCAGAGCCAGTGGAATATGAATGATGGCGGGCAAATTGGTAAAGCTGTATCCAACGTAGGTTGCGGTCAGAGCACCGATAAACAGCTGTCCTTCTGCACCGATGTTAAATAGCCCAGCGCGGAACCCCAGCGCAACCCCTAGCCCGGCAAAGATAAGAGGTGTCGAGGTCACAAGGCTCTCTAAAAATGGGTCAAATGCTTCACGCACAAGCTCACGGTCGCCGGAGCCGATGGCGGCCGAAATTTCGGCCGGGTTACCGATAGCGCCAACAAACAGCGCCCGGTACGAAACCATAATTGTGCGCCAAGATTGAGCCAAGCCGCTTCCAAACGACTCACGGAAAGCCGCGTACACCTCTTCAGTTGTGGCGGCGATAAAAATACCGCCGATCACAAGGCCGGTAAAAACGGCCAAAATCGGGATGATGGCCGAGCTTAATGACGCTGACCAAGTCCCGCCGTCCATTGTTTTATTTAACTCATCGATCAACACCGAGGTGCTATCTTCTTTTGGTGGTTCTTCTGGTTTGTTCTCTTCAGACATCTTAGCCTTCCTCCCCTAGGACCTCTCCAGCCGATGCGCCAAACACGTCGGCCGCTGATGTACCCGCCATCAGCAAACCAACCTGTTCTTTTGTTACTTTGCGCGCATCCACATTGGCAACAATACGGCCGTCAAACATCACCGCAATTCGGTCAGACAACTGCATTACTTCATCCAGTTCAGTTGAAACCAGCAGTACAGCAACCCCATCATCCCGTTTTGCCACAATTTGGCTGTGGATATATTCAATCGATCCTACATCGATACCGCGTGTTGGCTGAGCCGCTACCAAAAATTTAATATCCCGCGAAAACTCGCGAGCCACAATCACCTTCTGCTGATTCCCACCAGACAGTGATCCAACCGAGGTTTCGATTGTCGGTGTACGCACATCAAACTGTTCAACCAGCTTAGTCGCATTCTCACGCATCACGTCCTCACGCAAAATCACCCCGTTCGAAAACGGTTCCATGTAGTACGTTTGCAAAGCCAAGTTGTCAACAATTGGGAAATCTTTTACGACGCCGTCTCGCTGGCGATCTTCTGG
>JAHDGV010000027.1:0-16579 GCA_020631655.1 Chloroflexota bacterium | reverse complement strand
CCCACAACTTTGCCTCGGCGCAATACAGTGATGCGATCCGCATAGTCCAGCACCTCGCGCAATTTATGGGTGATAAAAATAATCGATTTACCCTGATCAATCAGCAGTTGCATAATCTCAAACAAGCTGTCTGCCTCTTGAGGGGTCAAAACGGCCGTCGGCTCATCAAAAATCAAAATATTCGCATCGCGATAGAGAAGCTTAATAATTTCAACGCGCTGCTGGATACCAACAGGCAGGTCCCCAACCAGAGCATTGGGATCAACTTCTAAACCAAACCGGGTTGATAGCTCTGTAATTTTTTGGGCCGCTTCACGTCGTTTTAAAAACCCACCGGCCGAAACTTCCTCTTCCCCCAGCATCACATTTTCTGCCACTGTGAAAACGGGGATCAGCATAAAATGCTGGTGGACCATCCCGATACCGGCCGCAATTGAATCCCCCGGAGAGTTGATTGAAACTTGCTGTCCATTGACATAAATCTCACCCTCCGTAGGCTGGTACAACCCGTACAAGATGTTCATTAAGGTTGATTTACCAGCTCCGTTTTCCCCCAACAACGCATGCACTTCCCCCTGCTTGAGCGTCAGATCGATATGGTCGTTTGCCAGAACACCCGGGAACCGTTTGGTTATTCCCTTTAATTCAAGCACAATTTTATCAGACATAAGGTTCGCAATTTTTCCTTTAATCAATGTAAAGGCCTAATGATACCAACAAAACCGATTTAGCCCATTGGGCTCAGATAGCCGATTGGCGACATAAAGGTATGATTACAAAATGATAGTACGCGCCCTTTCAAAAAAAACCTCGGAAGTTTCAATTTGTGGGATACACGCTTAACCAACGGGCTAAAAACTTCCGAAGTATGCTGGCGCGTAAGGCGAATTTCAAAGTTATGATTAAAGCTGAAAACCAGATGATAAATATTGTAGTAAGAGCCATCCTGATCGAAGACGGCAAGCTTGTTGTCGTGAAGTGGGATGAGCCAAGGAATGACCCGCCGGGGAAGATAGGCATTTTGGTTGGCGGCCGAGTTGAATACGGGGAAGAGCTTTCTGAGGCGCTAATTCGTGAGGTAAAGGAAGAGACTGGGGTTGACGTGCAAATCGAAAAACTCGTTTACACCTATCAGCAAATCTACGTGTCACGCCGATCAGGGATGGAGGTTCACGAACTGGCTTGGTTCTTCCTTGTATCCCCCGTTAATCCGGGTGATGAAGCCTGCCCCAATGATTCAATCGTACCCAATCCAGATCATGAGACGATTTTCAACTCGCGCATTCCCATCACGCACAAAGAACTTTCGTTCATTTATCCGCTATTCTTGCGCGATCATTTGCCTAAAGATGTGGAGGATGGGTTTATGCAGACCCCAAAAACGATCTATAAAAATCTGCGCGACGGCCGGGAAGTAGAGTGGCCGAAAGCTTGGCACAAATCAATCGAAGCTTAAACTTTGATCTTGATTCGAATCAAATGAGTCAAGATTCAAATTAATACCGCTAATTTTTTGCCCAATTCTACGATACAGCAAATTCATATCCTGCTGAGTTTTGGAAACCTTCAATTTATTGCTGGGCGACTTTTCAAAACGCTCATACGCTTCTTGAGCTCGGCGCAAATCTCCACTATTTGCCAATGACCGCATAAGCAAATACCAGCCGTTTTCATAAGTCGGGTGCAAAGTCACAATTTTTCGTGCTTCTTCGATGGCGACTTCCCAATCCTGCTTTTCAATTCTGTAGGCAACCAGTTTTTCATATCCTTCTAAAACCTGCTTAAGCAAATGCTCTCTTTCAGAAGAAATCCATTCATCAAACCATGGGCTAATCGACTTGGTCAAATCTTCCATGATCGGCCCTTTGTACAAATCTAAGCCATTTTTAAATTCATTAACCTGAGCATACTCTAGCTCATGAAAGTTTTGAGGCTTGTATTGGGTCAGAATTTTTTCTAGTTCATGAATATCGACCCAACAATCTGAATCTGTTTTAAAGCAGATCGACTCCCGCGTTACCTCAATCCAAGGGCCAAAATCTTCTTTTAGTCGGGCCAAAATATTGCGTAAATAGGTACGAGCATCTTGATCGTTTAGATGGGGCCAAAAAATTCGGCTTAACCTCTTGCGTGAAACGGCTCCCCCATTAAGTATCAAAAATCCAAGAATTCTCAACCGAAGACTTTTTCGGAAGACGGCGTCTGAATTTTGGGTGATTTGAAAACTAGTTTTTCCTAATAGATGTACTTTTAACATTAGCTCTGGTGGTTGTCTGAAGGGGATTTATCTGTAACTGCAAGATAGGTCAAGACGTTTGGAGGGGTCTTGATTCAGCGATAGGCTTAGATTTCTTGGCGAGTTAAAGTGGTGCACAAGTTTGGCTTCTTGTAAGGAGATATAAAAATTTAAATAAAAATCACTCAACATGTTGAAATTTAATCCAGACTTGACTGAAATCTACTATTCAACTGCCCAAAAATAACGCTGAGCTTGGTAAATTAGTCTATCACAGGAGTTTGAGTCGCAACAAAAAACAGCCATGAATTCTCTCGTTAAAAATACGGAGAAAAGGTTAACATTACGTGTATTTTTTACTCTTTATTTAATTTGGTTACGCATAGGTTTTATCGAACCGTTCCAATTATCGGAACAAAATTTATTATGGCTGTTAATTCTGTAACAATGAGCGAAAAACCTGTTCTGAAAATTTTAATAAAAACAGTTGTTCGTTGTTAAAGCCCTTCTGAGCGGCAACAAACTCATCCCCATTTGATAGTAGGTAACCCACCACACCAACGGCCGAATCAATCTCGCAAACCGACCACTCCCCAGCCTCAATTTTTTGCCAGCCTAATCCGGTCGTTTCACTCAAAATCTGGCCGATTGTCAGGCGAGCACGCTCGCTATGTCCGGCCGCAAGTTTGGCCTGCACCGCCTCGTAAATAATCGGCCGGAGCACGTTTTGTAACCGCTGCTCAAAAAAGTCCTTTTCTTCGGATGTTAAAGTGTAACGATTTGACACAAGTGTCAGCTCACTGCGCAGTAAAATCCCAAATTGATCAGGCAATTTAGGGAAATCCTCTATCGGCATGCCGGGCAAAATCGACCCCAGCAATTTTGCAGCCACCATTTGGGTGAACGTCTCATCTGACCAAATGGGATGGGCTGGCTCTTGCCCCACTTTTAAGGGGTCCAAATCAGATGCGGCCAGCCCGCTTTGAGCAAGTGCATCTTCAAGTGGAATCAGATCAATTTTTTTATTATCTATCGGTACGCTGAACATCGTCATGATTTTACTCTTCGGCCGAGATTTGGGACAGTCCATATCGAATCCACGGCCGACCGTCTGCCGTCACCCGCTCATCCAAGATCGGCACCGGCTCACGGGTAAACACATCATACAGGCGCAAAAATCCTTCGGTTGTTTGCCCCGCTGTAGCATTTTCAGGGATGGTGAGCTGGCGCGGATGCTGAACTTGAGAACCACGCACCCACTTTAATGTCGGGATCGCCCCTGTGGCCGGAATATCATTGTCGGGATCAGGATTGAGCCACGCCCACGTAAACTGATCTTCTTCATACCCTACTTGGCGCACCGCTACGCCAATGTCGCGCAAAATCGGTCGGTCACTTGTAAACGAGTGGGTCACATCAACTTGATCGCGAATCCGGTTGCTCGGGGTTCCATGCCACACAATCCCCTGCCCCAAAGGCACATAGACGGAGTTTTGCTTGTCTTCAGGAACAGCCTCTACAGCGACATCCTCAACCGAAGTCCAATAAGTGCCATCGGGCAATTGCCAGTGACGGTACACCCGATGTTGGAGCGGGGCTAAACTGACCTCTAGCCTACTCACATCGGTACCAACTAAGCGCATTCCTGTTGCCTCATCTAACTCGTTACTGCTTTGTTGTGTGACCGGCCGCCATCGGGTTCCGGTGACTTCGATCCGGCCGATTTCGGTTCGTGCTTCCCCCGCCTCATCTAACAACTGAGTTCCATCGGCCAAGTATGCGCCCAACAGCAGTTGGGCATCACCCAGCGGCACACCCGGCCGAGGTGTGAGCACAAAACGAGTCTGCGACAACCCATCTGACTGGGGCGTAACACCCAAATCTTGCTGGGCATAAATCCGGCCGTCGCTACCGACCAGGTGGATAAACAGTTTGAGCGGCTGGCTGAGCGGCTCTCCAACAGGGCGCCACGCAAGCGTCACGGCCGTCGCTTCGCTCATCGCCACGGTTTGATCGATGGGTTGAACTCCCACCAGCTCGATCTGATCCCCAAAGGTTTGGTTGGCTGGCAAAAAGCTGTTGGGCAAGTCGGTCACAGGCCGATTCGGCCACAAAAATGCCTCACCTAGCGGCAGATGGGGAGGCAATACATGATAGGTGTCGGGATTAAAGTTGGTGGCAACGACCGGCCGGCCGTCAGCCAATGACTCCGCTATCGCCCCGGCCCAATCATCGTTAAAGGTGGGATCGACGTAGATAATATCGAGGTCCGGCCGCTCTCCTTCAACCTGTTGCATGTAGCTGAGCGGGGTGAACCAGTGCCACGTCGCATAAACGATGCTGTTGGCTGGGGCATGATCAAAGATCTCGTTGGCGTAGTCAGCCGTGTCATGCTGGCCAGCTAGCCATGAGTAGCTGGCCCAATTTTGTCGTGCATCCTGAACCACACCACTAAACGCCACAAATGTGACTATCAGCATCAAAGTCCACGTGGGGTATACATTTGGTTCCAATTCTTCGTAAGCAGATCGGGGAAAAGAAAGTAGCCAACCAAACGGGATAACTAAAGAGAGATAAGCTGGAAGCATGTATTCGACCGTTTGTGGAGCCCGATAAGTGGCGGCAATAAGAGTCAGGATCAAGAAGCAGCCAATCAACAAAACCCCTGCTGATTTATGATAAAAAACAAGCGAAGCTAAACAGATAAATGTTAGCAAAAGGAGTATCCAATCAAATTGAAACGTCAGTACATTCCACATCACCCGCATTCGAATCAACAAATCAGACCATGACTCAACAAAGAAAAAGTCGTTGCCAAAACCGAGGCCGGTGACGTAAATAAAAAACGCTTGTGGGTCGCGCAAAGTTGACTCCAAAATCGGCAACAAGAGCCACGGGAGCAACCCGGCCGCCGTCGCCAAGGCCAACCGGCCGACCAGCTTCGGCCGTCTCAAAATCGACCAGTCAGTCCAGAGCACCACGCCCACCATTACAATGGCGAAAAAGGCAAGCGACAAATGATGCGTCACCCCAAATGACATAACGGCAACCGCGCCGATAAGCCATTTATCTTGCCGAAAATTGATCCAGCGGAGCAGGCAAAAGATGCCAACCATGGCGAACAAAGTGGTTAAGCTACGGATGTTTGTGGTGGTGGCTTGGCTCCAAAATGTTGTGCTGGTGCCGAGTAGAACGGCCGCCAAAATACTCGCCAATGGGATCCAATTCTTTTGGCTTTCATCAGGATGGCGTGTCTCAGCGATCACCCAAGGCAACATGGCCAATGTAAGCGCAGAAAAAATGGCGGACAAGAAATTGAGGTTTGCAGCAGGATCACCCGGAAGCCGTGTAAAAAGCCATCCCACTAAAACATAAAGCGGAAAACCGGGTGGATGAGCAATAGTAAGCTGAGTAGCCGCTAGCTGAAACTCACCGCTGTCTGCGGGCAAAACCCCCGGCCGGAGTGTAACAATATAGAGGAGTAAAAATCCGGCAAAAATGGCGGCAGAGGTTACAGATTTCATCTGAGCCGATTATACAACTAGATGGCCCACACAAAAAAACCGGCCGCCTAATTTTCATTAAGCGGCCGGTTCTAATTTAAACCTATTAACTTATCTGAAAACCTCGTAGGTCTAGAATCTTCGAGATGAACGGAACGTCCAAACCAAAGACCTACGAGGTTTGATCACTGAATCTAATCTTGGTAATCACCAATCGTTCCGATTCCTGCAGATTTTGATTTTGCATCAGGCGTGTTGGTTGCCAAGAATGCTGGGTCATCGTAACTGCCAGCCCAGGATCCAAAGCCGCCTGCAAATGGAGGTGTGCTACCGGCCCATGAGCCAAATCCACCAGCCCATGATCCAAAACCACCGGCCCATGATCCGAAGCCACCAGCCCACGAACCGAAGCCACCGGCCCATGATCCAAAGCCGCCTGCACCGGGGTCTGCGCTACCGGCCCACGAGCCAAAACCTCCGGCCCATGATCCAAATGCACCAGCCCACGAACCAAATCCACCTGTGCTTGGGTCTGCGTTACCGGCCCACGAGCCAAATCCACCGGCCCATGATCCAAACGCACCGTTCCAAGCTGCATAATCTCCGGCCCAAGAACCAAAGCCTGAGCCATCAACATCTTGCAGAATGAACTTGCCGGTTGCTTCGTCGTACAAGGTGTAACCGATGTAGTGTTCTTCACCAGCTAGATCGGCCGCGATGTTTAGCCCTTCGTTGGCAACGCCTTCCATATCACCAAAGACAGCGTCAACCGCGTTTACACGTCCTGCACCCTGTTGCCAAATACTGTAATTTGGGAATCCGGTATCTGGATCTAACCAAAGCAGAGCAGATTGTTTAACACGGTATTTCACTTCATCTGGTGTCAAATCTGGATGCTCTTCCAACATCAGCGCAATCACACCGCTTGTGACGGCCGTTGCTTGTGATGTACCAGCAAGTGATGCATATCGTTTTCCAAACACGTTGTCTGGATATTCTTGGGCCAGATATGTGTTTCTAGCCATCAGCGAAACCATGTGTGCACCCGGTGCAACCACGTCTGGTTTCACAAACGCATCGTGTGTTGGTCCGGCCGATGAGAATGGGGTGATGTAGTCATCGCTCCAATCCATCGGGGTGAAGTTGTCGGTGAATGCACCTACTGTAATTACATACGGGTTGTTCCCCGGAACAGAAATGGTCAGTGGATCAGAGCCAACATTACCGGCGGCCGCAACCACAACAATCCCTTGTTCCCATGCGGCGGTAACCGCTTGGTTGAGTGGGTCTGCCCAGTAAGGAGATTGAACTTCAGAGACCAAAGATAGGTTCATAACACGTACGTTGTACTCATCTTTGTGCTCAATCACATATTGGATACCCAAAATCACGCTTTCGTAGGTACCACGCCCTTTGCGATTCAAAACCCGAACTGGTAGCAGGTCTGCATTCGGTGCCACACCCATCCAGTTATCATCATCTGCACCTTTCTCGCTGTTGGCAATAATGCCCGCGATGTGGGTTCCATGACCATTTGGATCTTTCACCCGCATTTTCGAATCTGCAGGGATCTCACCATGTTTTTCGATCAGCCGAAGTTCACGAACAATGTCTTTCCAAGTTGCTACGCGCCGTTTGTTATTCGCATCTTTGCGTAACCCTTTATATTTTTTGATACCGGTGTCTAGAACCGCTACGGTCACACCATCACCGGTGATGCCTGAGTCCCATACTTGGTTTGCACCGACTAACTCTGAGTAGTCGGCCGTCTCGTGTACGTCACTCGCTTCAGCTCCGGGTGTCACATCGTCACCTACAGACTGAATTCCAACTACGCCGTGATTGGGTGTCACACTCACCCCATCCAATTGGTTTAGCTTTTCGGCCGATTCTTCGGTTAGCAGTGCCCCTGCTCCTCGAATCACCGTTAATTCTGATGTCACGACACCAGCTTCAACCTCGATCAGCTCTTTGACTTGCTCAGTGCTCTGCCCTTGAACAATCCAAGATGTCAGCCCTTCGGTTGAAGGGACAGCTGGAAGCTGTTGACTTGCTGTACCCAAAGAAATAACGGCCGCGATCACCAATGCCAGTGCACTGATCCACATCCACCGATATTTCTCCGTATGACTTAACGAATAAGTCTGATCTAATAGCATAACGTTCTCCTAAAAAATTGCATTTCGCCCCATCACAAGACGAACTGCTGCATCCAGAAATTCACACATTACCCGGTAGTCTGCTCCCATCTCGTTCTGTCAATTAAGCAACCGAAACGTTTCGGTTTCTCAATCAAAAAAACTCCTCAATTGCGAGAGGATTACAAACAACAGATATTTTTTTATTTGGTATTTATTGAGTTTTGCACAGGCACAGTTTTGCGCTCGGTCCCCCCTTGGGACTTCAACACTAGGACTGTTAACTACTCAACAAGTTGGGAGCATCCTACCATAAAACCGAAACGTTTCGCCTTAGCCTATTCCGGCTAGGAGCTTGGTATCGGCAGGACCTTGAGGGGGTAAAAAAGCCCTCAAACGTGCCCCAGCACGCTATTTGCACACCGTTCTAAAACAAACAAAACCCCCGGCCGGTTGGCCGAGGGCATAGCATGCAATTTAGGTTTATAACTTTTTAATATGAACGGTTTACACAGGTACAGGTACGCTAAATTCGATCAACAGAGCCGACCAATCAGCCACCGTTGTTGGGTAGGAGCGACTGCTACCGACAGGTCGTGTCACGCCAATCAGAGCAGACTTAGCTCGCTCACGCACTTCTGACTCAGAGGCGGCGTGATTCACCACAAAATCGAGCAAACTGACACCCAGCTCAACCTCATCACTTTTGACCAGCAGTTCACCGTATCCGGCAAACACGCTCAAAATCAAAGAGGTGTTGGTTGCCCCATTTAATGCTTCGACAAAGTATTTTTGCGCCTTCGACAATTCGTTCTGTGCCAAAGCGATTCGACCTTGCTCTTTAATGAACGGCCGGATCGACAGATCCATCTCTCGGAACAGCTTAATACACTGCAAACAGATGTCATCGGCCGTGCCGAAATCTTTATTGTGAATAGCGACCCCAATCAAATTGCCTAGCGCTTCACCACGGCCGCGCTTATTGCCCGACTGATCGTAATAGATCAAGGATTGATTGGCCGCGTCTTCCGCTTCTTTGATACTGCCTTCACTTAAAGCGATATAGGCCAGATTGTTCCACGCAGCACCGATCCCGTTAAAGTTACCGATCTGGGTATTAATCTCTAACCCCTCTTGCAAATATTTTTTAGCTTTGACCAGATCTCCCATCTGCATGTTGACGTAGCCTAAGTTGGTCAAAATAATCGCCAAGCCGTACGAATCCTGCAAACGGCGGCGTTCTTCCATACCTTTCTCGAGCCATTCTAGCGCTTTAGGAATATCGCCCAATTCAAAGTTTGAGTATGCGAGCCAGTTTGAAATCTCGGCCATCAGCCAGCCGCCACCCATTTTCTGGGTCAGCTCATATGCTTCTTGCCACATCGCAGGAGATTCAACTTTATCCGGCCGGACAGCACCCAGCTGAACCAGCGCAAAGGCGATCTCTTCATCTACTTCAATTTCGCGGGCAAGTTTTAACCCTTCTTGCAAGATGGCTTGTGCTGAATCGAACTCTCCGATAAAGCGGCTGTATGCGCCCAAACGAGACATCATCTTGACCTGAACCAATCCGTTAGACGTGGTCATGGTGCTGGCAAACGTTGCTCGGCGAATCGCTTCAACACCTTCTTGCTGACGGCCGCGCATCAGATAGAACCAGTACATGCTGTCTATCCAAATTTCAATCATCCCCTCGTCTCGCATGGAGATGGCGGTATTGAGAGCCGCTTGGATATTACCCAATCGTCGATCGATACGGCCGAGCGCTTCAACTTGCCCACCACCGATTAATTCAGGGGTTAGGTTTTTTAACCAAGCAAAGTAATGTCTGGCATGTGCCTCTTTTACTTCTTTGCGCTCGTCTGGTACTTCGTCTAATTTTTCGGCCGCAAACAGGCGCAAAAGCTCTTGCATGCTGTACAGACCGCTTTCGGGCGAACGGCGCAACATCGATTTATCGATCAGGCTGTTCAACGTGAGCAGAGATGCTCCCACAACTTTTCGGACCGCATCCCGCCGGAAGCCACCTCTGAATACGGACAAGCGTCTTAGCGCTTCCCGCTCAGATTCAGACATCAACTTCCACGAGTTTTCTGAGATGGCGCGAATACTGCGATGGCGCTCGGGCACATCTTTCATATTTGACTCAAGGAAGTCGATTCCCTCAGCCATCTCTTCTACAATTTCGGGCGGCGTCAGCATGTTGACCCAACCGGCCGCCAGTTCAATCGCCAGCGGCAAGCCATCGATCATTTCACAAATCTGGCCAATCGCCTGTCGGCCGTCTGCACTTGGTGCAAAGTCTGACCGAATACGGCGGGCTGTTTGAATGAACAGATCGTAAGCATCATCTTTTGGTAAACCATCGAGTGTGACAACCACCTCATCCCGCAAATTGACCCGTTCACGCGAAGTCAAAACGATTTGGATTTCAGGCGAGTCATCAAGCAGTGCGGTGATCAAATCTGCCCCCGCAATTACTTGTTCAAAATTGTCGATGATCAATAATAAATTCTTATTGGTTAGATAGTTACTAAGCTGTAGGGCTGGGGCTTCGCTCCCAAAAAATTGGAACCCGAGCGCGGCCGCAATTGCCGCAATCACATGCTCAGCCTGTGACGTATTGGTCAAATCGACAAAGTACAGGCCATCGTCAAACTGGCCGTCTACCACTTTTGCTACCTCTACAGCCAGATGGGTTTTTCCAATACCGCCAGACCCCTGAATTGTGATCAACTTGTTTTCAGTTAGTTTGATTAAGTCAGCAAGCTGATCTCGTTCAGCTTCGCGTCCAACCAGCGGCCCAAATTCTGGCAATGAAACTTCACGAGTTGCGGTTAACTCACCCGGAACCATGAAGAAGTTGGTGTGAACCGATGTGTGATGGGTAGCTAGAGCCCCATCTTTAAGCATGTGGCTTAATTCGTTTTTGATTAACGACATGCTCGGA
This sequence comes from Chloroflexota bacterium, assembly GCA_020631655.1. GTDB lineage: Bacteria > Chloroflexota > Anaerolineae > Promineifilales > Promineifilaceae > WTJY01. The sequence goes on along the minus strand of JAHDGV010000027.1, from coordinate 5,752 downwards.
ATGCGGCGGTTAATGTCTTTCGCCAGCATCCGATAAATTAGGTCGGCTAGTTGATCGGGAATATCAGGATTGATCCGTTGAATGTCGGCCGGCGGTTCCCGCATGATGGCCAACATAAGGTGCATCGGGTTGCTCTGCCCAAACGGCCGAACCCCTGTCAACATCTCGAACAGCATCACCCCAAACGACCAGACGTCGGCCCGGCCATCTACTTTTTCACCCCGACACGACTCAGGGCTCATGTATGCATAGGTTCCGATCACCATCCCGGTTACGGTTAACCGTTGGGCTTCTTCTAAACGGGCCGCACCAAAGTCGGTCAGCAACGCTTTATCATCGGCCGACATCAGAACGTTGGCCGGTTTTAGGTCACGGTGCACCACACCTTGATCATGGGCCAGTTGCAATGCGCCCGCCAATTGCACACCGTACTCGATCGCCTTCTCAATCGGCATTCCCTCAGCATAGTTTTCTTTAATTTGGGTTGAGAGGGTCCCTCCACTCACGTAATCCATGACAATAAAGTAATCATCATCATATGAAAAAGCATTGTGAACACTAACAACAGACGGATGTTTGAGCTTTTTCTGAATCTCGCTTTCACGCAAGAAACGATCAACAACATCCGGGTCCATCTCCACTAACTCACGTTTAAGATGTTTGATAGCAACGGCGCAATCTTGGTCTAAATCGGTGCCCAAATAAATGTCACCCATTCCACCATGACCGATAATTCGGTCAATGCGATAGCGTTCGGCTAAGATGTATCCAGTATCCATGATAACTAAGTGTGTTTGTCCACTGTGGCAATAACCCGAAACGATTCGAAAATCGGATAGCTTTATTTTCGGGCGGGAGCCAAACGACGCGGTTGCAAAAAAATCACCGGTTAAACCTGATAGATCAGGCTACAGTGTGCGTTCCAGCGTGATTGAATCGTTTTGCCAGTAGCTTGTGTGCAAAGTCTCATCCCCATTTCTCCGAAACGATTTGGATCGCGGAGAGCATTAGGGCCTTGATGTGAGGCAAATTTGTTACCTCACGAATGATCATAAACCATTCCTGTAGAAAACTGGATATGACTTCCTGGCTAGTTTCAATTTATGATCCCTCATAATCCAAATCGATTTGGAAAAGCTCAGCTCAAGTTTGTTCTTCGGCCGATATTCTCTGCTACCTCTGGTAGATGGCAAGCAAACTACCGTTTCTGAGTAGTTTACCTACCCGTTTACCATGCAAAAATTGGCCACAAAATGTAGAATATTCAGTGTCATGCCGATCTAACCCCACCCGAAACGATTTGGCTAAACCAAACTATTTTCCCATTCACTATGTCGATCCAACGTCCAAAAACAATTACGGCCCAAGTCACAGAAATCCTCGGCCAGCGGATTCGCGATGGCGTTTATCCCGCCAATAGCCGCATTCCGTCTGAGAGTGAGCTGGCAGAAGATTTGCAGGTCAGTCGCACAACGGTGCGCAATGCACTGGCAAAATTTGCGGCCGATGGTCTGCTGATCCGCAAACAGGGGGATGGCACCTATGTCAGCTCACAAGCAAGCGGGATCGATCAACGGTATGGGGGGCAGTGGGATTTTTCGCGTGTGATCGAAGGGAATGGCTTCAAACCATCGATCCAAATGCTTGACCGGCAACAGCGGACAGCCACAGCAGATGAGGCGGAGCAACTAAACATCGAAGCGGGACAACCGCTGTGGACGGTTGATCGGCTATTTTATGCAGATGATTTTCCGGCCATCTATGTCACAAACATCTTGCCCATCGCTTACTTTCACAACAAACAGGCGATCCCTGACGGCACTTTACACATCCATGATTTGCTCGATTCGGTTTGTGGGCAAACGGTGGGGTATGCAACCACCGACATCGAAGCGGTGCAGTGGTCCGATATTCCACGTGTGTTTAAGCAGGATAGAAGAGAGCGGCCGATGCTCAAACTAACCGAGGTTTTTTACAACAGAGACAATCTGCCGCTGGCGCTTGGGATCAGTTTTTATGATGATGCCCGCCTGCGTCTCCGGTTAATTCGCTCTTAGGATTTAGACGCGCCACCGGCACGTCTTTTTTGATGAATGATTTCTCACGCCCCACCCAACTACCAATGCCCATTTTGTTTTTTGATTGATGGGATTGAAAACGAAATTGTCTACACCACTCAAAAGGAAATTGTTTACAAAACCGAGCGGGTCACCGCCTTTGTTGCCTCACATCAATGGCAAGGAAACGCCCCGAACATTCTCATCGTCCCCAATGCCCATTTTGAAAATGTGTATACGTTACCGGCCGACTACGGGACCGATATTCAGAAAGCCATCAGCAAAGTGGCACAGGCCTTAAAAGCGGTCTATAACTGCGATGGTGTATCAACGCGTCAGCACAATGAACCGGCCGGAAGTCAGGATGTTTGGCACTACCATATGCACGTAACACCCAGATTTAAAAATGACCAGTTTTATGGAAGATTGAGAAAAGACAAGCGGTTGATGCCGCTTGAACAGCGTTTAGAATACGCCGCTCAGCTCAAGACCTTCCTATCAAAAAACGATCTACCAGCATGACCAACGATCCGTTTAACCCAGAACCAAGAATTCCAGATCCAAACTCAATTCCCATCGAGCAGATGCAGGGGAATTTGTTACACAACCTGATTTTGTTCGGCCGAATTTTGCGCGGTCTAGGGGTAGATGTAAACCCCGGCCGGATTATGGAAGTAACCCAAGCGCTGGGCCACATCGAAATGTGGCGCAAACCGGATTTCTACAACACCCTGCGGAGCATGATCATCAATCGGCGCGAGGATATTCCGAAGTTTGATGAGGCCTTTGAGCTGTTCTGGAAAAAGCCGGAAGATGGGAGCATCGACGCGTCGCTGGCCGAGCTACTGGCTCAGGGTCTAGAAATGCCCCACGAAGAGGTCCCCATCGCCCCACCCCAGCTAGAACAACCGCCGGATGAAGACGATGACAATGATTCCGAGGATGGGGAAGAGGAAGACAAAGAGTTTATCGAGCTGACACAGACCTACAGCGAGCAAGAATTTTTAGCCAAAAAAGATTTTGGGGACATGACCGATGCGGAATTAGCGGCCGTTAAGCGGCTGATCAACCAGCTGATTTGGCGCTTGGGCGAACGCAAAACCCGCCGCATGAAGCCGGGTAAAGGGGATGTGCTAGATGTTCGGCGCAGTTTACGCCGCAACTTCCGCTACGGCGGTGAGCTGATGGAATGGACTTACAAAGGGCCAAAAATCAAGCCCCGGCCGCTGGTCATCATCGCTGACATTAGCGGCTCGATGGAGCGGTACAGCCGTTTGTTGCTCCACTTTTTGTACAGCTTATCAATCGGCATGGACCAGCCGGTAGAAGCCTTTACCTTTGGCACCCGCTTAACACGGGTCACCCGCCAGTTAAAACATAAAGATGTTGATCAAGCGCTGGAAGAGGCCTCAAAAGAGATTATGGATTGGTCAGGCGGGACCCGCATCGGCGAAGCGCTCCAAACGTTTAACTTCGATTGGTCACGCCGGGTGTTGCGCGGCGGTGCCATCGTTCTGCTCATCAGTGATGGGTGGGATCGTGGTGATCCAGAATTGCTCGGCCGTGAAATGGCCCGCTTGCACCGTTTCTGTCACAGGATGGTCTGGCTCAATCCGCTTTTAGGCTCAGAAGAATACGAACCGCTTACCCGTGGCATGGTGGCATCGCTCCCCCACATCGACGACTTTTTGCCCGTGCACAATCTGAGCAGTTTGCAGGATTTAGCCAAGCATTTAAAAGCGTTGGATGATCCAAAAAGAAAGCGGGGGAAAATCAAAGATCTGCAAGGCTCTGCCTTTGTAGACGGTGCCAAGTAGGGGTCGAAGGGGTCGGAACCATTGTTGATCTTCGAGACAAAATTGAACCCGACCCCTTCGACCCCTACACCAGTGCAATCGACTAAAGTCTAGCGCGTCTCAAGCGAGAAATTATCAAACGCCACAACCAATCCCCCCTGATCAAACGTGCCTGCATTCAACGCAATCCCCCCAGAAACGTAGTCCCCATCGTTAATTGAAAAGACTTCAAAGCCGTTAATCGAAAAACCTAAACTTGTACCGCGTGCCTCAACCCTCAGCAAATTGCGATTGTTCAGGCCGGTTAACAACAGCGACGTTTGTTGCCAATCGTTGGTGAGCCGAACCCAGTTCCCCCCGGCCGACCGTTTTTCGACCATGTAATAGCCGTTGCCAGTGATGTTAAACCTGTAAAACGATTCGGTATCTTGCAAGCGAAACAGCAAACCATAGCCTGCATTGGTGCTCCCTGCCAGCTGAGTGACTTCAACTTCAGCCACAAAGTTGTCTGCTACTAGCCCTTCGGCCCGGGCGTAGCGGGCCACACCTGCGGCCGGAATGTTGAACTGGAGTTGCCCCCCTTCATACTGGGTGCTCCCCAATTCATCGGCCTCTAAAATCCAGCTGATTGTGGAGTTGCCGTCAAACTTATCGATGTAGGTCACACGTTCACCGCAACCAAACAACAGCACACTAGTAGCCAGCACAACAAACACCCGAACAGCTTGGGACCTAAATCGCAAATCTAAAATCGTCAATCTCAAATCCTTAGATTTTTAGCTTGCCCGTGGCCACATCTTTGGCCGCCTGCGAAATGAGCGGAATGACTTGCCCCATCATGGCAAAACGTTTGTCTTGGGTTTGCCCGCGCACGTACCGTATGTAAATTTGCTGAATGATGACGACCAAGCGATACAGACCTAGCGCATAATAAAATGCGATATCGTCCATCGGCAGGCCGCTAGTTTCGGCGTAGCGGTCAACCAGTTCACGGCGGGTAGCAAAGGCGTGATAGTCGGCCGGCATCGGAGTCATCCCCTTCACATGGGGTGGATCGTTGGGTTCTGACCAATAGGTGAGCAGAGCGCCCAAGTCACACAGTGGATCACCCAGCGTACACATGTCCCAGTCAAATACGGCCACAACTTTTGATGGATCATCGGCCGCCAACATGCAGTTGTCGAGCTTGTAATCGTTGTGAACCAGCGTCGATCGGCTCGTTGCAGGCACGTTATCTTTGAGCCATTCGTAAACAAAATCAAAATCGGCCGAATCCTGCTCTTTGGCTTTGTGCCAACGCCGGTTCCACCCTTCAATTTGTCGTTCAACAAACCCATCTGGTTTGCCCAAATCGCTTAATCCCAACGCATCGTAATCAACCGCATGAAACTGTGCCAGAGCATCAACGAGTGCAAAGCTCATTTTGCGCCCAGCATCTGGGTCATCACGAAACGCATCTGGAAATTTACGACGAATAACCCGGCCGTGCCGCCGTTCCATCACAAAAAAGTCGGCCCCGATCAGATCATGATCGTCTGAAAACAGAAACGCCCTTGGCGCATACGGGTAGACCTCGTGCAGTTTAGAAAGAACTTTATATTCGCGCCCCATGTCGTGTGCGCTTTTGGCGACTGGGCCAAGAGGCGGCCGACGCAAAACATATTCATGACTGCCATAATCGAGCAAATAGGTCAGATTGGCGGCCCCGCCACCAAACTGTTGCACAGTCAGCGGGTTTTCAGATCCCGGGAGCTTCCCTTTTAAAAATGCGGCAACTTTGGCCTCATTAAATTTTTCGTCCTCGCGAACGTTTATGACATCAGATTGGGGTTCATTCGTAAACATGATCGGGATTATAGCAAGCCGATGGTAAATCGACCTTCTTGATTAAAAACACAA
>JAHDGV010000382.1 GCA_020631655.1 Chloroflexota bacterium | reverse complement strand
TGGACCCCACAAAAACTAATAATCCAGCTTTTCCAGCAGATAAATCGTCTGCACAAAACTCTGCAACCCGGCCCGCTGCATCCCCGGCGCCTTCTCAATTAAATCCCGCGACTCCAGCTCCTGAACAATAAACTTAGACTCAAACAATTTCCGCACCTCGTTCTTACTAATCGAGTGGGGCGGGCCGGTCATTTTTTCCTGATCGTACTCAAATGTCAGCAACAAAATTTTGGCCCCGTCAGTCAGCAAATCAGCCATGTGGTTGGCATAGTCTTGGCGCATCGTCTCTGGCAGGGCCACCAGCGCCGCCCGGTCATAAACACCCCGCACATGGCGCATGTGGGTCGTCGTCATGTTGAAAAAATCACCCACCATTAGCTCAATATCGCCACCCTGATGCACCATAAACGGACCTTCCGGCCGTACTTCTGAATCGATGTCGTTATCGCTAAAAAACTCTTGCGCCGCAATCGGGCTAAGCTCAACCCCCAACACCGGATGTTTTTGCTCGGCCAACCAGATCATGTCTAGCGATTTGCCACACAGCGGCACAAACACCCGATCACCGGCCGAGAGTCCTAACTCCCCCCAATATTTCATCAAAAACGGGTTTGCCCGATCCATGTGGAAGCCGATTTTTCGATCTTCCCAAACTGAGTGCCAAAATTCTGAGCGCATAAAAAGAGGTAGAGGGTTAAAGAGAAAAGAGGGTAGAGAAGAGAGAGAGCTTCAGCAACCAGTCTCTCTTCTCTCGTCTCTCACCTTATTCATAGATCCAATCCCGCAACCAACTTTCAAGGTCGGCCGGGGTGTTGGCGACAACGGGTACAAATTTGGTGCCGGGATAATGTTGTTGATACCATGCACCGGTCAGCGTGTCTGGCCAGTGGTGAGGGTTCACGGCAATCACAATCCGGGTAGATACATCGCCTACTCCGGCATCATCGGCCGAAAAGCCAACCGTAAAGCGCCCTTCAAAACTGCCGCGTCCGGCCGCGGCGGCCCAATCTTCATCGGCCGTGGGGGGGAGCAAGACATAGGTGCGGGTAAAGTCCAAGCGGGGTTCTCCGCTGGTCGCAATCTGTACCTCACGCGTGATCCTGACCAGACGTTGGGCCAGCAAACGGGCACCATTATCGGCAATAAACCGGATGTCGTGGAGCCCTTTTTCTCCGCTCGCAAATTGGAAGTTCCAATAATAACGATCATCCTCCTGCCCTTTGTCTATCAAGGGGCTGGTGATCGGTTCGTTTTCGCTGTCTAACACCCGCAGGGCGGTAAAATCTTGGGGGGATTGGGATGAAACGCGGACAGTCACTTCCTGATTTGGCTCTGGCTGATCCGGTTCGATGGTGATGTGCGTATCGCTCGGCCCTACAATGTTTGTACTGCGCCGATACCGGCCGTGGGGGAGCAAAACCGCATCCTTCCAGTAGACTTGCTGTTGCCGTTTGGGCAAGCTGGGGGCTGAGCGCAAAAACACGGTGATAATGTTGGCCTGCGCCGTTACTGACAGCCGCATCGTTTGCCACCGGTTAACCGGGTTGTGAACTTTTCCCCACTGGATGACAGGGCTTTCGCCATCGGTCCCACCGGTCGGGTCGATCCCTATTTGTATGTTCACATCGGCCGGATTTTTGATCTTGCCCGCATCTTCAGATTCGCTCGAAATCGCCATGCCACTGGCTGAAAGATCGTACTGTTCGCCGCTCACAGCCGGGACTTGCTGAAACAGTCCGGCCGTGTGTGCCGCAAACGGGGTCTCGAGCATACACACGCGGCCGCTCGTCAGCCCTTTCCCCATCACCGGGCTGTAGGCGGGGGCCTCATTTTTCCATTCAGGGTCAATCGCCTCGATGCGTGACAGCCACCACGGGGCCCAAGAAACTGGCAGAACCAGCCCTTCGTTCCCGCGGAACGGCCGGAAGCCTCTGTCTAATTGTCCGTTTTGCAAAATATTTACGTCGGCCATGGTGCGCTATTGTCGGGATCGCACCGCCAGTTGTCAATAAACATTCACACATTTATAGGTTTGGCTGATCATGGTCACTCTACACACCCTCCAAGTAGCAAACATCTCCCAATTTATGACAAATCATGAGTGAAAATGCGTATAATTTCGCCCAAAAATGCGCTACCATGTGAATGGTGACAAACATGACAGATTCGAATAACTCAAATGACGATTCATTTATCGACCCAAGCAGTTTAAAAGGGGATCGGGGCGAGCCGATTGATCCGGCCGAATTTATAGAAACAATCAAAAAAAGTGAGGGGGTACGCTGGCCCGGTGCGCTTTTCCTGATGGGGATTACCCTGCTAATCGGCCTAGGCTTAGGAGCCATCTTCCTTAGAAACAATGATACTCCAGCCGTGGTAATCGACGGGCCGGAAATTAACATCCCCGATATTAATGTGCCTAATATAGAAATCCCTGACATTGACTTACCTACTTTGGGGGAAGATGCTGTATTGGACAGCCCAATCCCGCTGATCGGCCGACAGCTTATCCAGCCGGAAGGGACGTTTACCGAATGGTACGTGCGTAAGGCCGACACCAATTTGGATCTGCATCCGCGGTTTGTTGATCTAACGTGGCACCCCGGAACCGAACGCATCTATCTTGTTGCCAGAGATAAAAACCTGTATTGGATCGACTCATCCCGCGAACAAATTGAGTTTAAAGACATTAGTTTGCAGGTGGGGGAATCACTACCTTGGTTTGAGGCGGTTGTGCCTATCGATCAAGATCGAATTCTGCTGTTGATGAGTCACACGGAAGAGCCCATTATCATCTATAACGTCAAGACCGATCGAGTTGAAAAACGATTTGGCCAAGAAGGTGAAAATGGGGAGTTAGGGACGTTTGACCAAATCCAAGAGGTAAAGACCAGCCCAAACGGAACGATCTATATCTTAAACCGGTATCGGCTCAACGATGAATGGACTGATCAAATCCAGGTGTTCAGTAGCGAAGGAGAACCAATTCTAGAATTTCCACTGCTTGAACGGTTTGCGGACACGTTTGGCATCGAGCCTGATGGGAGCATTTTTGTTTTTGCAGGCTACCGACAACTGTTCGAGCATGACTTAGACGGCGACCTGCTCCAGACAATTGAACGTGATACCTTTGATTATGCCGAAGATATGGTGTTTGACCGGGATGGGAGTCTCTACTTTGTCCGCACGTTTGATGCGTGGCTGGTTGAGTTTCAGCCAGACGGGGAGTTTGGTGATATTTACAGTCCGGCCCATGATTTTGATGCAGAAGTTTGGGATTTAGGGGAAGTCAAAGATCCAAACGCGCTGGTGCTGATGCCGGCCGGTGATGAGTTTGTCATTCTCGATGGGTTCGATTTTCAACGGATCTTTTTATTTCAGCCAAATTCGTAACGGGCCAAGATTATTCGAACCCCAATCCCCGTTCTCGCATACTCACAAACCGATTTTGGCCGATCACCAAATGATCAAGCACCGGCATATCGAGCAACTTACCCGCTTCGACGATTAGTTTCGTGACTTCAACATCCTGCTTGGATGGGGATGGATCCCCAGATGGGTGGTTGTGAGCCACGATAATAGCGGCCGCATTCCCCCGTATGCCAGATCGAAAAACTTCCCCCACACGCACCGTGGCACCGGTCAAACTGCCTATGTAAATCGTCTCAATTTTTTCTACAAAGTTGCGGGCATCGATCAGCAACACCCGCAGATGCTCCTGCTCTAAAACGCTCATTTCTGACATGATCAGGTTGGCCGCATCGGCCGGGCTAGTGATGCGGGGTTTGTCCGGCACACCGGCCAGCTTGGCGCGTCGGCCGAGCTCGATCGCCGCTTTAATTTCAATTGCTTTGGCCGGGCCGACCCCTTTAACCGCACACAGCTCTTTGATCGTCGCCTGCTCGATTTTTCGCAAGTCTCCAAAATGGAACAAGATTCGTTCGGCCAAACGGACCACGTTTTCACCGTTGCTCCCTGTGCGTAAAATAATCGCTAGCAGTTCAACGGTCGAAACGGCGTTTGAACCCACGCTGGCTAGCCGTTCACGCGGCCGTTCACCGGCCGGCATGTCCCGAATCATCGGTTGATAATCTAGTTGAACAACATCATGGTGATGGTGATTGTCTGCTGGAATCCCCTGCATACTTTCCTCTCTTGAATAACAGGCTTGATTGTGGCGGAATCATAACCCTCTCGAGAAATCTGTGCCAGCTTCATGTTTTTGGCTGGCTCTCTGGAGGTGAGGGGTAAACCCTTGGTTAGAGCCAACAGAAATCATGGCAGGTCCGTCTTTTGGTGTTAAAATTTCGGTCTGGACTTGATCCTAAAAAATTGATTCCCCACACTTTCATATAAAAAGGACCAATAACATGCACGGATTTACAGGAAAAATTCTCCACGTTGATATGACCAATCAGACCCTAGAGGTCGAAGAGCCAACCGAAGCGTTTTACCGCAAATATGTCGGTGGTAGCCTGATGGGGTTGTACTACCTCTGGAAAAACAGCCCGGCCGGGATCGATGCGCTCGATCCGCAGAACACACTGGTGTTTGCTACCAGCGCCGGAACCGGTTTGCCGGTCAGTGGGCAGAGCCGTTGCACCGTCACCTGTAAATCTCCCAGCACTGGCGGTATTGCAGACAGCCAAGCGGGTGGCTTTTGGCCGGCCGAGCTCAAGTTTGCCGGCTTTGATGCCATCGTAGTGAAAGGGGCGTCTGATAAACCACTTTATCTGTCAATCATCCATGGAGAAGCCAAACTGCATGATGCTAGCCATCTTTGGGGCAAAACTACCCTTGAAGTAGATGGGATTCTGCAAGAAGAGTTTGATGACAAAAAGATTGAGATTGCTCAAATTGGCCCTTCTGGTGAAAAACTATCGAACTTTGCGGCGATCATGAATATGGCCAACCGGGCTTGGGGGCGTACCGGTGTGGGAGCCGTGATGGGAAGCAAAAAACTGAAAGCGATTGTGGTCCGTGGCAAACAAAAAGTTGAGCCGGGCGATAAAAAAGCGGTTTTGGCGATGTCAAAACAAGGTGCCAAAGATTTAGAACCATCCGGCATGGCGGAGTTTGGTAAATACGGCACGGCCGGTGTGGTCATGCCCCAATATGGGGCCGGTGGCTTGCCATCTTACAACTGGGATGCTGGTGTGATGAAAACGCGCGAAGAGGCTGAAGCGATCGA
>JAHDGV010000381.1 GCA_020631655.1 Chloroflexota bacterium | reverse complement strand
TAATGGTGTAGATTGGAGAGTCACTACCATTTGGCACACTAGATTCGAAAAGTCAAGGGGGCCAAATCAGTTTGTTCCTTACCCCACCAATACAGATTCAGGAAACCCTATTGTTAAGTTCTTGCATACTGATGTAGGCAAAAGTCCTATTATTCGGCTAGGCCAAGCTGGCCTCATGAACCCACCCACCATATGGCATGAAATTGGACATGCTGTGGCAGTTCGTAAGTTTCATGGGATATTTGAGGCTACCATGATGCGGAAAGGAGCCGCCTCTCAATCATTAGCAAGCGATTTTAAACACGTAACAAATTGCCCTAGCGGTCAAGCAGTTGCTTCAGGTTTCTATTATGGCGGCTATGCGACCTCGGATTCGAGAGAAGCATGGGCTGATGCATTTGCCCTCTTTGTCCATATGGACAAGTATCGAACTATTCCAGATTGGGCTTTCACATACTCAGATGGAATCCATAATCCAAACGCAACATATTGGGATGTACCTGTACCCGGTGGAACTTTCAGTAATATACCTAATGATTTACCACAAAAAGTTAACTATCTTGGAATTTATGATTCGGTTAAAAAAGTGCTGCAGGAGAACTATTAAAGATGAATGTATTCAGAAAAAGGATTTTGCGTTTTACGCTTCCTATCCTAGCTTTTTCATTGCTATTATTAGTAGTAATTTACATTAGAAATCAACGTCAAATTCCACCTGCATACTTAGGTCACTGGTGTGCAGACTTTAAAAATATGCCTACAAACACAACCTGGGAGTTTGCAGGCAATGGAAGCTTGATAGTCTGGTCAAAAGACTCTTTTGGTGTTGATCCAAGGAGTAATAACCTTCCAATTCGAAGAATAAAAGGTACTTGGACCATTAAGGATGCGAATTCAATAATGATTCAAATACCATATCTTCATGAATTTACAATTCAAAAAAATGGCCAAAACTTGCAAGTCATATTTGAGCAACAATCAAGTTACAGCTTTGTAAATTGCACAGAGATTCTTGATTCAGCTTACAGCCATAAACTAAGATTCGTCGTTGGTAATAGTGTATTAAACATTATTGAATAACCCAGCTACGTTCGGGCGTTGCCCGACTTGGAGATGGTCTTCGAGTGGATAAAGTAGTCCTCACTAGTCCATCGGCCCCTGACCCTGCGACAAGCTCAGGGCAAGCCACAGGCCCTAACCAAAGTGCAACGGGGCAAATCTCAACCAACGAAACACGCACCACGATCTCCTACAGCTATGACAAGCTCTATCGGCTCACCGATACGGAATACTCTGGTGGTATTTCGGCTTCTTACGAGTACGAGTATGACAAAGTTGGGAATATGGTGGCGTATACCGACACGGTTGCCGCGCAAACTACGATTCATACTCGCGTATTCAACGCGATGAACCAGATGACGGCCGAGACGCAGGTAGGCGTGGGAACCAAAACAATCTCATATGACCCGAACGGTAATATGGTGCGGATTGATCCGGCGCCAGGCACGGCCGTGCCGATTAAATTTTACACCTACAACCAGCGCAACCTCATGACCAGCGCACAAGAGCAAGGGGCAGCGTTACAAACAGTCGCCACCTTCCGCTACGATGGCAACAACGACCGTTTAGAACAAGTTGCTTATGAAAATGGTTCAGTTGCCACAACCACCACCTATACAAACGACACCATTGGGCTAACCCAAGTCCTAGTTAGCGACGGCGGCCCCAGCAACACCGTTTACCAGCTGTACGGCAACAGTTTGATTGGTCAACAGAACGGTGGCTCAGCCCTGTTCGACACCTTTATTACTGATGGACTTGGTAGTGTGCGGGTTGAAATGGAAAGTAGCGGGGCCATCAATTACGTGCGGACGTATTCGCCGTTTGGTGAAACGCTTAAAGAGGAGGGTGCCAGAACTTCAGTTTACGGTTATACAGGCCAGCAGGAGGATGAAAGCACTGGATTGATTTACCTGCGGGCGCGGTATTACAGTGCTGAGCTAAAACTGTTCACAGCTTACGATATTTGGCAGGGGATAAATACGAGACCTGGCTCTTTGAATCATTATGCTTATGCTGAAGGCAATCCGATCTTGTATGCTGATCCAACTGGACATTGTGTCGAACCTATTTCTGGGGCAATTTGCCTTACCGCTGGTGGTGTCATAGTTGCCGTAGGGATTGTAATAACTGCCGGTGTTGTGATCTATCTTGCGTATGATTTTGCTACAGATGGTCCCGTTTCTCAGTTTGTTTCCGATTTTTGGGATTCTTGCGTCAGTTTCTTTCAAGGAGCAACGGCTCCAGTCGCAGTTCCCACAGCCCCTTCAGTACCGGTTCAGCAAAATCAACCAACAGCACAACCTCAAGGGACTATAGTCCCACCCATTCTAACTCCTCAACCTCAACCAACACCATCTCCTACACCTCAGAAGCAATATTCTCTTGATACTAATGCGCTGATAGCTTTAGAAAAGTGGGTATTTAATGCAGATAATTCTCTTAACGGTTCAAGCCTAGAAACAAAAGTTAACGGAAGGCAAATATATATAAGCAATGTGGCAAAAAATGAATTCTTACGTGGGACACATCCAAACACTAAAACTAACTATAATACATTAATTAGAAAATATTCAATTACTGAGGTATCAAATGTTCCAAGTTCAACCCTTACACAGATTACCCAAATAGCCCAAAAGGCCAATGTAAATGTTACAAAACAGAATACAGTAAATGATTTAAAAATTCTTGCGTCAGCAATCGGAGTTAATTCTAAATTGCTTTCCAAGGAGAAAAAGTTAATTGAGTTATTTCCAGCCCATGTTGAATCATGGTAGGTGTGCATATGAAACTAAAGTACGAATCCATCTCAAAGATCAAGAAACTATTGTTGGCTTTTGAATTAAATTTCCCCAATTCATGTTTTGATGATGTGCATGAAATTGAGTTCAACAACGATCGAAACTGGAGGGTGACGATTTTTGTTGAGCCAGTAGGGGAATTCGTTATTCAAAATAATGAGATTGACAAAATTTTTGAATTTTTACTTGAGCTATTTCAAAGTCAGCCAGCTGATTGGGATTATCTAAAAGCTGGCTACCATTTAGACAGTGTTTATCCAACTCGGTTGATCGACCTAGCACTGAAGCTTAACTCAGCAACAGACGTGTGGGAGATGGGAAATCCATAGCTTCAGTAATGCTAGGCTGTGGTGAGGTCTTACCAATTCTGCTCTGGCCGATGTCCTCACCGTATCTACATCAACGCAAACGCACGTTTATCAATCACTCAACCTTGCTCCGGGGCGGTCTTCACTCCGGCCGGTCTCCTGACCGAGTCTGCAAAATCCCGCTTTAGCCATGTAGCTAGACGATGTGGGCAACCGGATCGGGGTGATTGACACACTCAAAAACCCAGGGGCGGCCGAGGAGGTCACTGCGTTTCTGGAAGAAAACGGGGAGCTGGTTTTAGAAGCGGAAAGCGGCGCAAAAACAGGTGGAACTACCCATAATTGGACCGATCAAACGGTGCAAAGCGACAGCTCCGGTTCTTACCTGCGAGCCTTGCCCGACATCGGCCAGCGGATGGGGCCGGTTCAGCTGAGCGATAACCCATCGCTCGGGTACAAAGTGAATGTTACCAGCGGTGGCGATTATGCGATTTGGGTTCGAGGCATGGCGCCCGACCCAGGTGGCGACTCACTGCATGTTTCGATTGACGGCAGCCACGTCGGTGCTTTATCTGGCTTTGGGATGCAAGAATGGACCTGGTCAAAACTCAATATCACTGGCGGAGATGTGACCGCTGCGCTCAATGGCCTGCATGACCTTGACCTGCACATGCGGGAAGACGGTCTAAGAATAGACAAGGTGGTTCTAACAAACCAACCAACTAACCAACCATCCAACCAAGGCCCGGCCGAAAGCGCCACCGGCACCATTTCAACCAACGAAACACGCACCACGATTTCCTACAGCTATGACAAGCTCTATCGTCTCACCGATACGGAATATTCTGGCGGGATTGTTGCCAGCTACGGGTATGAGTATGACAAAGTGGGGAATATGGTGGCGTATACCGACACGGTTGCCGCGCAAACTACGATTCATACTCGCGTCTTTAACGCGATGAACCAGATGACGGCCGAAACGCAGGTAGGCGTGGGAACCAAAACAATCTCATATGACCCGAACGGTAATATGGTGCGGATTGATCCGGCGCCAGGCACGGCCGTGCCGATTAAATTTTACACCTACAACCAGCGCAACCTCATGACCAGCGCACAAGAGCAAGGGGCAGCGTTACAAACAGTCGCCACCTTCCGTTATGATGGGAATAACGACCGTTTAGAACAGATACAATTCACAAATGGTACGGCTTCCGGCACAACTGAGTACACCAACGACACCATTGGGCTAACCCAAGTGCTGGTCAGTGATGGCGGCCCCAGCAACACCGTTTATCAGCTTTATGGCAATACATTGTTGGGTCAACAGTTGGTAGGCTCTAGTCAATTCCAGACTTTTATTGTTGACGGCCTTGGCAGTGTGCGGGTAGAAATGGAGACGAGTGGGGCAATGAATTATGTGCGAACATTCTCTCCGTTTGGTGAAACCCTAGACGAAAAGGGTAACCGTTCGTCCGTTTACGGTTATACCGGCCAGCAGGAGGATGAGTCAACGGGCTTGATTTACCTGCGGGCGCGGTATTACAGTGCTGAGTTAAAGGCGTTTACGGCGTATGATGTTTGGCCTGGGGAAGATAGGCGGCCGCAGAGTTTGAATCATTATGCTTATACTGAAGGGAATCCAGAGACATCTAAATACTACTCCTAATAGTGGTGCCTAATCTGCGGCTTCCGCAGAAACAGACCTAAACGCATCATCAAAATTACCGTCAGTTACCCTCGCAACCGGCTGCACATACCAGCGCCACTGCCCCCCATGCGCCAGCCGCCACGTTACAAATCCCCCCAAACTTACCCCATCCTGCAGCTGACTGTTCGACAGCCCCAACCGAGTCTTCACCTCTGGTAGCGGAATCAGTTTGCCGGCCAAATCTCCCTCAAACGGCAGTTGTCTCGGGGCATCCCCTGCCAGCCGATAGACCAGCTTATCATCGAGTAAAAACCAGACCTGGGTAGTGCATTTGAAGATGATGGATAAATCAAACCTTCTACCCCAATCGAAAAAT
>JAHDGV010000380.1 GCA_020631655.1 Chloroflexota bacterium | reverse complement strand
CCTGAAGTGGTCAAACGGGGATATGATGTGTACCATCGCACCTATGGGCAGAAAAAAGATGGCTAGATTTGATGTAACCACGGTGGGAGAAGCCAATTTGCGTCTTAGTGTGCCGGCCGGTGAGCGTTTGGCCCATGCGACAAATTTAGAGCTTAATTTGGCAGGGACTGAGGCAAACGTGACCTGTGCCTTGGCTCAGCTGGGGCACAGATGTGGCTGGGTCAGCGCACTACCCAACTCACCTTTGGGGGAACTGGCAACCAATGCGTATAGCTTTACGGGTCTTGACATGTCGGCCGTTAATTGGGTCGATGGGGCGCGCATGGCAACCCTATTTGTTGAGTATGCGACTCAGCCACGGCCTACACAGGTCTTCTACGACCGAAAAAATTCAGCCTTTGCCCAAATGGCCCATACCGACATCGACTGGGATTATTTGTTTGATACAAAACTCATCCATCTGACCGGGATTACGGCTGCGCTGTCTGATTCTTGCGAAGCGATGATTTTTGAAATTGTCGGGCGAGCAAAGCAAGCAAAAATCCCTATCAGCTTTGATGTGAATCATCGAACTAAACTTTGGAGTACCAACAAAGCACAAAGTATCTTGAATAAAATTCTACCCGAGGTCGATATTCTGTTTTGTAGTAAACGAGACGCTATTACTCTGTTTGATGTCCGAGGACAAGCAGAGGAGATGATCTCACATCTTGCTAGCCAGTTTGGTAACAGCCACATTGTGATGTCAGACGGCGCCAACGGGCTTTATGGCTGGGCAGATGGGACGGTTATTCACGAACCAGCCGTTCCGGTTCAGATTATCGACCGGATAGGGGCGGGTGATGCGATGGCGGCCGGGGTGTTGCATGGCTGGCTGGCTGGTGATTTCAAAGCTGGACTCAAATATGGGACGCTGATGGCATCTTGCGTGATGAGCCAAAACGGAGATATCTTAAATATCAGCCAAGAAGAGTTGATGAACCTGTTGAGCAATTCTCAAATCTCTCTTTCTCGATAGGTAAGCGCAAAGTCTGCTAAGGTCACGAATCGATTATTTTGCTTGTCTGGTGTTAAACAAAACTTTGAACAACATTTAGCCATCGAGTCGAAATCATCTCACCCGAAAATTCAGAATCGAGCCGATCTTTACCGGCCGAGCCGAGCTGTTGCGCATAAGCCGGATCACTTAAAACGGCCGATATATTTTTGACTAAAGCCTCTTCATCATCCGGGTAGCTAAGCAGGCCGGTAACCCCTTGTACAACAATTTCGGACACTGCACCCGAATGGTATGCAACGACCGGCAAGGATTCAGACATCGCCTCTAAAAAGACAAGCCCAAATGCCTCTAGAACGGTGGGTAAGCAGAAAATATCAGCTTGGTCGAGCACGGCCGAAATATCGTTTACGTGTCCGGCAAAGGCGACCTTTGTGCTTAGCTTGTGGTCTACAACATACTGTAATATTTGAATTTTGTAGTCCAACCCTTCGGCCGAAGCATCGCCACAGAATAGCAACCGTGCATCAGGGTGGCATTCTGAAAGGGTGGCAAATGCCTTAATTAAATCAAGCTGTCCCTTGGTTTCGGTGATGCGGCCGACACAGGCAATGATCTTGGTTGAGCTGGTCCAGCCGTGCTCTTGCCGGATTGATCGAGCGCAAGATCCACTGTGAAACACTAGCTCCGGGGTGGGAAGTGGATTGACGATGGTATGAATCGCTTCTGAAGGCACTTTATGGAGCCGTGCCGTTTCACGGACAAACTCAGAGACCGTAATTAAACGCTTGGATGAGGCAATAATCCATTGGGTTATTTGCCCCAGCCATGTGCCATATGGGTAGTGGAGATGGATAACGTGCGGGATGCGGCCGAACACGCCTACAAAATAGGCAAACAGGATGTCAGGTTTATGTTGTGACGAATAAATAACGTCAGGTTTGAAGTCTCTGGCTACCATCATCAGATGATAAAGCCACCCGGGTAGAAAGAAGAGCGTTGAAAGCCATTTAACCAGTCTAGGCGCGTTCGAATCGTAAAACGTTCGCGGCATAGGCACACAGAACCAATTTTTATTAGAAATATGTGGCCCTTTTCCTACGATAAAGCAGGGCTCCAGATCAGGATTTTGGCAATACTCAACCAAGGTCTCATGGACCTTATACTCTGACCTAAACCGGGTATCGGTATGGATAAAAAGAATACGCATAGTTTATTTCGGAAACGGATTTCCATTTCCAAACCTCAGCAACTAATGAATAAATAAAATAATGTGGGTTTCGGACTATGACCGTTTAGGTTTTTTGAGTTAAGGAGATCAGCACCATTGTGAAATGGCTTGTTTGAATCCTTATTCTCGTTGAGAAATATTTGTTTTTGTTTGTTGTATTGGTTGGGGGCTTTGCCTAGTTGTTTCTATGAGTGGCTTTGATGGGTGGGTTTCGGCCGCTTACCTCCATTGGAATATAAAAATTTTGAACTGATTCCGACCCGTCTGGAGCAAGATGTGCATTTTTCCCGACCAGCAGAAAATAAAATAAAAAAACCGGCAGGGTCTATTGGGCATATGCTCTAACACAGGCAAGATCGGGTAATTTTAGTACAGAGGTCTTATTAAATTAGTTACAAGTTGGATAAAAAATCAAAGTTTAGCCAGAGGTAGTAGGCCAATACGCCAAAGGTGGTATTCGGCCGATGATTCGAGTTGAGAGAGTCACTCTTTAGAACGCATACACCTCAACCCGATACCCATCAGGATCAAGAACCTGAACTCGTGTTGGCATCGATTCTTGGAACTCTGTTTCGGTTATACCGGCCGCTTTAAAGGTTTCACGCATCGCCAGAACTGTTTCTTTATCTGCGACCAAAAATCCAAAATGATTGGTTCTGGGCAATTGAAAATCAATTTCCCCTTGACTCAGCGCCAGTAGGTCTCCTGCTTCGTTGGTCAAAATCAGTAGGTGATCATCATCGTGGAGCCGTTGGGTTAGCCCAAAGTGGGTGGAATAAAACTCGGCCGATTCTTCTCTGTTAGTGACGGTTAAAGCGACATGATTTAGCCTCAATTTGCACCTCCTCTTTAATCTCATTTTATGTGATTGTGTCAAAAGTTATGCGGTGGTTATAAGAACGGTACTTTCTCCCTAATTTACCCAGATTATTCCAAAATGAAACTCGTGGCTTAAGTTTGCCAAGCTATATTTTTGTCTCAATTATCAATCAATTTGTGAAATTGTTCTAAATAGTCTAAATCAATGCTTCAAAATTGGGGAGTTGATATCGATGCCAGTTGGGGTGCTTATGTTTTCGGGGATTAATTGTGACGTATAACTCATTTTATAAAGGGATTCCTTTAGCCATCATACTTTTTAGTTTAATAGTTTTTGTATTGTTTTATGGATACCAGCCAACCCATAGTCAAGCTTCACTTGAGCCTGTTGCCCCCTACTTCAACGGTGTATTTCCCGAGCAACAACCGAGCGATTCACCCATAACCTACGAGTATGAAGTTGTGGATGCCTTCCCCAATTTAAAATTTGAGTGGCCAATTAGCTTCCAACCCGTCCCAGAAACAACCAACATGGCTGTGGGTAACCTTGAGGGAAAAATACATTTTTTTGCTAATGATGAGACGGTTGCAACAAAAACCTTGATCATGGACATCAGTGATCGGGTTGAGCAATCAAAAATTATCACCACAGATTGGGCGGGAGACGGCCCGCGTGATGGTGCCTTTATGGGCTTTGCCTTCCATCCAGAATTTAATCAGTCTGGTTCAGACAATAAGGGTTACATCTATGTGAGCTATTTGGCAAACACCAATTTGGTTCGGCTCAGTCGGTTTAATGTGCCTGATCTGACAACAATGCAGGTTGATAATTCGAGCGAACTTGTGATGATCGAATTTTCCCGTTTAGGGAGTCAAACTCACTATGGCGGAACGCTCGATTTTGGGAAGGATGGCTTTTTATATTTTACATTTGGCGAATTGGGCGGGGCTGGGATCGCTGACCCAACCGATGCCCAAAACATTTCAGACAGCTTTCGCGGTGGCAGTTTCCGGATCGATGTAGACAAAGATCCGGCTAAAAGTCATGCACCACGACGAACGCTCACTCAGCTAAATTCTGACGAGATTTCTGGGGTTGGTTACTGGATTCCAAACGACAATCCGTTTTTAGATGAGTCTGGCGGTACATTTGAAGAGTATTATTCGTTAGGACACCGGAACCCGTGGAAAATGACCATCGATGAAGAAAGCGGCCAGATTTGGGTTGCCGAGGTGGGGCCGGTTGGAGATGAGGAAGTCAACTTTATTCAGGCAGGTGGTAACTACGGGTGGCCGTACAAAGCGGGGGATACGGAGCCGCCGATCCTGACCAATGATCGGCTCGGCCCGGAGTGGCCTTCAAGCGGTATTATTGGCAATGTGACCGATGCGGCCTATTCGTATGATCGTATCGCAAGTAGTTCATCGGTTGTTGGCGGTGAGGTTTATACGGGATCCGAGTTTCCCGAGCTTGCCGGCCGTTATATTTTTAGCGACATTTATTCAGGCAACATTTGGGGAACGCTTTATGATGCTGACACTGATTCATTTTCAACCATCGATATCGGATCATACGAGCAGGTCTGGGCCTATGGTAAAGATCATGATGGGGAAATTTTCTTCACCCGGGGGTACGGCTACAACAACTATGCCAAAAAGTTAAGCCGCGCAGAAGAGTTGCCTCCACAATTACCCAGCCTATTATCCGATACCGGCGCCTTTACCGATTTAGCCAACCTAACCATTTCTCCTGCTTTTATCCCGTATCAGGTGAATGCTCCATTTTATTCCGACAATGCGAGCAAGTATCGCTGGATGGCGATTCCGAACGATGGTGTGGCCAACTCAGCCTCGGAACGCATTAAGTTTTCTAAGAACGATGCATGGGATTTTCCTGAAGGGACTGTGATTATTAAGCATTTTGAGTTTGGTGCTGATCAGCGTTTAGAAACGCGGTTTATGGTTCATGGGATAGATGGCTGGTATGGATTCACCTACAAGTGGCTAGCAGATGGGAGCGATGCGGAGTTGGTAGATGCGGCCGGGCTTGATGAACAGATCAGCGTCGATGGTCAGACGCAGACATGGACATACCCATCCCGTGCCCAATGTATGCAGTGCCATACAGAAAGTTCGGGACAGGTGTTGGGGCTAAACACG
>JAHDGV010000379.1 GCA_020631655.1 Chloroflexota bacterium | reverse complement strand
CGCCGTTCTCAGCGACTCTTTGCTAAACGATCGAACTAAAACCCTTCTCCCAAGTTGGGAGAAGATGCCCTCGAAGAGGGCAGATGAGGGTTGTGAGGTGGTCGCGAACCAATTTTGATATTACCTAACCTGAGTTTTGCTTAAGCATTTCGGCCGCGGATATGCGCTGATTTCCGCTGATATTTCATGAATAATCATGTAAATCAGCGTACATCCGTAAAAATCTGCGGCAAATTACTAACGTGTGGTCTTATCCAAAACTGAGGTTACCTATTTAATTTCATGTCTTCAATTAGAGATGACATAACCCCTACACCTGCCAAATGTACGCCACTGTGATCGCCCCATCCGCAACAATCAGTTTCGAAGCATCCGGCTGATTCCCTTCGCCAAAGTCAGGCTTGGCTTGCTCATGCGTGATAATTTTCGCCCCTTTTTTAAGCTGTTTCCTGAGTTGGGGGATCAATGTACGCAGCGTTCCAACTGGCAAAAAGATAAAGACGATCGACGCATCAGCCATTAGCAAATCAGAGGCGTTACTATGGACGATTTTAACTTTATCCGCCAACCCTCTCCGCTTCACTTCGTCATGAGCAATAGAAATAAGCTGATCGTTTATTTCAACCCCAATCGCCTCACACCCAATCTGATCGGCCGCTTCGATCACAATCCGGCCGTCACCACAGCCGATATCGACTAACTTGTCCTGCTCTGTAGCCCCGACTAAGTCCAAGATCGGTTTGATCAAACTGACCGGAGTCCCTAAATATGGGCCAAGGATCGGTGGCTTTTTAGCGCCAAATCGATCCAAGATAAGGCGCATTGGGCGAGTCACGTAGTACAAGGGCCAAAGGGGCTTGGGCAGTTGCACCCACTGGAAATCTAAAACGCCCGGTAGCAGGAGCTTGCTCAACCGGCCGCGTTCACGATCTTCGTTCCAACGAATGATCAGGCGAGTTGTAAACGCATCCGTTTTAATAACTTCCATCGCGTCGTACATCCGTTTATAAGCCTCCCATCCACCCCCTTCAACCGGGTACCAAAACAAATAGTTTTCTTCTTTTAAGATGGGGATCAAAAGGTCCAAATCTTCTCGATTTAGGTCAATCGTAAAGGTATGAAACAATCTGTAAGAGATCGAGTGATCGTTTTCGCCCACGGAGACATTGGCCCCTGCATCAGCCAATTTTTGGAGAATTTTGTCTTTTTGTCCGGTGCAGTAAGCTCCTATTTTTTGGCATGTCTCCAACACCCTTTCGACCAGCTCTCGATCTGATTCAGAATCAAGCTTTTCGTTTGATTTGAGCAAATCTAAGCAAAACTGAGGCAGTTTTTTCTGGTGCAATGCGTTGATTAAGTCTTGTTCAAGTGGGGTCATAGCGGATTGGCGATCAACGTTCGGCCGTGCATAGTTTTATGGCCCACCCAGCATTTAGGGGGTCCTGTTAGATGACAATATCAAATCTCGAAAATTCATGCTAGTAGACCATCATCTTATTTACGATCACGCAATAAATTACGGCCGCCTGATCAAGAAAAGTCCAATAGCGCATCGTCATTAAGCATGGCCCCTATACCAAATCTAAATCACCTCTGAATAGACTGTTTAACCATCTCGTGGATACTTTGTGTATACCATTCGCTAGGCTAAAATTAACCCAGCATTCAAGAGACATTTTATGAAGACGATTTTAGTTGTTGATGACAAAGCAAACGTACGCCAGTTACTGCGCGAATATTTAGAAGAACAGGGATACCGAGTATTCTTGGCCAACAACGGCCGGGAAGGGCTCTTTTCGGCCCGGCACGAAAAACCGGACCTGATTCTGCTCGATATCATGATGCCCGAAATGGATGGCTTTCAATTCATGTCAACCTATCGACGTGAATCAGACACCCCCATCATTGTGCTTACCGCCAAAGAAGAGGAGTCTGACGCTGTTTTAGGCCTTGAGCTGGGGGCAGATGATTATGTGATTAAACCATTCCGCATGAAAGAGCTACACGCTCGCATTCGGGCCATGCTCCGCCGGGCCGACAATCGGCTCACCCCGGCCACCAGCCCGATTTTGCGCTCGGGCGAGCTACAGCTGGACCCTGATCGCCGAGAAGTTGTGGTAGCCAACGAAACGATTAGCTTGACCCCAACAGAGTTTAATTTGCTCCATATTTTGATGCGCAATGCCGGCCGCGTGTTTAACCGTGAGCAACTGCTTGATCTACTGGCAGAAGATGGCTACACGGGTGAAGAAAAAACAATCAATGTCCACATCCGAAATTTACGATCTAAAATCGAACCAGATCCGGCCGACCCGATTTATGTCGAAACAGTGTTCGGTGTGGGGTATCGTATGGCAAAACAATAGAGTCTTCACTTTGCAGGTTTTTTTGTTAAATGCGAGAACGTACTTCGACAAGCTCAGCACTCTTTGTAATCGAAAGTCTCAAAATGTAAAACAATTCGATCCAAATATTTATGATCAAAGGCTCAATCAGATTAAAACTAATTCTTAGCTATGCCGCCATTGCGTTACTGATTACAGTAGCGCTTTCTTTGTTTACCCGCTGGAACTTGACCGGCGATGTGCGCAATTTATTGCGCGAGCAGGCGATCTTAAATTTCGAAGACACGATCATCGATTACTACGAAGATAACGAAACACTAGAAGGGTTTGGTGCTGAATACCAGCGCAAACAGGATCGCAAAAACAAACGAGACAAAGATGACGATGATGGTCCCCCTCCCCCCCAAAACGGTGAGCCGCCCCCAAACAATGCGATTTTAGGGTTAGCTGATGCAGACGGCAGGGTGATTTTGCCTCTGAAACCTAAATTTGAGCAAGGGGATCGATTGAATAATCCTTATCCAAAAGAGTTTCAGCTGATTGAATTTAACGGTGAAACGATCGGTTATATGTTGGTGAGCCAAGATAGGTTCCGCAGAACCCCGGCCGAATCTGATTACATTAATCGAGCCAATATCGCATTTGGAGCTGGCTCTGTCATTGCGGTGGGGTTGGCCGTGCTATTGGGCTTTTTCATGTCACGGCCGATCGTTAACCCGCTGATGAGCCTGACCAAAGCCAGCCAAGCGATGGCGGCCGGGAAATTAGACCAGCAGGTTTCTATCGAAACAGATGATGAAATTGGGCAGTTGGCCCAAGCCTTTAATCAGATGAGCTCTGATCTTGATGCATCTAATCAACAACGCAAGCAAATGACGGCCGATATCGCTCACGATTTGCGCTCTCCGCTGGCCGTGATTGCGGGCTACATCGAATCGATGCGGGATGAGGTTTTAGCCCCCACCCCGGCCCGGTTTGACACGATTTATTCTGAAATTGAACATCTACAACATTTGATCAGCGACTTGCGCACTCTGTCTCGGGCAGATGCGGGTGAACTACCTCTCAATTTGCAACACATCAACCCGCAAGAGCTTATTGACCGAACCATCAGCACCTTTCAGCTTCAGGCCGAACAAAAAAATATTGAAATCGAAGCGGTCACCAATTTAGAGGTTCCCCCCATTAAAGGGGATGAGGAGAGGCTGGCGCAAGTGTTGGGGAATCTGATTAACAATGCGATACGACACACGCCGGAAAATGGGGCGATTCGGTTGAATGGAGCCAAAGCGGATAACGGTGTCCGTTTAAGTATCGAAGACACCGGGGAAGGAATTCCGGCCGATGCGTTGCCCCACGTCTTTGATCGTTTTTATCGCGTGGATGAGGCTCGTCAGCAAAACAGCGGAGAATCTGGCTTGGGGCTTGCTATTGCAAAATCGTTAATCGAAGCACACGGTGGCACAATTGAAGTTTTCTCCCGAGTAGGCTTTGGGACTCGCTTTGATATCTTTCTACCCACCTTGGCTTAGCCTTAGATAACGGGTTTTATCAGCCTATTCAGCTATAATTACACCATCCCGCTTATCGCAAGATGATTTTTATTCTCAAAAATCTGACTTAAATAATTAAAATCGCCTCCCAATCAACCCTTGAGCAATTAATTATGGGCAGTTATTTTTAGGGTTGAATGTTAGTACATTGCTCAGTAGCTTAAAAAGTTTAATTCGATCCGTCATACCCGCGCAGGCACCCCTGCAGAGGAACGAACAGGCATCTAGCGCCAGATTTAGCACTAGATTCCTGCCTTCGCAGGAATGACAGCTATTTAAACAACTTGATGCAACTGGGACAATTCAATAAGCCTATAATTTCAAAGGAAAAAGGATCTTTTATGTCTAAATTAGACCAGTTAGCAAAAATAGGCCAATCTATTTGGTACGACAACATTTCGCGCGCGATGCTCGATTCTGGGGAGATGGAAGCACTCATCGCTCAAGGTGTTCGTGGGGTTACTTCAAACCCATCTATTTTTGAAAATGCTATCGCAAAAACGACCGATTACGACGATGCGATAAAAGCTTCGCCGGCCGAAGCAACCAATGAGGAAGTATACGAATCTTTAGCAATCGCAGACATTATTCGCGCGGCCGATATGTTGCGCCCTGTCTACGATGGGACCCGTGGCAAAGACGGTTACATCTCTCTAGAGGTTAGCCCGAAGCTGGCTTATGACAGCGAATTAACCGTTGAAGCGGCCCGCCGATTTTGGCAAATTATTGACCGGCCGAACCTGATGATCAAAGTGCCAGCGACAGCCCAGGGTATCGATGCGATTCGCCAGCTAACGGCCGAGGGTATCAACGTCAACGTAACCCTATTGTTCTCTGTGACCGCTTATGAAATGGTTGCTGAAGCGTACATCGAAGGCTTAGAAGCGCGCATGGAAGCAGGCTTCGACGTGAGCGATATTCATTCAGTGGCTTCTTTCTTTGTCAGCCGAGTCGATACGATCATCGACGAACAGTTTGATCAAATGAACAAACCTGGCCTGAAAGGGAAAGCGGGTGTTGAAAACGCACGGGTTGCATATGCAAGCTTCTTAAGAATTTTTGATAGCAAACGCTGGCGCATGTTAGAGCGTGGCGGTGCCAACAAACAGCGGCCGCTATGGGCCAGCACCGGCGTCAAAAACCCTGCTTATCCAGACACAATGTACGTGGATGAGCTAATTGGGACAGACACGGTAAACACAACGCCACCCAGCACGCTCGCGGCCTTTATCGATCATGGGACAGTTGGAAAAACCTTGGTCAAGCTCGAAAAATCGATCGCCAAGATGGGCATCATCAAAGCGGCCGG
>JAHDGV010000378.1:2083-5233 GCA_020631655.1 Chloroflexota bacterium | reverse complement strand
AGCTCGCCGGTAAATGAACCGCTGTTCGATGGGTCATTCAATTTCACATAGTCAACATGAAGGGCTTCATCCATTAACCTGTTGGCAAAATGGCGCATGGCGGCCAGCACCAGCACGATCTTTTGTTTGTGATGCCGCACGTAGGTTGTCTCGTCATGGACTTCAACCATGAGCACCACGTCGTCGGCCGGGTTGATATCTTGCAAGCTACTAACGGTGCGGGTGAGCTGATCACCAAGAATGAGACGGAGGGTTTTCATGTCTGAAATTTTAGCGGGGGAGGGAAATTGGTGGGGGAATGCTAACTAACATTCAATGGTTGTTTATATTCTCCTACAGTACTGAGCACCTCTGAAAAGGTTTCGAGTCGGCCGGTGGAAAGTTTCTTCCAGAGAGAGCCAAAAAATTCGGCCGCGTAGTCCTGATCGGCTAGGACAGCGTGGGGATATGGGTGGGCGTTAATTTTCAATAAACTACGATCGCTAAATGAAATTTCCACGTATCTCTGCCTTTGCACCTTCATCCAAGCCTTATCTACAACATGACAGTTGCTTAATTTTTGTTCAGGTTAAGCACATGCCTAAATAAAGCTGACATTGTTCAGTTTTGATTTGGCCTGTCAGACCTATGCTTTTGCATTTTTGCAGAAATGGGTGGAAGCCTAAAACACCAACTGGGAGGTTGTTGTATGTTTAATTTGTTCACTTGGTCCCAGCGTGGACCCTCTTCAAACGCACGTTTGAAACGCCTGAAACGGAGTTTGGGCGCTATTTTCTCTCTATTCGTACTGCTTTTTGTTTCGGCCGGAGTCCAGCAAGATGCAGGTGCGGCCGAGCTTGTGCTTACTCAAAGCGAAACTGGAGCCACGTTAGAGGGGAATGTTATTGTTGGTCAAGGGGAGACAATTCCAGAAGGAACGGAAGCCCTGCTTATTTCTGATCATCACCCTGATCCGTACGGAGAACCGGGTGAGGAGAGTGAGTCAGGCATTATTGCCACAACTGGCGTAGATGTAGAAACTGGCGCTTTCAGCTTTTCGGACGTTGATGAAGGGTTTTATCTGATTGCGATCAAACCCCCGGCCGACTCTGAATATGCCATGACCAACCCGATCTTTGTTGAAGTTTGGGAAGATTTTGTGAGCGGAATCCCTGATATTTTGCTAAGCAAAATCCAGTTGTACGGAAATGTGATGGATAGCCAATCACAAGGCCCTGTCGAAGCACGGGTAGAACTTTTCCACACGACTGAATTTATGTTTTACCAAACCAAAACGATCAGCGGAACCTATTCGTTTGGCGGTTTAGAGTTTGATGGCATTTATGAAATCTCAGTATGGCCAGATGAGGGCGAGCCTTACTCATTCTCTGGCTTTGAGGAAATTACAGTTACCCTCGATACGCTCAATTACCACGATGTTTTGCTCGATCCGCCGTCATTAGTGGGGCAGGTTGTTGACCCAGATGGCGCTCCGATGCGGGACGTAACCGTTTCGGCATGGCAAAAGTTTGATGATGGCACCACCGGCCCGCTGTTTGGTGACGGTGAAGAGCTTCCAACTTATGCGGATGACTGGACCGGTTCAGACGGTACCTTTGCACTTGGCGCTCTACAGCCGGGAACATATGTCGTTGAGGCCTATGGAGGACATTACAACGACTTGCTTCCACCAGAGATGGTTGAGATCGAAATTCCATATGAAGGCGAAGGACTTCTGCTTGAATTTAAAGCCTTTTCAAATGGTGTAAAAGTGTTGAATGGGTTGGTAACCGACAGTGAGGGCAACCCGATTACAGATGCGCAAGTTCATGCGCAACACCTGACCAACTTCTGGTGGCGCTCAACTGAAACCAACGAAAGCGGAGAATATTCTTTGGACTTAGTTGGTGGCGAATGGAACGTATGGATTGAGCCAATCTATAAGTACGAAGATGATTATGGGGTTCCGGGTTGTCCTGACGATGATCCCACATGTATCCCACCTGAATGTCCTGCGAATGAAGAATGTCCACCACCACAATGTCCAGAGAATGAGACATGTGATCCAAACGGATGTCCTGAAGGGCATGAGTGTGATCCCGGTAATTGTCCAGTCAACGATTCTGAATGTGAATTCCCAGCTTTGGTAAACGAAGATGAAACCGATTGGATCTATGTAGATGGACCACGCTTTGTCGCCTTTGCTGATGATGAAACAGAAGAAACGATTGCTGAAGATTTTGAGGTGACCACCGCAAATTCAAAAATTATCGGTACGATCTTGAATTCAGATGGCAGTGTACCAACTTACTGGATTTCGATTGGTGCATTTAACAGCGAGGGTCACGGTGCGCACACGCAACCTGATCAAAATGGGTATTTCGAGCTGGCGGTTCCGGCCGGTGGCTATGAGATTTTCATCCACGCAGACTATGAATCAGGTGCTGAGCCACCAGAAGTGATCAACCTGTTTGTTGATGAAGATGAAATCTACGACCTCGGTGAGGTTATGATGATTGCGTCTACCAGCTCAATCTCAGGTCAAGTGACTTCAAACGGCTCACCGCTGAAAGATGTGACGATCATCGCTTGGAAAATCGACGGATTTGCACATCGTGAAACCCAAACCAACTCAAACGGTGATTACACCTTGAACACATCACCTGGTTTGTGGTTTGTGACCCCGGCTTATTCGCCAGATTCAGACTTTGTATATAACGATCCTGGTACTGAAATTGAGGTTGAAGATGGCTCGGCCGCGACCGATGTCGACTTTACTGTGATCTCGTCTAAGAGCAAGATCAAAGGTGTGGTTGTTGACTCTGATGGAAACCCGTTGACCGATGGCGTTTATGGCTGGGTTCATGTTGAAAGCATCGATGATGCAACCGATACACCGGCCGGCACAAATGAGGATTGCCCACCAGAAGCAATCGATTGTGAGCCATTCCCGGGTGAATGCCCACCAGAAGAAACCGACTGTGAACCATTCCCAAGCGAATGTCCACCAGAAGCAAACGATTGCGAGCCGTTCCCGGGCGAATGTCCACCAGAGGCAACCGACTGTGAGCCATTCCCAGGTGAATGCCCGCCAGAAGCAACCGACTGTGAGCCATTCCCAGGCGAATGCCCACCGGAAGCAACCGACTGTGAGCCATTCCCAGGCGAATG
>JAHDGV010000378.1:0-1983 GCA_020631655.1 Chloroflexota bacterium | reverse complement strand
TCCCAGGCGAATGCCCACCGGAAGCAACCGACTGTGAGCCATTCCCAGGCGAATGCCCACCGGAAGCAACCGACTGTGAGCCATTCCCAGGCGAATGTCCACCAGAGGCAACCGACTGTGAACCATTCCCAGGTGAATGTCCACCAGAAGAAACTGACTGTGAACCATTCCCAGGCGAGTGCCCACCAGAAGCCGTTGATTGTGAACCCCAGCCGGAAGACTGTCTTGACGGTACCCATTGCGAGCCCCATCCAAACGATTGTGATGGTGGTGAAGATGGAGATCCAAACACCCCGGCTGACGAAGATCCACACGGAAAAGATGAACCATGCTTTGGTGGGTACAAACCACCGTCGTTTATGACCGGTGCGCCGATTAACAACGGTTCATTCTCGGTTCAAGTTCCGGCCGGAAACTTCCGCGTGATGGTTTTTGTTGATGGTGAAGGGATCTTTGCCAATCAAGAGCTAGAAGTAACCGTTGGCGAAAACGACATCCAAGAGGTAACGATCAGCGTTCAAAGCGCGAATTCAACAATCTCTGGTCAGCTTGTTGACGCACGGACCAATGAACCGGTTGATGTAACCAGCGACGATGACGGCTTCTGGTTTGGCGATGCATTTGCGTGGAGCGATAACAACTTTACCCATGCAATGATCGATCAAGAGACCGGCATGTACTCGATGGCTGTGATCTCTGGCACGTGGCACGTTGACCACTGGATTGGAGAACACTCGGAGTTTGTAGCGGTCTTTAATCCAGAATCAACCGTAACCGTTGGTGACGACGAAGACGTGACCTATAACTTGCCGGTTGTTCGTCTGGACTCAGAACTGACTGGACAAGTGACAGATCCTCAAGGCAACCCGATCTCGGGTGCTGAAGTAATTATCAGAGGAACCGGTGACTTTGAAGATGTCTGGCTGTTCAAACAAACTGACGCTAGCGGTACTTATCGGATCAATGTGGCATACGGTGACTATGTTGTTGAAGCGGCATACATTGGTGGCGACCAAGCAACAACTTGGTTTATGCCAGAGCCGGTTACGGTCACTGTGGTTGAGAGTTCAACCACAACGGCCGATCCGCTTCAATTCCGCGAAGCTGACGCAACGTTGAGTGGTGATATCATCATCACCGGGGCGACGGTTAATGGGTACGCTTGGGTTTGGGCTTGGTCTGACACAGGCGGCTTTAACCAAGTGCGTGTGGCTGTAACCTCTGATGGCACCGATGGCACGGCTTCTTACGAGATGGCTGTGATTGACGGTGACTGGTACGTGGATGGGGTTTATCAATCTGGAAACAACTTCTGGTTTGGTGAATCTGAAGTCGCGGTAAGTGGCGATACAACCCTCAACCTGACGCTGGCTCAAGATGCAATTGAGCTACCTGACACGGCGGTTCAGACCTTCACGGCCGGTGAGCAATTTGAAATGTCGATGGACGATGGTACGAAGATTTCGATCGAGGCCGGTGCGATGCCTGTTGCGCTCACCGAAACAGTTTCGATTTCAATCGATCCAGTTGCAACATTGCCAGACCAAGACCACGCTGAGGTTGTGAGCTATGGGTATCAGATCTTAGCGAAGGACTCCAACGGTGCGTTGATTGAACAAAGTTTCAATAAAGACGTTGAGTTGACCTTCCGTTATGATCCAGATCAAACGGCAAACATCCCTGAAGGCGAGTTAGAGGTTGCGTATTACTCAACCACAACTGGACAGTGGACCATTGTTGAGAACTTCGTGATCAACGAGGAAGACAACACCATCACGATGTTGATCGACCACTTCACAGACTTCGCGGTTGTTGGTGATCCGTCTAAGGCGGTTGCTGAGCAACCAACAGGCAACACACTGTTCTTGCCGATTATTCGGTAGGGATTAGTAGGCGGTGGCCCGACTAAACGTTGGGCTATTGCGTAGACTGACGTAAGTAGACCGGGTTGTGCTCAGGCGCAACCCGGTTTTTTGTTGTCGT
>JAHDGV010000377.1 GCA_020631655.1 Chloroflexota bacterium | reverse complement strand
ATTACCAGTTACCAACCGCGATCACCCAGTCAGATTGGCTTGGCGCGTTCCAAGTTTGTTGTTTCGCTTGGAACGTACCTGTAACCGTCTGACCCGTTTTGGTGTTCATGGCGATGTACGGCTGGCTACCTGACATCCCGCTCAGATTCAGCTGAATCGAAGAGGTGCCTTCTTTATAGAGCAGGTAGTGCTGGTTGGTCGGCCGTTTGAGACACGCACCGTTGGTCAGGTTGCTACAAAGCTCTACGTCTGCACTAAACCGATCATCGAAGAAGTCGAAGTAGCGTTTGAGCTCAGCCTTGTTCGGGTAGGTTATAGAACCTGGGCCTGGCTCACTACCTGCCAAGTTACCCCAGATATTAGCGACACCGCCTGCCATCGTTGAGCGGTACATCCCTTGACGGACCTCATCGATTGAATAGTCTTTGTATGGTTTAGGAACCGGACGTGTACGGAACCGATCTTCTGAGAACGATGGTTTGCCTGGTCGATCGTTGATCGTCTCAACGTACTTGTTGTAGTCCGGCCGGTGTTGTTCATAAGCCGAGTATGAAAGCACTTCGGTGTACTGCATAATCTGATTCTTATTCCCACGTGCACCCATCATATGTGGATACATCATCCGGCTGTCAATCGTGTTGTACCAAGACTCAATCTGTCCTGCATTCGCCCATTCAAACACATCGTAACCGTATCCCATCGTCCAGCCGGGCATTGCGCCCAAACGGGCCGCGAAGTAACGCTGCATCCGTTGGTCCTCGGTGCCGTTCAAGCCCCAATCTGTTGGATTGTGCTTGCGCATGTTGTCGCCGTACATCCAGATGTGGGTGGTTCCACCGCGAGCGTACGTCTCCATCACGATCTTCTCAACGATCTCAAAGGTACGAATATCCGGATCACGTTGGTTAGCTGGAATGTAGTTACAACGATCGGTTTCGAGCAAGAACCAGCGGCAGTAGCCACGGATGTGAACACCGTTGAATCCATGATCACCCATAAAGTTGTTCAGGTCACGGTTCAGCTTACCGCTGTCGCTGTGGTAGTCATTCAGCTCGCCCAACATAACAAATTGAGGGGTAAATGCTTCACCACTGCGTGACCAAACCCACTTGTCGCCAGATCCTTTGACAAATCCTTTGGCAGATGAGTTTGCAACTTGAACAGATCCGGTTTTACCGTCCAGATCGCTGTCGCTACTTTGGGTCGAGTAGGTCCACTTTCCGGTACGGTCCGGGGTAAAGCGGGCTTTCCACTCGTTGTTGTCGTTGTAGAACATCTCGGTGCGGCGTTTTAAGCCGGTACCGTGATGGGTAAAGGTAACCACTGCAACTAGGTCGAATGGATTGCCTGACCAGCTGGTGTTGCTGAAGCTGATGTCAACCGGGTTCAAAAGTGATCCAGCGATCTCATCTCCGCTACCCGTGTTAGGTGTGGCGGTTGGCTGCGGTGGAACTGGATACCCGTTGCCCGGTTCTTGAGTTGGTTCTGGTGGAACTGGGGTTGCAGTTGGCGGTACGGCCGTTGGTGAAACCTCAGTTGGTTCTTGGGTTGGTTGTGGGTTTGGATATCCGCCAGGAGCCTCCTCAGTTGGTGTTGGAGGTACTTGGGTTGGAGCAACTTCGGTTGGGGTCGGTGGAACCTGGGTAGGCTCTTGGGTTGGTGGTGCTTGGGTCGGAGCAGGTGGAACCGTTGTTGGTTCTTCGGTTGGGGTTGGATCAACGGGTGATCCACCACCAAGTACGTCTACCAGCTCAATTTTGTCTAACAACGTACCAGACTCACGACGATAGAAGGTAATTGTGTGTTCACCTTCTTCTAGGTAGAAGGTGGTTGGGTCCGATTTACCGCGGTCGTTAAGCTCGTCCATCTCAAACGTTTTGCTTGTACGGATGTCCCACAAGTATCCAGAAACAGGACCTCCATCGATTTGAACATAGAACGAATCATGTTTGATGTCCGGTGCCCATGTCCAGCCCACGAGCTTGTAGTTGCTCGTTTCAGGAACATCGATACAGATTGTTGCGCTGTTTTGTTTGTCTAGACGGCCGTTTGGCGCATGCCCAGCACTGTTTGGGACATAGATGTATTTGTTCCCGCTAGCGGCATTTGATTCACCAATCTCGAAAACACCTTTTAGCTCAGCCATTTCCGCTTCAACCATCAAGCTATCGCTACAGGCCATGTCAACGGGCGTCGCTGTTGGTGGCACGCTGGTTGCAGTTGGTGGAACAGACGTTGCTGTAGGAGGAACCGCGGTCGGTTCAATTGGTTCGTTGGTGGCCGTTGGGTTTGGTACCGGATATCCACCGTTTGGAACCTCGGTTGGGGTAGGTGGTACGGCCGTTGGATTCGGTTCATCCGTTGCTACCGGCGTGGCGGTGGCAGGTGGGGCGACAGGTGTAGCCGTTGGCTGGGTCGGTTGACCATCAGAGATTTTGATCAACTCAAAACGGTCTAGATGAGTCTCAGCCTCACGACGATGGAATGCAATGGTGTGTTCACCCTCGCTCAAACTAACCGTTACTCGGTCTGTTTGGCCGCGGCTGTTCACGTATGAGTTCACAAACTTCTCGTCGTTTTTAACATCCCAGATCATCCCTTTTGATGGAGCACCATCGACAGTCACAAAGAACGAGTCGCTCAAGTGATACTTAGGCGTTCTGGCCCAAGCCATGATCTGATAATCACCAGGCTCTTCAATTTCAACACAGTACTCAACGCGGTTATCTTCATCGATATTGTTTCCAGAGCCGTTGCCGACACTTTCAGGGATGTAGACGAATTCACCGCCACTTGCATCGCGGTCTTGACCGATTTCAAATTCACCAAAAATCTCGCCAGATTCCGCTTCAACAATCAAGTCACCACATGCGTCCTCATCTTCAGGGGTAGCTGTAGGTGGCACTGTAGTTGGCGGTACGGTCGTTGGTTGCTCTGGAACGCTGGTTGCGGTTGGTGGCACGCTGGTTGGTGCTGGGTCTACCGGGTTTCCACTGGCTGACACAAGTTCAACCTTAATCCAGTCAAGCATCGTATTCGGCTCACGATTATGGAAATTAATAACGTGGTCGCCTTGGCTCAACGTAATCAGCTGTGGATCGTTTTTACCACGGTCATGAACGATGTCTTCAACAAAGCCGTTCCCTTTGCGCGGTTGCCACAGGTAACCTGCGGCCGGTGCACCGTCCACCGTAACAAACATCGAGTCGCTGTTACCGTTTGGTGCGTCTGCGGCCGCTTTGATTTGGTATGTACCATCTTGAGGAACCGAAACACAGAATTCTGCTCGGTTATCCCAATCTATTTTTCCAGATTGCCCTACAGATTCTGGGACAAAAATAAATTTACCGCCGCTAGCGTTTTGACGATCACCAATCTGCATTTGGCCAAACAAGGTTGCCTGCTCTGCTTCTTGGTACAGGTCACCACAAATGGGTGATCCACCAGGGATTTCAGGGCCGATGTTGCCTGGATCTTCAGATTCTTCGGTTGGTTCAGGCACAAATGAAAGTGGAACCAGCTCGATTTTGTCTAGCTTAGCTCCGGTTTCCCGCTGGTGAAAACTGATCACCGATTGACCGGCCGGTAGCTCAACTTCAACCCGTGCATAGTTGTCTGCACGTGAAATCACGTAGGTTTCTTGAAATCCTGCGCCGAAGCCGGTGTCCCACAGATATTGCTTACCGTCGATCACAACCCAAAATGAGTCTTGTGCATCTGAATCTGCACTCACAACGGTTTTTAAGGCGTATGTACCACTTTGCGGTACGGTTACGCAGTGATCGCTCCGGTTATCCGGATGCGGCCCATCGAGCGAGTGCAGTTCCGGAGTAAAAATTCCGATGTATTTAATCCCATTTTCTTCTGCAATCTGCATTGCCCCGTGCAAATTGCCATCTTCTGCTTCTTGGGCCAACGGGCCACACTGAGCATTTTCAGATGAGAAACTGGTGTTACCAGCAAAAGATGTGCCGGTAATAATTAGAATAATTGCGGCTAAGGCTAAAAACCCCCAAATCGCTATGATTCTGTAATTAGCTTTTGTTCCCATAATTTAAGTCCTCGTTTTCTGTTTGTACTGCCAGCAAGTTTTGTGCTCGGCAGCCTTTTTATTAAGACGGCGGAAGTATAAGGACGGGTGTCAATGGCTAGGTGAGTCTTTTCATTCAAATAGAGAGTAAGCTAAAACACATTGGGGACTTGGGTACGGCCTAGGACTCCTAATTATTTTGAGATTTCTCCAGAGGTAGAGGCAAATTTCCGGCCGAAAAATTTTTATCTTACGGGCTATCTAAAGAGCCGGTGAAGGGAGCGTGAAAGATCAAATTTTGCTCGAATTTCGTATTGTTTAGCCGTGAAGAAAAGAGGAACGAAGGAAAAAATCTAACATAGCGGCCAAAAATCGGCTCAAACCGCCTTGTTAACTTTGACACAAAATAAAAGTAAACTCTCTACACGCCCCATACCAGACTCCCAGACCATAAAAACTGAGTAGAAAGTTGTGAATGTGTCAAAAAGGCTAGTCCAGACCAGCACCGTCTCATGGTAGACTATGCAGGGTCGAGCCTGCCCGAACTACCCTCATTCAATAGCCACCAGTTTCAAATTTTTCATTCCGATATGAACGACACAATCAAACAACCCAAAAAGAGCTCAGCAAGTTTATGGATTGGTTTAGCCATCAGCGCCCTATCGCTAGTTTTATTGTGGCAACTGATTGATGTGGAAGAAGCAATCCACGAAATTTCAACGGCCGACTACCGGCTGGTTGTGCTGGGTGGATTGGCCCAGGTTGTCTTCCTGATTTTGCGCACATTTAGATGGCGGTTCATATTAAAGAATGAAGTCAGCTGGTCCAGCGTGTTCCACATCCAAAATATCGGCTACATGCTCACCATGTTGCTCCCCTTCCGGCTGGGTGACCTGATCCGAGCCTTTATGATTGGCAAAATTAAGCCACTCAACTTTATGCGCGGCGCATCCTCTATGGTGCTTGAACGGATTCTAGATTTGCTGGTAATCGTCATTTTGTTCCCTTTTGCCATTCAGGGGATCGACGAACTGCCCGACCAAGTTCGGATTGCGGGCAATCTGTTTGGGGCCGCGGCCGTGATTGGGGTCGCTATGCTAATTGTCATGGCCAATGCCCCTGACTTTATCCGGCGCATCGCCACATGGATTCTCGACATCGTTCCGTTTATGGATACGGCCGTTTGGATCGAACGGCTCGACGGGATTCT
>JAHDGV010000026.1 GCA_020631655.1 Chloroflexota bacterium | reverse complement strand
AGCTATTTTGGGCAAATCGGCCGCATCGCCCCAGATGAGCTTTTGTACGAGCCAAATGATTGGCGGCTGTATTTTGAAAATATGACGGCCATTTTCCCAGCCAGCGATGGGTCAGTTTGGTTTGTCGGATGGGGTGGCCGCATCGCCCGTCTGTTCCCAGAAGATAATGCTCTTGAAGCTGGACGCTGGCTTATTTATGACTCTCGTTTGGCTTCAGCATTGGTGCAAGATGTTGTTGTAAAAGACGGGCAGGCTTGGCTAGGGACCGATGAAGGAGTTGCCCTCATTGATAACGGCGAATGCCGCATGGTTCCTCATCGAGAGCAGTTAAATGTGGTAAAAGGGGAGATAAATCCGGCCGATGATTCGATTTGGTGGGCAACCAGCAATAACGGCGGTTTGAGGCTGGATGCAGAAACGGAAAAGCTCGATTGGCCCGTTTTGCAACTTCGCGGCCGGAAATTTTCAGACATGATTGTGGCTCCCGATGATTCATTGTGGTTCGTGTCGAATCAGGTTCTTTTCCGGCTGGACGGGTCAGAATGGCAGTCGCAAACGCTAGATCAAATCGGGAACGTATCAGCGACGGCGATTGGGCTTGATTTGCGGCCGTGGGTAGCCACAGATCGTGGTGTTGCCTCACTACGACGTGGAGAATGGGAGATGAGCAGTACGGCCGAGGGCGTTGCGACAAACGATCAAATTGGCTTGATGATTGACAATAACGGGGCCGTTTGGGTATTAGGCGAGTCGAGCGTGAGTGTGCGTTTCAACCGCTAAGTTTTGGCCTACGAGCTTAGTCATAGCCTAAACTGCTTAACACATCCTCAAACGATTCATTCGCGACATTTAGTAGGTGATCCGGCAGATCTTTTTCCCATTTACGAATTGAATTTTTCGGTGACTTGCTTGTCATGTGATTTTCTAAAACATTCGTAGGATTGTTTACAGAATTGCTGAGTTCATTGAGGAAGCTATCTGTGTAGTCTAGATTTAGATAATCAAAAATCGTTGTGAGTGTTGATTTGGTATCGAGGATAAAATCTTCATACTTCACAAGCAGTGAGTCTGATTTACTTTCTTCCCAAGCCTTCAAAAGTGCCTTAGGACCATTGAAGTTCTTGATAAAATCCTCATCGGACTCAAAATTTTCTCTGGAAAATGCCTTGTATCCCCTCTTTTTATTAAAAGACATAATCGAGCAAATGACATCGCGAAAATCCCGAACTAAAAATATTTCTTTTGAATCTTCGTAAGCGGCTTTAAACCACGGTTGAGTTTGGAACGGGGTAAATTTTTCAATAAAGTATTCGGGAGAACTCTGTTGGTTAGAATCATCTGTTATCGAATAAAAGCTATCAACAGTTTGGACCGCATTTTTCATCAGCTCTTTTGGATAAGATTCGTTGAAAAATTCATTAAACTGATCGGATTTTAAACCGTTCGTATTGGCTACCTGAAAGCCATCGATGGCATGTTGAAAGATGCTCTGAGCAAAATTGACTTCGTATGGATAAAGGGGGACGGTGGTAATTTTGGGATGTTTGCTGAGGGTGCTTAAACATAGGGTGGTCCCTGTCCTTCCTAAACTTGTGACGATAATTGGCTTGATTTTTGCATCGGTTTTGAATGATTGGGGACTCAATACCTCAATTGATATTTCAGCAAAATTACGCTCAAAACTTTCGGTGCAAGCTGTCAACAGAACGGTATGATTTTTGCCATTTAAGTTGATGGGGCATTCGATTTTGAAACCCAACTGGGTAGGTAAATTAGTGATCCCAAAGCTTTGAGCCACATCCGGCCGATTGATTTCAAGATCAAATAATGTTTCTTCTCCCCTGTACTTCAGTTTTATGTTTTTTACAGGGTACTCTTTGTCAAATATCCAACCGCTCATGGTCAAAGTTGCCCCGTTAATAAATGCATTTTCGGAAGGTTGATCAATTCGGAAATTAAAATTTTCAGAATTTGTCCTGAGGGTCTTAATAGATTTAATGTTGAGTTGCCACATAAATGGTCCTTGTTTTTTGTTCTGTTGAAATAATAACTAGATTTTGCGGCTGACGGCCGTTTCAAAAGCATCTACAATCTCTTGATTAGAGACTGATTGAGCGTACAAATACTGACCCACAGAGCAACAAAAAATTTTGCATATTGAAGACGCAATCTCTTGGTTTGAATGTCTCGATCGCTTGTTATTTGAAGAATTTAAATTGATAAAAATCAAGAATTCACAAAGTTGCTCAATAAACGCTTTTTTCAAACCGCCATTCCCCAGCTTGGAGATCGCATGATCAGCAGATTGCATAGGTTCGTTTCTGCTCAATATTGTTTGGAAGAAGCACTTTGCTTCATCATCAAAATAATCACTAATTTGGTTATTTGATTGTATTGAAGGGTCTGCGTGCTTTAACGTATCGATGAGCATCAAAATGTTTTCAGGAAATGACTGATACTCAAAATTCGAATCGAGAAAGGTTGAAAGCAAATATAAAAGCTGGCTAATTTCTGTCCTCCAATTACTTGATTGCGGTGTTTGATCGATATTGAAAATTTCTGAAATGTATTGGGTATCGAAAAATGCCCTCTTGAGATAGTACGAAGTCGGCCGGTTGTGTGAGTGCAGAACAGTTAGTTGCTTTGAAAGTAATAGCTGATTTTTATCCTGAATAAGCTGATAGCCAAGGTTTAAATCTTCGGCATAATTTCCAGCGAATCGGTACTGCTCAAAGACATCTTTCGGGATCAGACAAGCCACATTTGAGAGATTGCTGTTCCGGCGTAGCTGTTCATGTTCTGCATCTAAACCGGGATGCTCTAGAAGCTGATCCTGTTCCAAAACACCCATCATTTTGGAGTGGCCGTGAGAGATAAACTTATAGTACAAGTCCGCATCCGGCCGTGGCTCTTCGATAAACGAAAATGCGCTAACATCAGGATGTTTTGCCGTGAGTTGTACTGCCTGCGCTAACCAATCTTCGCCCTGAAGACATGCATCTTGAACCGTAAAAAACAGAAATTCGTGGGTTGCATGTTGTGCACCCAAATTCCGAGCATAGGAATGGCTAAAATCTTCACTGTTAATTTGAATGACTTTTGCCCCTATTTGTTTCGCAATA
The DNA here is from genome assembly GCA_020631655.1 of Chloroflexota bacterium. Taxonomy (GTDB): domain Bacteria; phylum Chloroflexota; class Anaerolineae; order Promineifilales; family Promineifilaceae; genus WTJY01. Next base: position 27,297 of record JAHDGV010000026.1, on the reverse strand, counting down.
TCTACGGTTCCGTCTGTGCTCCCAGAATCAACAACGATGATTTCGAGTTCGATCAGCCCAACTTGGCAAACGAGCGATTTCATCAGCTCTTCAAAATATCGGCCGCCGTTTTTTGTGGGTATTACGACAGAAACTGATCCCATCGGTGGATTTAGGGTTAAATCTGGCTTTGCATCAGATTTAACCCAACGTGTGCGCCAGGCCTTTGCGTGGCCATACACCATGCTTGAATGGGCAAATTGGCCGTACCATGCGTTCCATGTCGCGTGAAAGAGGCACGACTTGATCCCAAACAACGAGCCAAAGCGATAGTAATATGCGGTTGTATCCATTGCTCGTGTTAAGGTCATGGTTATCGGTAAGCCTCGGCCGGATTGGTGTTAGAAGCGGTGATCGCCCCAGCTAGTTGGATCGCATTTTGATATTGCAAACGGTATGCATATGCCTCTTGCTCAACTGTGGGAACCATTTCTTTGTCAATTCCGAGCTTAATGTCGTTCAAAATTGTTGGGTTTTTGCAAACGCGCTCAAGCAAGCTGAGGAGCTCGGCCGAATTCCCCATTTCAAACAAGAAGCCGGTTTGCTCATGTGAGATTGTTTCGGCCGCGCCACCATTGTTCGACGCGATCATCGGCACATTGCAAGCCAACCCCTCGCGAAGAATAATCGGTGCATTTTCATGCCAAAGCGAAGGCATCACAATTACATCGATGGAGGTCAAGATTTCACCTACCTCATGAGGCTGATAGACCCCGCGAAATTCAATTCGTGAGTCTTGTGTAGCCAGTTTTTTGATTGAATCGACGTAGCCTGCATCGGGGCCGGAGCCATAAATTTTTAAGGTGGCTTGTTTGTTTTTAAGCTGTTTAAATGCTTCAAGCAGAAGGTGGACCCCCTTGTGCTTATTAATTGAGCCTGCATAACAAAAGGTGATGGGTGAGTTTGGCTCAAAAATTTTTGTATTCCGTTTTAAGAGGCGATAAATCAATCCGTGATTGATGACCTGTATGTTCAGGTCTGGATACTCCTCTTGGAAAATAGAGGCCAAAAAATGGGATGGGGAAATAATCGCTTTGGCATTCGACAGCAAAGCTTTCCCCTTGCGCAGACGTTGTGTGATGAGCTTCGTGCTCAACTCCGGGCACATTGATTTGCAGACTTGTCCTTGCTTCGGTCCTCGGCACAAACTGCCTTGAGAGGTCACAAGCGTGTACTTGGGACACAGCAAAAAGAAGTCAGTTAGCGTGACGATGTAGGGTACGCCCATTTGCGGCAGTTTGTGGGCGATCCCTCCCACTCGCATCGAGTGAACCACGTGGACCACATCAGGCTTTTCTTTTTGGATGAACTCATCTGCGAATTCATTGACGGCCGGGTGATCTAAACTAACGTGAATGTCTTCTGGGATGTTTTTGTGCTTGATCGCTCTGACCGAAATGCCTTGGTAGGTGTAGTCACGAATCAGGATGTCTCTCCATTGTTGATCAAATTTTGCATCATCCTCGAAGCTGTACGTCAGCACCTTTACCTGATTGCCCGACTGTTGCATCATTTTAGAAACCTGCAACAGAAATTTTTCGGTGCCTGTGTAGTATTCTGGATAAAACTGATGAACCAAATACAGAATTTTCATGTTTATACTCCCTGAATCAATTCGTTCTCGATAAAACCAAATCGCTCAATTTCCGCTCGGCCGGCCGTGGTGTAGGCCGATGAGAGGTGGGCTCCTGCTTGGAAGCCAAATCCTTTGAACAGCGACTCGCATACGTCAACAATCAGGTGCTCGTCCAACAGTTCGTATGAGGTTGAGATGTACTCAAACAGCATATTTGTGAACCCGATCATCGCATGTATGAGCACCCCATCATACTGTGAGCCGTGGAATGTTTGACCGTTATCTGTGTAAAACCGGCCGTAAAGGGCTGTTACAAATTGGATGAATTTATCATCGGTGAACCGGCTTGCATTTAAATTCAACTCATCGCTGTACGTTAGACGAATGCACTCGTTTAGAGAGAGTAGAATGGCATTTTTGGCCTCGGCCGGAGTCAGGGACTTGTTTTGGGTTGAAAGTTCGGTTGTGATTTGATTGAGACAGTGAAAGGCGAAAGGCAGATCGCGCATAAACAAATCAAGATTTCCAGCCAAAGGGGGTAAGTCGGTCAAAATTTTTGGTAATTGCCGTTGATCTACAAATCCACGTTTTAAGTGGTAGTACGCGGGGCGATTGTGTGAGTGGATGACCTTGACAGAGCTGAGCAGGGCGATGTTGTATCCATCTTTAATCAGCCGAATCCCCATGTCTAAATCTTCTGCATAATCCCCTTTGAACTTATATTGATCAAAAATTTCTCTGTGGAAAAGACAGGCAACATCGGAGAGGTTTGAATTCTCACGGAGGGTTTGATGGTTGACTGTCTCAGGCAGAGACATGATTTTGTCAGACGTATCTACCCCCATATATTTGTGGTGATACCATGAACTTGCTCGATAAAACAGGTCTGAACTTTCACGGGGGAATTCTGAGCAGGAGACGGCCGCCACATTCTCGTTTTGCAAAACAAACTCTGCCATTTCAGACAACCAGGTTATGGATGGGGGGAGCGCGTCTTGCACCGTAAACAGAACAAAATCACCTTCAGCATGTTCTGCGCCCAGATTTCGGGCGTATGAGTGTGAAAACTCCTCCGGCCGAATTTGGATGACGGTAGCGCCAAACTTCCGCGCCGTTTCGACCGTGCCATCGGTGCTACCAGAATCGACAAGGATGATTTCAACATTCGAAAACCGCTTTTGCTGGAACAGCATGGCCAGTTGTTGACGAAAATCATCCCCGCCATTTTTGGTCGGGATCACAACTGAGACTGAGTAGGCTTCTGTAATTGCAGGTTCAACTGTTTCTGATGCGAAACGATTTTGCATCGGCCGGGGTACATTCTCCATCAAATCACTTTCGAGCATTGCGCCGACCTGCCGCCCTGCAAAATCGAGCTGTGGAGGGATTGAACCGCCATTCACTTGACCACCGTTTTCTCTTAACAACCAGTGGCTAATCTGCCTCCGATTGCTATTTGGCGGGGCGATACGATCGGCCAAGCTCCAATAGCTAGTCAACAGTTTTCCACCCCGGCTTGTTAGCACAGAGTTGAGTTGGTCTTGATTGCTTCGGTATGCCGACTTTAGGTGTTCAATTTCAGTTGATTGGTTCTGAACATGATTCGTAAAACCAGCAATCTCCTCTCTTTGTTGTTCACTCAAATTAGTGAGCTGACCAATATCATGCAAAAAAGATTCTCGCTGAATCTCCAGATTTTTAGCGTGTGTTTGATATTGTTCGAGTGATCGGGATTGCTCATCAAATGCTTGTTTCAAACGAGACATTTCGATTTGCATCTCTTCCACTTGGTCAAGCACGCTGGAGCGTTCGTTTTCGGCCGTGCTGACCTTCTGTTCTGATTTATGAAGCTGGTTTTCAAGCGTGTCAATCTTGAACTGCAATTCAGCCTTGATCGATTCCAGCTGAATTTTTAGAGATTCTTCTTTTCGTTGAGCATCTTTAATTGCGTTGATTTGCTCTTCAGTTTGATCTGTTAACGAGCTGATGCGGCGATTTAAACTTTGATTTTCTTCTTGGATCAAGCTCAAGTTATTTTTTAACGTTGAAACTTCAAAATTTAACCCTTCATTTTTTGTGGTCAGCGTTTGGATCGACGCATCACGCTGGCTGATTTGCCCCAGAAGATCTTGAGCCTTTTCATCAACCAGCTCCATTGCAGAATTTCTCTTAGATATCGCATGCTCTAATTCAGATGTAGACGCTTGTAAATTTACAAGCTCGCTTTGCTTGGCCTCAATTTGGGCCGTTTTTTGTTGCAATGCTTGGTTTAGATGATTAATTTCATTCTGGAGTGCCCCCTGCTGGGTTAAAAGGGCTGATACCCGTTCGTCTCGATGGGCTATGACCGATTTGTGCTCGCTGATGACACTGTTCAGATGATTAATTTGATTTGTTTTAGCCTGCACGTCGTTACGTAAGGCCTCGATGTCATTATTCTCGGGCCTTAAAAGTTGAAGCTCCGTCACAATTTTTTCTTTTTGGATTAAGGCCTGCTGATACCTGTGCAGGCTTCCTTCCAACTCTTGAATCGAGAGATCTTTATCTATTATTTTTTGCTCGAGCAGATTAAGCGGGTGTTCTGCATGGTAGTTGCTAAATAGTTGTAGAAACGATTCAATATTTTTCGATGTTGATCCGGCCGGATTTGGCTCGATAAAGGCTTCGTTTGCAAAAGACCGTAATCCAAAATAAAGGAGCTTGTGTTCCTGATTGATTTCGTCGCTGTTCAGCAAGTCGTGGGTTGAATTGGCATGATTTCGCAATTGATTTGATATAAGGCTTCTGATCGGTTTTTGGTTTTTAGGGAGTTTTAAACCGCAGAAACCGGTTAGTTTTTTCAGCTCAGTTTCTGGGGTGCTGAAAAAGTCTTCATAAAAGACAAAAACCCTAGAATCACGATTCGTATCAGTAATTGCGGCCGTGGTGTATTGGCTCCATAGCTGCGCTCCAGCGTTTTCAGGGATGCGATCCCTTCTTGCCAGCGACTTTGCAACTTCGAGCGGGCTTCTGACACAAATAATAAAATTTAGTTCAGGGACAATTGACTTCCAAAACGGGATCAGGAGCGATGTGCGCGGATCTTTCCACCCCCAAATGGGCTGATCATGAACAGTTTTCACCGCCTCTTTCGCCTCTTCAATAAGCGGCCGCATCTGAGGCTGATAGACCCAGTTTTCGGGAAAATCGGGAACGTCATTCCAAGAGCCCCCAAAGTGGGCCAGAAGTTTGTCATTAATTTCTTGGAAAAGCCTGTTTTCAAAATGCCCCATCTGGTTAAATTCGGCCGGACCCATAATATTTTCTTCTGAGCCAAGGTGAAGCCCGCACTTTTGGAGCAAAGCGGTAATCATAGACGTTCCACTGCGATGCATGCCGATGACGCAAATTGTTTTGTTCGTTTGATTTTTCATAACCTAATAAATAAATCCCGCAGAAATTTTCTGCGTAAATTTGTTATGCGAGTACCGCTCTGGGGTTAACCGGATTGGCTTCTATAGCCTGTGCTTTATTTTGCATGGCCGTTCTGAAATTTTTAACAACTGGTGCTGGCTCACCGTATTCGCGGATTTGCCCCGCGTTTAACCATAGGGCTGAATCACAGTATTTTTGAACAAATCCGATTGAATGGGTGACGAGCAATATCGCGCACCCCTGTTCTTTGAAGTGGGTGATCCGGTCAAAACACTTGTTTCGGAACGATTCGTCGCCAACCGCCAGCACCTCATCAATGAGTAAAACTTGGGGCTGGATGTGAATGGCGATGGCAAAGGCTAGCCGCATGTGCATGCCGCTTGAGTAGGTGTGCAGTGGGTTGTCGATAAAATCTTCAACTTCAGCAAAATCAACAATCGAGTCAAAATTGTCTTTGACCTCTTTGCGTGTCAGACCAGAAATCACACCGTTGACAGCAACATTTTCCCGGCCGGTGAGTTCTGGATGAAAGCCTGCGCCAAGGCCGAGCAATGCACCAATCCGGCCGACCGTTGTGACTTGACCCACATCGGGCTTGCCGATCTCACCAACCAGCCGGAGCAGGGTAGATTTGCCCGCGCCGTTGTGCCCAATCACCCCCAACATTTCACCCTGCTTAACGGCAAAAGAGACATCTTTAAGTGCCCAGAAAGGTTCTCCTTTTTTATTGTTTTTAAAACCGCTCAACATGAAATCTTGGAAGGTCCACGAGCGTGGAGCCTGATTTTTCCAATATCTTTTGCTCATGTTTTCAACTTTTATCGGATGCATCATCGGTTAAAGCTCCTCAACAATGTACAAAGCTGCTTTTTTGAACATCGTGTATCCAGCGAATAAAAGGATCAAAGAAATGATTGTTAGAACAATCAGCGGTAAAAAGCTCGGAGGCACATGGCCGATCAAGATGTTTTGGTAACTCTCAATCAGATGGGTGAGTGGATTCAGTTTGAAAAACGGGATGAATCTTTCTGGGATTTGATCGAGCGTGTAAATAATTGGTGATAGGAAAAAGAGAAGCCTAAAAAATAGTTCAAGCAGATATTTTGTGTCTCTAAAGACCACGTGCAAAGTGGAAAACCAGTATGTCAGGCTGAGGGTGAACAGGGCTTGGACTGCGATCACAAGGGGGAGGTAGAAGTTGTAGCTAGATAGTGATCCGCCATCGTAGATGATTATCGCGAACAAGATCGGTGTCGCGATCACAAAGTGGATGAGCTGACTGATTACAGAGATAAGTGGAAGTGTGGCCGATGGAAATCCCGGCCGTCTGATTAGATTTCGATTGACCACAATCGAGTTAGTTGAAGCGACCAAAGAGGTATTGAACCACGTAAACGACAGGAGGCCGGTGAACAGATAGGTTGTGTAATTGTCTGATTGGACGAGGAAGATATTGCTAAAGACAAAGCGGTAAACAAAAAGCAAAATCAGGGGGTGTAATAAAGACCAGCCGATGCCTAAAATTGAACCTTTGTATCGGAGTTTGATGTCCCGAATAACCAGCTCATAGATCAGGTCAAACACATATGTAAACCGTCTGTTTTTTGACTCCGGTTCATAAGCCTCGTGAATATTTTTTGTTGTTGATACGGTTTTTGCCGCTATCGAATTGGTTGAAACAGTCAAATTGTTGTTCCTGATAAAAATTGAGCTTTGAATGTGCCACTGAGCAGGTGTCGATCAAAATCGCTGGAGCCATTAGCCATCGGCAGGTCGGCTTGGATGATTTGCTGGTATGCGGATGCGATCTTTGAAACATGGGCCTGCATCGACTCGATTTCGGTGGACATTGCCCCGGCCGTTAATTTTTCAATCTGCTCTGGCTCTGCCAAAATCTGTTGGATGGTTTGTTGCAGGTCGTTTTTGGTGAGCGGGTCAAACAGATATCCGTTTTTACCGTGGTTGATTACTTCCCCAGTACCGCCTAGGTTTGAGGCGATGACGGGGATTCCGTGAAGAAGGGCCTCTCGGATTACTAGCGGGTGGTTTTCTTCCCAAGTGGATGGAAACAAGGCGAAGTGGGTGTTTGAGAAAATATTTCGTAGGTCTTTGTCTGCGTTGTACCGGCCGTGAAAAACCAAATAGTCGGCCGGAAACTGATTCGCGAGCGCTTTAATGTGGTTGAGATAAACCGAATCATCTGTGTGCCCATAAATGTTTATTTTGAAATTCGCTCCAGCTTCTGCGAGTGGGAGTAGCTCCTGAAGAACGATGTGGAGCCCCTTGTGCCGTGCCAAATTGCCGATAAATGCAAGCTGGAGCGTGCCTTCAAACGGTTTGGGGGTGACATGAGTAACCGGATGAAAACCTAGCGGGAGAACCTCAATATTCTGGTAGCCTTCTTTTTCGTATCTGTTTTTCAGATGGTGTGAGGGGCTGATAATCAGGCTTGGAAAATCAAACTGTCTTTTAAAATGGGCCACCCGTAGCTGGTTTTGGAGTAATGTTTCTAGGCTTGGATTGGATAAAACGTTTTTCCCGCCATTTAAAGATTTAAACAAAACCGATCTGGCAACATTGATCATCTCGGTCGGCATGTATGACAAGACTTTTTCAATCCGATCTTTGATTGATGGGGTGTTGATGAACTGAACAAGCTCGGGATAGCGGGGAACGGCCGTTGGGTTGGGTGCAACACCGTTATCGCAGGTTGAGCAGTTAAAACCGCTTCTTGGGCCGGAGCAGATTGTGCCATCCGGCCGGATCAGCTGGCTTCTGAAACAGAGATACCAATAGTCATGAATAGTTGACACGCTAGGAATGCCACAGTTGTGGGCTATTTCGTGCAGATTCCCCGACAAATAGGCCATGTGTTGAAAATGGACCAAATCCGGTTTTTCAGCTTGTAGAAAGCCTTCAAAGATCTGATCGATCTGTGAGTTTATAAAATAATCGAGGTACGAGCGGGAAAAGAAGGGGCTGTTAACCACGCTAAAGACAGGAATGCCCTCATAGGTCTCTTCAATGATCTCGTACTGAGAAAAAGAGAGATCGTTGCGGGCGGTGAACACGGTGACATTATGCCCAAGGCCGATCAGCTCTTTGGCAAGATTGTAGGTGTACACCTCGGTCCCTCCCACGCTGTGCGGCAGAAATCCGATGTTGACCATCACTATTTTGAGTGGTTGTGCGAGTCTAGACATGGCTAACTTAGTCCCTTATCGGTTTATCGATTTTGAAATCGTATTGAAAGAACTGGCTGATGGATGGCTACTGAATTTATTTTTGCTTGTTGCTAAAAAGTCTTCAGAGGATGGGGTTGGGGCAACCGGAATCCCGGCCGCTGATGGCATCGAATACCACAAAAATGTGATGTGGATCAGGAGCTGGATTGTTGCAAAGCCGATGGTGGCCGGGTACGACAGGAATGATCCTGTCCAAACGTTAAAAGAAATGCCAATTAACAAGCCAAGCGAAGCGATAATTTGAGGCGCCAGCCAGCCTATATTGATGTGCCCTTTTTCTTTTGGTGTCGGCCGGAACTTGAGTCTTAGCCTGAACATGGCCATAAACCATGCCAATGTGTAGATGGGCCAAGTGGCATAAACCAAAGCGACCGCTCTGCGTTGGTGATGCGCCTCGATGCTGGGGTAATGCCAGCGCCTGAGCGCCAATGTGCGGATAACGGAGTCTGCAACGACCAATGGAAACAGGTGCCATAGATACTGCTCAAAATTGGCTTTTGCATCTAATGTTCCTAAAAATAAAAACCAAAGTGTCAGCGACAAGTGGATAAATGTGACCAGCCCGATCCAATATTTTGTGGTTCGGACGGTATAGGCGATGCGTTGCCCCCAGCTAAAGTTTGAGAACAACGAAAAGTAAGAGGTTAAAAGCAGTTCAAATACACCACGGGCCCACTTCAGCTGTTGGGTAAACCAAGATGTTAGGTCTGACGGGACAAGGCCGGGGGCCAATGGCTCTGCCACATAAACAGATTCCCATCCTTGGGCATGCAACTTGAGCGATGTGGCCAAATCTTCGGCTAGGCCGGACTGGTAGCCGCCGATAGATTCGAGTGCAGTCCGGCGGATGAGTGAATTGGTCCCCATTTTGGTGACGCTTCGCAACCCATCCATCCCTTTGGAAGTGGGGTTGTAGAAGTCCAAGCTGGTTTCAGCGGCCGCTTGGGCCACCCAGCTTTCAGCGTTGTTCGAGAATGTCGGCATCACCTGAATAAACCCAATCGATGGGTCTTCAAAATGCCAAATGGTTCGCTCTAAAAACTTTGGGCTGGGAATATGGTCGATGTCAAAAATGACAACGATGTCGCCGTCTGTTTTTTCAAGCGCCGCATTAACGTTTCCGGCCTTTGCATCTTCATGGCCGTCGCGCTCTAAATACCCGGCCCCAAGTTGCTTTGAAAGTAACTTTAATCGTGGGTCTGAAAGATCGTCTAGTAACCAAGTTTTATGTTTGCCGTTTAAGTCACATGCCGCCTCTAAAGAGCGTTCAATCATGTGAAAATCTTCGCCACAGGCTGTGACAAAAACATCAACGGTTAAATTGGTTTGCTTGGGGATGTCTGAGTAGTTTCTGGTGTTACGCTGGTGCGTGGCTAAATATAAGAACCAACTGCCGAAAATCTGACCTAATCCATAAAGAAGGGCAAAAATTGATGATGCAACGAGCCATGGATTTAATAGATGGCCACCAATAAGCCACCAGCTAAAAAAGAATGCCAAGGTGATCACCCCTGACAGTACTAAAACTAAACCACGGACCTCGCTCATAAGCGCGCCATATTTTTTGTTTGCATCTTTCATACTTGTTTCGTCAATGAACCCGTACTAAATAATCGGATAGAAAATTCTGGATTGACGGGGAGAATCGATAACAAATCGTTCGGCTTCCACGAAAAAGCAGATATGAACAGTTTTTAGACTCTAGAGATTTGTGTGTGGTTGATTGCGATTACAAAGGCTTTTCTTTGTAGTTTTTTGCTTCAGGCGATTAAGATCTAGAGATTACGGCCGTTTTATAAAAGGACTCACTTCTTATTAGGACCTTAGGTCGGCACCACCATTAAAATGTATTATGATTCACGAAAGAATTTTGCCTGCGTGAAAAACTCTAAAAACGTTAGGAAATATGTAAGGTATGCTAAATAGATCCAAATCAAACAGTTTTTTTGAAGAAGCGATGCGGGTGACGCCATATGGGGTGAGCTCAAATTATCGATACTACGGGGACGAGGAGTCGGTTGTCGTGGCCGATGCAAAAGGGGGCTATCTCTATGATTTTGATGGGAATAAGTTTATTGATTACCGGTTAGGTTGGGGGCCTGTCCTGGTCGGTCACGGTGATGAATTTGTTAATGACCGGGTAAAAGAAGCAATTGATCACGGGGTGAGTTTTGCAGGTACGCAGAAATATGAAGTGAGCGTGTGTGAACGGATTATCGATCTGTGCCCAGGTGTAGAGATGGCTCGGCTGGCCAATACGGGTACTGAATGCACCATGCACGCGATCCGGTTGGCACGTGGCACCACCGGCCGTGAATTGGTCTTAAAGTTTGAAGGATCGTATCACGGCGCACATGACACCGTAATGTGGTCAACGATGGGGGCTTCGCTCGATGCGGTTGGGGACAGGCGACGGCCGCACCCGGTGGGCAATAGCTTAGGCGTCCCCAAAGCGTTTAATGATTTGATTGTGCTGTGCCCGTGGAATGATGAAGAGGTGCTGGGTGAAATCTTAAATGAGAAGGGTGACCAAATTGCGGCGATTATCGTTGAGCCGATGTTGGGCAACGCCAACGCACTTATCCCTGACGAATCATTTTTGCCCTATTTGCGGCAGGTATGTGACCAATACGGCATCGTTTTAATTTTTGATGAGGTGAAGACCGGATTCCGTATCGCTCCCGGTGGGGCGAGGGAGTTTTTTGGTGTGATCCCAGATTTGTCTACATATGCCAAAGCGATGGGGAATGGATTCCCGGTTGCTGCATTTGGTGGCAAAAAAGAGATTATGATGAACCTGAAATATGGCGGCGTGTTCCAAGGCGGTACGTATACGGGCAACGTCGTTTCAACAGCGGCGGCCGATGCTGTTTTACAACTGATCCAAGAGGATAAGGTGTTCCCAAAAATCGAAAAACATGGGATGCTCCTTCAGGATGGAATTAAGGAGATTTGCGCCCGACATGGCGTTCCAGTTTCGATTAACGGGGCTCCGGGTATGTTTGGCATCTGCTTCTCTGAGAAGCAGCCGAGGGATTGGAGAGAGCTCAAAACAATTCCAAATTGGACGTTATCTGAAAAAATCTACGAGTACATGAACAACAACGGGGTGATGCCTGAAAAAGGTGGCATCGAACCGTTCTTTGTCTGTGCGGCTCATTCAGACGCTGATGCTGAAGAGACACTAACACGGTTTGAAGAGGGGCTAAAACTGGCCCTAGGCGACTAACATGCAACAACAAACGCGAAAAAGTAGGCGGAAAGGGGGCGGCCGTGAAGGACGTATCGCTCTGCGTGAGGCGGCGTCCCAAAAACGGCCGGTGAAAGCCGGTTTGCTGGGTGGTAAGTACAAGCCACTTTCAGATGCAGATCTTGATAAGATCAACACAGCGGCGCTGGAGATTTTAGAAACAATTGGGATTGCGGATGCGACAGATGAGGTTGTTGAGATTGCAACGAGCAAAGGTGCATTTGTAAGCGAGCACGGCCGTCTCTGTTTTCCAGCATCATTGATAGAAGATTTGATTGACGTGGCGGCAAAAACCTACACGGTATTTAGCCGATCCCCTGAATTTTCTGATGTGGTTGTAGGTGGCTATCACGTCAACTATGCAACCAGTGGTGAGGCGGTCACCATGCTTGATCCTGACTCGTTGACGTTTCGCTCTTCCACCCTAGAAGATTTATACGACTGCGGCCGATTGGTTGACCGGCTAGATAACATCCACCAATTTGGGCAGACGGTGATTCCCAATGAGCTACAAGATCTATTCGTACATGATTTAAACGTGGCTTATGTTGCCATCACATCGACCCAAAAACCGTGCGAGATGACGTTTCAAGACGTAAATAGTATTGAGACGGCTCTTGAAATGTTTGACATGGTGGCGGGCGGCAAAGGGAAGTTTGTCGAAAGGCCCTTCATCTCTTTTGGGGGATGTCCAATTGTGTCACCGCTTAAATTTGGCGAAGACAACTTGAACGTGCTGGTCAAATCTAGCCGGTTGGGGCTGATAAGCGACATCGCCATTGCACCGCAAGCAGGTGCAACTGCTCCGGCCGCTTTAGCCGGAACGCTGGCGCAAGTTACGGCCGAAGGGCTGGCCTGCTTGGCCATTGTCAACATGATCCGGCCAGGTTGCCCGATGACGTTTGCGATCTGGCCCTTTGTTTCTGATTTACGCACCGGGGCTTTTTCTGGTGGAAGTGGTGAAGAAGCGCTGATGATGGCGGCATGCGCCCAAATCGGCCGCTATTACGACCTGCCAACAAGTGTCGCAGCTTGTATGAGTGACTCCAAATTGCCCGATGCACAAGCTGGATTTGAGAAGGGGATTACGGCCGTAACGGCCGGTTTGGCCGGTGCCAATCGCATCCTTGAATCGGCCGGGATGTTGGGTAGCCTGATGGGTTGTTCGCTCGAGGCACTGGTTATCGATAACGACATGCTTGGTGTGGCTCAACGCGTCTTGGCTGGCCTGGAAGTAAATGATGAAACCCTATCAGTCGATGTTATTCGGGAGACGGTGCTTGGGCCTGGCCATTATTTAGGTCATCCGCAAACGATTTCTCGGATGGAAACTGATTTTCTCTATCCGGAAATTGCAGATCGCTCTGCTCCCGGCATCTGGGAATCTGAAGGCTCTCCGGACATCTTTGAACAGGCGAAAAAACGGGTTAAGCAGATTTTGAAAACCCATTATCCTGACCATATTTCAACTGACTTAGATGAACAGCTAAGGGCAAATTTCCCGATTAAGTTGAGCAAATCAAAGATGGGGCGGCGAGAATAGTCAGCTATCTAGGGGGCCATCAAATTTCAGATTATTGGATTAGTTGCCTATGAGGTAATTAGTCCTGTTTTGCTGGGAAGCCTGCTTTTATTCCTAATTTTTTCGCCTATAAAAATTACCCTTTTAGCTAGAATCAACCTGTGTTGGAGCCGTCTAAATGTTGCACCTAATGGGTCATGAGCACCTATGAAGAAGCCACTTTAAAGTCCACAGGTTTTTAATACATGAAATTAAATTTTGGTTCAATTTTTCTCGCTTGTTTGTCGTTTTTTTTAGTTTTTATAGGGATTGAGGCGTTCACGGCTGAGTCGGCCGGTACGATTTATTTTGTTGATCAATCTGCTACAAATGGCTCTCAAGATGGGGCATCATGGGAAAACGGATTTTTGCATCTTCAAGATGCCCTCGATGTGGCTCAGGCTGGCGATCAGATTTATGTGGCAGCCGGTGTATATAAACCAACGCTAAGATCAGAGGCCGGTGTTCCTAAGACCGAGACTTTTACCCTGATCGAAGGGGTTGAGATTTACGGTGGATTTCCAACAGGAGGGAGTAACTTTGTGGACCGCGATTGGGATTTGCATCAAACCATCCTTTCAGGAGATCTAGACGACAATGACACAAATACCAATGGAATTGTCATGTCGTTCTCGGATACGGCGGGTGATAATGCGTTCAATGTTGTTACTGGAAACCCTGCTATATCGTACACACTGGCTACTGTGCTTGACGGCTTTGTAGTTACGGCCGGGCAGACTGAAAACACAACCACCGGAGACAATTCTGAGGGGGCCGGTATTCGCTTTGAGAGCAACGCCAGCCCCACATTGCGCAATCTGTGGATTGTAGGAAATCACAACACCCGAAACGATGGGGGAGGAATTCACTTCCTGAATGACAATAGCCCGCTTTTAGAAAATATCGTTGTTCAAAATAATCATGCTGGTGATCATGGGGGCGGCATTTTCTTTGAGAATCGTAATAGCCCAATCCTAAAAAATGTGAGCCTTGTTGGCAATACGGCCGATAAAACCGCCAGCCTCTATCTTCACGAAGGAAACGACGCCAAGCTAGCAAATACACATTTTTGTGGTAATTCAAATGCTAACGCTGGTAATGCCAAAATTGGAGCAGGGCTCTCCATAGAAAGTGACAACACAATCTTGCTAATGAACGGCACGTTTGCCGCTAATAATAATCCCGGAGCGGGCGGAGCTTTTAGGCTTACTGCCAATAATCAGGTTAGCTTCCACAATGTATCTATGGCGGGCAACCATGCCTCTAGCGGCGGAGCCATCTACTTTGTGGGCCCAGACAACAGCTTAGATTTGTATAACAGCGTGTTGTGGGGCAATAGTTCAGAAATCAACAACATCGGCTTAAACACTTTGGATGTACGTAACAGCATTGTTGGTCAAACTGAAACACCATTTTCTGGGACGGGAAACGCCGCTAGCGTGGATCAACCATTCATAGCTATGCCTGAAGGAGCTGAAAATTGCGGCAACCTTGGCTTGATCCAGTCTTCTAATGCGGTAGATGCTGGAGCGAATGATTTAATCCCTGTAGACGCTCTAGACATCGATTCTGATGGTGATGTGATCGAGAAACTTCCCCAAGATATTCAAGGGCGTGACAGAATTTTTAATTCAGTTGTTGATATGGGGGCGGTTGAAATATCGGTGTTGCCAACTGTTCAAACAATCTCGTTTGAGTTACCTGAAAGTGTTGACGACGGGATGGAAAAGGGAGAGCAGTTTATGTTAAACGCTTCAGCTTCATCGGGACTAGATGTTGTCTATTCAACCACAACGCAATTGGTGTGCACCATCTCAAATGATGTGGTGACAATGAATGCTGGAGGCGTTTGTTCAATTGTGGCTGATCAACTCGGGGATGGAACCTACTCGGCCGCAGATTCTGTTACACGAGATATTCTTGTTCGTGATCTCGCAAAAATCGATCAAACGATCACATTCTCATCACCGGCCGATGAAACTCAATCGACTATTGGAGAGATCCTGCCCCTCCAAGCAACTTCAACCTCTAATTTAGATGTGGAATTTTCAAGCCGGACTCCATTGGTGTGCAATATTTCATCCAACAATGTAAAGATGCTAAGCATGGGTGAGTGTGAGATCGAGGCGATTCAAATTGGAGATGAGATTTATAATCCTGCTTCAAAAGTTCGGAAAACAATTAGCGTCAACAAAATATTTCAAGAGATAGATTTAGCCGCTTTACCAAGCTCAGCTGATGTAGATTCAGTTATTGATTTGAGTGCTTCAGCTACCTCTGGCCTAGACGTTGTTTTGGGGACTGACAGCCCTGAAGTTTGTAGTGTCAGTGGCAATAAGGCGACAATGCTGATTGGGGGAGACTGTTTGATTAGAGCGTCCCAAACCGGAAATGACATTTATCAAGCCGCGGCCGATATCGTTCAGTTGATAGTGGTAACAAAGTTAGATCAGACAATCTCGTTTGTCTCGCCAGAAAATAACTCTGAAGCTACTGTAGGGGAACTTGTTAATCTAGAAGCTACTTCAAATTCTGGATTAACGGTTCAGTTTACAACTACGACTACTGATGTGTGTTCAATCTCTGGAAATAGTGCCACCATGCTTTCTCTTGGTGACTGTGAAATTGTGGCGACGCAAGAAGGTGATGATCGATACGATGAGGCGGTCCCTATTATTGCTCTTGTCGGTGTTACCTCGTCGGGCAATTTGGACCAAATGATCACGTTTGCCTCTCCTGAAGAAAATCAGGAGTTTGACGTTGGGGCGACATTTTTGCTAACTGCAACAGCCTCGTCTGGCTTAGTTGTTGCATTTAAAACGTTGACTTTGGACACGTGTTTACTCGCGGGCCACACAGTAATTGCTGTTGGAAATGGTAAATGCCAGATTCAAGCCTCCCAGCCCGGTAATGAAGAATTTGGAAAAGCAATTGATGTGGTAAGAACCGTGTTCATTAAAAAAGAACAGATAATTACGTTTCCGACTCTCCCGGCCAGCATCACGGCTAAAGTTGGTGATCATGTTGAATTAACCGCCACAGCAAATTCTGGCCTGCCTGTTTTTTATCGGTCACTGACGCCCAGTATTTGTATTGTGGATGGCAAACTGGTTGAGATTCAAGGTGTAGGATCTTGCCAAGTGGGGGCTTATCAAGAGGGGAATGACGGGTGGTATGCAGCACCTTCTATAACGATCTCTATTGATGTTGGCTATCAGCTATTTTTGCCTATAGCTCCACGATAAATGGGCAAAAAAAATGAGGTGCCGAAACAACGGGCGTTGTCTCGTACACCTCGGGGGGGAGCCTATGCACCATCATTCTATCAAATAGGTCATAGGCGGAAAATCTAAGTGACAAGAATTCGATTTTTTTGACAAGATTTGATTTTCGTTTCTTATTTTAGTAACTTGCCCTTAAAAATAGTCACTGCTCGGCCGGAAATAGTGGTCCTGTCTCCATTTAATTTAACTTTCAGCGTGCCGCCTCGTTCTGAAACTTGGTGAGCCATAAATTCATTTTTCCCCAGCTTTTTTGCCCAAAAGTCAGACAATATGCAGTGGGCTGATCCCGTTACTGGATCCTCATTTATGCCAACTCGCGGAGCAAATACTCTAGACACAAAGTCAGGACTCCCATCGCTGTTTTCGTCACCTTGGGCCGTTACAATGATTGCTCGACTCTCTAGCTGGGCTAGCGCAGAAATATCCGGATTCAGATTTTTAACTACCTCGGCCGATTCCAGCTCAACAAGATAGTCAAACTCAGTTTCGAATACAGCCTTCAAAACCTGTTTTGGTTTCGCGCCTAGCGATTCTTCTAGATCGGGTATGTTGTCGGTTTCTTCAACCGGTGAGGTTGGGAAATCAAGTTCAATCCATCCCCCTGAATCCTTTTTTGCTTGTAGCTCGTTCGAAAGGGTGTCGAACCGAATGGTTTCTTGTGGTTTTACATACCCTTCAGAAAACATGATTTGGGCGGCCGCAAGCGTTGCATGGCCGCAGAGCTCAACTTCTGTTTTGGGGGTAAACCATCTTAACTGCCAAACCCGTTTGAACGGGTCTACGTTTGGGGCAACAAACGCCGTTTCGGATAAATTCATTTCGGCCGCAACTTTTTGCAACCATTCATCTGGCTGCATTTTGTCTAGGATGACGACCGCCGCTGGGTTCCCTCGGTATGGTATATGCGTAAATGCATCAACTTGAAAAATAGGAAAGCTCATTATTCCTCCTAATGCGTATTCACAGTTCGCTTTTGGTGTGATGTAGGGGCCCTTGAAGCAAACGATTTTCCTCTTTGATCTGCTTCATTGTCTTGCCGGCAAATAGAAATGTGCTTTTGAATTTTTCTATCGGCTTAGACTATTTCCTCTGTTTTAAACTTTTCGATCTCGTCAGAAGTGTACCCCAAGCTTTGTAAAATTTCATCTGTGTGCTCGCTCAAAGAAGGTGGGGGTAAGAAGATCTTTGTAGGGGTGTCTGATAATTTTGGGACAGGACCTAATATTTTGATATCACCTTCATTCGTGTGCTCAATTGTTTGAACCATGTCACGCGCCTTTACTTGTGGCATTTCTAGAACTTGGTCAATTGTGTTAATCGGGCCGGCCGGAACTGTGATTTCTGAGCAGGCGGTTAGCCAATCCTCAGAACTGCGCGTAGTCATCAGAGTTCTGATCTGAGGCAAAAGTTCTTCTCTCAGGCTAACTCGGCCGTGATTGGTTTGGAAACGCTCATCGTCCCATAAATCTGGCCGCCCGGCCATGATGCAAAATTTTCGATACTGATCGTCGCTCCCAATCGCCAGCACAATATGGCCGTCAGCCGTTTCAAACGTTTCGTAGGGGACTAAGCTTGGATGCGCATTGCCGTATCGACCGGGTGTTTGACCGTTTGCTAAGAAATTTTGGGCGATGTTTACCAGCCATCCCACCTGAGAATCGAGTAGGGCGACATCAACATGTTGCCCTTTTCCTGTTGCATGCCGGTGATTTAGCGCGGCCAAAACTCCCGTTGTTGCGTATAAACCGGCCGTCACATCTACCACCGCCACACCCACTTTATGCGGCATTCCTTCTTCAGGGCCGGTTATCGACATGATACCGCCTTGCGCTTGGATCATGGCATCATAGCCCGGTTGATGTTTATCTGGTCCAGTTTGACCGTAGCCGGTAATTGAAACATAAATCAGCCTAGGATATTTTTCTTGAAGACTGGCATAATCTAAACCGTATTTAGTTAACCCACCAACTTTAAAGTTTTCGATAAAAACATCGGCCGTATCGAGCAATTGGTGCAGGATTTTTAAGCCCGCTTCATGCTTTAAATCAAGCGTTAAACTCTTTTTATTTCTATTGGCCGAGAAAAAATAAGAAGCCTGCTCACCAACCCATGGTGGCCCCCATTTGCGAGTTCCATCACCGCTTTTGGGTTGCTCAATTTTGATTACATCGGCTCCATAATCCCCCAACATCATTCCAACATAAGGGCCAGCCAAAATGCGGGACATATCAATAACTTTAATCCCTTCGAGTGCTTTCATAACGTTATTCGGTGATGACTTCGTACAGTGTTTCAAGGCTAATGTTTCCACCACAGATGAGAACAACGGCGCTTTTGCCATTTAATTCAGCTTGTTTCTTGAGTAGACCCGCTACTGCAACCCCTGCTGCACCTTCAATCATCTGATGGTGGACAGACATGAAATGTACCATCGCCTCTGCAATTTCATCTTCAGTCACGGTAATAAACTCATCAACATATTGTTGCACATATTCAAACGTGATTGATCCCTGCTCAATTCCACCAGCGGTTCCATCACTCAAGGTGGGCAACGATGGCAAATCTAAAATTTCTCCGGCCGCGATTGAATCTGCCATCACTTTAGAATTTTCGGGCTGGCAACCGATTATTTTGACATCGGGCCAAATTGATTTCAAATAACAACCAACACCAGATATTAGACCACCCCCGCCGACAGCGATGAATACCTCATCTACTGACTCTCCTGACAATTGCTTTCCAATTTCTATTCCACAGGTACCTTGCCCGGCCGCAACCAGTAAATCATTATAAGGAGAGATAAAGGTCAACCCATTTTCCTCTGCAAATTTTCGTGCCGCTAATTCCGCAATCACACCATCATTCCCCTCAAAACGAACTTCAACCCCATATTGCTCCATATTTTTAATCTTGGCTTCTGATGTGCCTTCCGGAACGTAGACAATTCCCGGGGTTTGAAAGATGGTTAATGACTTTGCAACGGCCGCGCCATGGTTGCCACTTGAAGCGGTTACGACTCCTTTTTTATTTTCAGCAAGGGATAAGGCTCTGATACGGTTCATGGCACCACGAATTTTGAATGAACCGGTATGTTGTTGATTCTCCATTTTAAAGAGAACGTGGCCGTCAATAATTTCGCTAAAGTGGGGGGAGAATTCGAGAAATGTTTCTCGAATAAATGGTCGGATACGTGTCTCAGCTTTGAGAATTTCAGCAAGTAATGTCATTTCCAGAATTATATGTTTCTGGTTTTAAAAAAGCTCATTGAGAAGATAAATTTCTAGGCAGTTAATGCATTTGTTGCTAGCTCAATGGCTTCAGAGAGCTCCATTTCTCGCCCTTTTGCCCAAACGACGTAAGCTTTCTCACCTAAATTTTCAAATGACGGGGCTAACTTTAGGTCTAGTTTTTCTTTCATTGTAGCCGAAAGTGGAGAATCAATCTCTTCGCGCAATCGTTCTGCTGCACCAGCAAGTTGTAGCGCTTCGGCAGAGTTATCACGGATTGCTAGCATCGCTCCAATGTCTTCAAGTAAGAAAGATAAAGCCCATTTGTCTCCCAATTGAGAATAAATTTGGAGGCTTTCATTATATTTTTCACCTGCGAATTCAAACTCTTTAAAATTCAAACGGACATTCCCAAGATTGTTAAGTGTATTTGCGATTGACCACTTATCACCGATTTCTCGATTGAGAGTTAAGGCTTCATTTAAAGCATCTTGAGCACCGGTATAATCTTCTTTATCAAGTAGAAAAACACCAAGATTGTTCAAAGAATTTGCGATACCCCATTTATGATTGATCGCTCTCCTTGCTTCAAGCGATTCTTCCATAAATTGAAGCGCACGGTTTAGCTCATTTTGATACTGGGCGACAATGGCCATGTTATTGAGGACCTTTGAAACGCTAAACTGATCGTTGGTTTCTCGGCTAATCTCAAGACTACTTTTGTATCGTTCTAAAGCCTGTTGGAAATCGCCTTGCATTGCGGCTAACGTTCCTGAGCAAATGAGCGCTTTTGCTAGCCCGTCTTTATCATCTGATTGACTAGAAATTTGTTTAGCATTTTCGAAGAGGGCAGTGGCACTGTCGTAGTCCCCTTTTTTGCGCTTGAGTTCTCCAATTGCAGTGGTCGTTTTAGATTTTAGTTTGTAGAGATCTTTTTCAGAAGCAACCTTTAAGACATTTTCAAACAACTCCTCTGCTTGATCCCAATCACCGATTAGATCGTAAACTTGAGCTAATTCAAATTCAATATCAATACGGTTATCTCCAGAAACCAGTTCGAGCGCTTTGGAGTAATAAGATACAGCAGCAGTATTTGCATAACTTTTCTGTGCCGCCTTTCCAGCTCTAACTAGATACTCTTCTTTTTTCTCATTGTTGTTGCTAAGCCCATAATGAAAAGCCAGAACATATAGATTTTGCTCAATTTCATCTGGTTTCATTGATTCTAAGTAGTAGCCAATCTGCCCATGGAGTTTTTCTCTCGTTGAGAATGGCAAGCTTTCGTATGCAACTTCCTGAGTCACAATGTGCTTGAACAAATAGGTTAGTTCTGGCTCTGGTTGCTCGATGGGGGTTAGCTCAAGCTCACTGAGCGTGTTGAGGTCCTGCTTGACCATCGTGGTGATTTCGTTTGTGGGATAGACACCCCAAACCATTGCGGCCGTAAACAATCTCCCGATAACACTTGCCACTTTGATCGCCATTTTTTGGCTCTCGGTCAAATTGTCGATCCGGCTTAATACCAAACTGTAAATCGTGTTCGGCAGGTCGATGGCCTCAATCGCTTTTTCATCTCTTAAATCGACTTCTTTATCCTTGATAAAGTTAATAATCTCATCTAAATAGAATGGATTACCGGCCGCTTTAGCAACAACTAGATTGATAAATCTTTGAGGGACATTTGACTCATCAAAGTACTGTTCAACTTTGATCGCAATTAATTTTTCAGCCTCATCTTTTGTGAACGTATCGAGGCTGACCTCTGTAAAGTATGGTAGCTCATGTACATTTGGTAGCTGAGTTTTGTGGGAATCGGGTGGTCGATAGACTAAATTGATGAAGATCGGAGCTTGCTCGATTGAACGACCTAATGCCTCAATCAAATCCAGAGACAGCGGGTCTAACCAATGGCAATCTTCAAAGACTAGAATGAGCGGTTGTTGTAGCGACCGTGATAAAATCACATCAATAACAAATGATTCAAGCGATGATTTACGAGTTTTTGCATCCAGAGATTTTGTTAAGTCATTTTCTGGGATGTCAATTTGCAAAATAGGGCCAAGTAGTGGAATCCGAGGAACCAGTGACGGGTTAATCAGCTCAATTTCTTCTGTTAATTCTGACAAAAATTGATCTTTGCTTACGTCATCCACCACAGAGCTAGATTTGAATAAAGATTGCAGGATTGGCTGCCAAACGAGATAGCTCGTGTTGGTGCCAAAAGACGGGCATTCACCCCCATAGCCGGACATGCCTTTGTCCATGCACAAGCGAATCACTTCTGCACTCAGACGGGATTTCCCCATACCAGCTTCGGCCGTGATGCCAATAATTTGCCCTTTCCCTTCAAGAACCTCTTCAATAAGATTCGAAACCGTCTCTAATTCTTCTGCTCGGCCGATCATGGGCAAGCTGTATTCTGGCTCATTGAGTCGAATGGCTCGCCTCAGTTTACTTTTTACAAGCCTGTGAACCTGAACGGGTTGAGTCTTACCCTTCACCTGCATCGGCGGTAGGTTTTCCCATTCAAATAGCTTAGAAATTTTTCTTTGAGCCCGTTGGCTTACATAGATTTGGCCACTTGGTGTTTTGCTCATTAATCTGGCAGATAAATTGACGTGATCCCCCAAAACACCATATGTTCTCCGCTCAGTTCCACCATAAGCACCGGTTCGCATCAAACCATGTGAAATACCGATTTGCAAAGATTTTATGAACTCAAACTGGCCGCACTCTTCCTGCAGGGCCAATGCGGCTAATGCTGCCCGCTCAACATCATTTTCGTGAGCAATCGGTGCGCCAAAAGCTGCATATAAATAGCTCCCTTTGTCACCGATGGTTAACTGAACCAAACTGCCTTCTAAGCGCATGATGATTCGTTGCACACTTTGAACGAACTCCCTTAATTTGTCAGCAGCTGTATCGTCTGATTCAAACTCAATTCCGGTAAAGCGCATGAAGAGCGCGGCCGCCGGTCTTAACTCTGTTAAGAAATCACCTAGCCCGCTGTTGATTCGGCTCGCTACGGCCGGCAATAGCCAATCATCAACTTGGTCATAGCTCAATTGGCCGTCATTTATCTCAGGCCATCGGTTTTCCGGCACTTCCAAGTCAAAAGACTCGATCGTGGCATATTTCTCACCTGTTTCTTCATCTTTGTGCCATGCTGAAACAACTAAATGATCAGACAGAGCTTCAAACGTTGGAGAGTCAACAACCACATCCCCTGAGTTTGCAAAACCCTCTGCCGTTGCCATCCGTTCAACCGTTTTGCCTGCCATGGCATCCATCAATGTATAGTCTGCCATACCCACAATGAATCTTTTTACAGACCCGATGGCTACGGTGACTTTTAAGCCAAGAACAAACTCCCTCCCCAATCGAGTACGAATTTGAGCGACCTTCGCGATCTGACTCTGCATTTCTAAAGCGCATCGTAATGCATTACGGCCGTCTAGATCTTGATCAAACCAACACGTGATCGAGTCCCCGCTGAACCCAACCACACTTCCTCGATAAGCGTGAAGAACGGTGATCATTTGGTCATAAACCCGATTAAGGTGAATGGTAAGTTCTTCTCCACCTCGTTTCGGTCCCAACTCTAAGGCGAAAGCTTCAGTCAATGGAGTAAACCCAGAGATGTCGGCAAACAGCGTTGAACCTGTTTGCTCAGAAGGTAATGCCTTATTGGTGGCGATCGAATGCCGCCAATCCATTGGGATATAAACTTTTCCTTGAGTCATTGGATGTGTTTTCTGTTTATTTCAAATCTAGAACAAAAATAGCTTGAGGAGTGTAATAAGGTTCTAGACGTTTTACAAACTGGTGTTACGCACTTTCGACCAGTCTGGTCCCGATTTCCTCAAGTTTTTTCCAGAGGAGGTCAAAACCAGACTGGTATTTATACAGAAAGAACTATACGTCCAGCTCGAGAATAGCTTCAAGATCGGTGATAATCAGATCATCAAATCGATAATCAACTTGAGTATTCACTATTGGGCCAGATGCATTGATACGCAGTCCAACAGCACCTGGGTTTTGCAATGCGCTTGTTGAGTCAGAAGCAACATGTTGCCAGTTAGTCGGTTCTGGATCGCCAACTGCCCACAGCTTCAGTCTGATAGAGGTTGGGAAGGTTCCGCTTGTCTCCATTTTAACATTGTACGCAGTTTCAGCGCTTAATTGGAAACCAAGAGCTTGAGTGGTACTAACTCTCGCCCAACTACCAGAATCGAGGCGGTCTACCCATAAACTAACATTACCGGATGGAGCAATCTGAATCACGCCACGATACCCACTTGTGCCGTTGACTCTGCGGCTGAATAGTCGCACATAGTTCGTGGCTGAAGGTAATTCGCTTAATGTTAAGACAACTTCGGTTCGGGTGTCTAGAGCAGAGATACTATCAAGATGCGCTTCTCGAGCAATGCCCGATGGACTCATCGTAAAGATACCTTCTCCGTTAGCGACGCTGAAGTCATTGGCGGCCGAAGCACCCCAGAGATGGGTGTAACTGCCACCGAAATCGGCCGTATTCCAACCAACAGCTTCGTTTCGAGTAAAGGTATCTTGAGCCAAAATGATGTTTGGCGGTTGGAAAATCGGACCTAACGACATCACGCTGTAGTCTTCGAAGCTGAAGAGGATCGGCGCGTTGCCTAGCGTTGAAAGTGCATTGACACGTAAACCAAATCCACCGGCCGCTTGCAAGGCTACAGTTGAGTCTGTCGCTGTATGTTGCCAAGCAACTGGCTCTGGTGTTCCGACTTCCCAGACTTTCATTCTGATCGTCGTTGGATAAGAGCCAAATGTTTCCATTTTGATCCGATAGTCAGTATTTGGAGCTATGGTTATACCAGCTAATTGGCTGATTGATACCTGTCCCCATGAGCCGTTGTTTAGCTTATCTACGAAGAGTCTTATATCTCCGTTTGGTTTAATCTGAACGGCACCTCGATAAGTTGTGTAATCACTCACATGTCTACTGTGCAGTCGGATAAATCCATCGGCCGACGGTAGTTTGTCGAGACTGAAGGTGATTTCCGTGCTTGAATCCATCACCTGAGGGGTTGAGAGCACCGCTTCTAATCCGGCACCACCGCTTGTGTATTCGATCAAGCCTCTAGATCCGTTTGTGGTGAATGCGGCGGCCGCATTTGGACCCCAAAGGTGAGCGTATGAACCACCTAAGTCTGCAATCGCCCATCCATTGCTCGTTGTCCGATCGAAGCTGTCGCTTACTACGACTTCGGCGGGAACTTGCTCTGAAGGATCAGATACATAGTAGTTGTCGATTGCAATTCCATACGGGATGCTCGTTTCACTCGACAGGATGTTTGCGCGTACACCAACAGATCCTGTTGATTGGAGAATGGTTTCACCATCAGTTGTGACATGTTGCCAATTTATTGGCTCTGGTTGTCCAGATTCCCAAATCTTGATTTTGATTGTGGTTGGATTACTACCAGAGGTTTCTGTTTTGACCTCATATTGCGTGTTGGCAGCGATTTGTACACCGCTGTCTTCACTTAAACTGACTCGTTCCCATCCGCCTGCAATTTTGTCAACGAACAAGAGGGCGGTTCCGTCAGACTCGATTTGGATCACGCTCCGGTATCCTGCGCCAAAGCTTTGACGACGAGAGTAGATACGTAGATATGCACGATCAACTGGGAGCGCATCAACCGAGAATGACAGACTTGAGAGTGAGTCATTAACATTGACGCTGGTCAAAATCGACTCGGCCGACTGTCCCGGTGACGCGAAGGTGATAAACCCGGTGTCACAGTCAATTGAGAACTGGTTGGCGGCGTTGAAGCCCCAGAAGTAGCTGTAATTGCCACCAATGTCGGCCGTACCCCAGCCTGGATTCTGCTCATCGTCAAACGTATCGGCCGCATACAGCGTACCTGCTGGTGGCGCAACTGGAGCCAGATGGTTTGAGCATGAGTTGTCTTCCAACACGGTGACTACAACAGTATCGGTTGCGTCAAGCTCACCATCGTCTGCAGTAACGCTGAGCGTGTAAATGCCTGCAACGCTAAATTCAGCATTTGGATTTGGATCAAATGGATCGCTGAATGTAACCGTTCCCGGCCCCGCAACAACGGCCCATTCGGTTGTCGTTTCTGACGGTGGTGCTGGTAACCCGTCATCGTTAACTGTTGCGCTCAGCGTAGCTGTTGCTGGGAGAGTGATTGTAATATCTGTACCTGCATCAACCGTTGGAGCTTGATTGACTGGTGGTGGGGTGAAATCACAATTCAGCGCTTGGTTGTTCTGCTCGATCCGGCTGACCATGTCTGACCAGAAAGTTGGGAAATCGTCCCAAGGATTTGGTGAGAATTGATCATCGGTCAAGAAGATGTTGCCGATGTTTCTTGAATTCGCCAAAACGATCGCCGTGTTCATCTCTCCAACGTTGGCTACGTTGTGAACCATCACAGAAAGTTCGGAAGCATCCAAGGTGCTCTCAAATGCGGCCGGGGTATGAGCCTGCCACGCCGCAAAGTCATTTTCAAACACAACACCGATATCGGTGGCGGTTGAGAAGTAACTTTGATCCGTTGTTGTTCCTGGATTGATCACAACCTGATCGAAGGCCGCTTTGCCTTGGATGTACGCATACAGATCGTTGTAGTACGCGATATCGGCCGGGTCATTTGAAGCCTCATCTAAGAAGATACCTGTGATGTACGGAGCATAATCGACTTCATATTGGTCGATTTCCGCTTTAACCGTGTTGATGTCTTGGTTGGTGTAGTCAGTTCTGACATACCCAATCATCTTGACACCACCTGCATCTAGTGTCGCCATACCGGCCGAGTAGTCGGTGAACTGAGGTGTTCCGGTGCCAACAGGGCCATTGTTTGGATTGATGATGACCGTAATCGGCAAGTCGGTGCTGGAAGAAGCCGCTACATCGCTGTAAACCGTTCCGATTGTTGGATAGATGTACAGAGGATACAGAATCGACTGACAAACGATCGGAGCTGGCAGGGCGGTAACTGTCACTGTAAATGTGACTTGGTCTGTCCCACTGTCTGGATCAGTTGCCGTTAGCGTAATATCTGCAACGCCTGATGCAATTGCTGAGATTACCAAATCCCCATTGGTGTCTAGTGCCGTCGTCGCCACACCATTGTCACTGCTTACTGCGGTCCAGCTGATATCAGCGTCGGCCGATTCCACGTCCTCCACAATCGGATCAAGCAGGATGGTTAGATCACTGCCTTCTTGGATTGGGGTTGCGCCTGGATTGGTGATAACCGGATCGTCATTAACAGGGGCTACTGTAATTGAAACGGTTGCCGTGTCACATAGCGGCTCAGTGTCACAAACTTCAAATGTGAAGCTTTCTGGCCCGTTGTAATTTAGTGCAGATGTGTATTCAAATGTACCATCACCGTTATTTAGCAGGGTTGCACCCGCCATCGGCCCTGCCGTTACATTAATTGAGCTGATGTCTAAGTTGCCATCTACGTCGGAGATCGACGGATTAACATTAATCGTTGTGGTGACATCTTCATCCACATTAACAGCGCTGTCACTGGCAACCGGAGGCATATTGCCTGCTTCAACCGTAATCACAATTGAAGTCATCGATAGTTCGTAATCCTCGTCGGCCGCAAAGCCAATGTTTAGGGTGTATGTCCCCGGAGGAGCATTAAACTCGTCCAGCTCTACCTCGCCGTTTACATT
>JAHDGV010000025.1:28588-30446 GCA_020631655.1 Chloroflexota bacterium | reverse complement strand
GGATTTGAGCTACCGGCGGCCGGTGAAAGCGGCACCGGTATTTTGCCAGATCCTCAGCTACAAGTTTCAATTCAGCATCTGTTTGCCACCCGACTGGGGCCGCACTTCCCGCCCAACACGGACCTAGGGCACCATCGCTCAGCATCTGGCTATACGGTGGCGCATACGGCGGCAGTTACAGCTGAAGGGCAACTTGTGTCATGGATGGCGTCTGATCCCGAAATCAAAATCGAATCGGCACCCAGCATCGAAGGGTACGCTAACTTTGAAACGCTTTTAGCAAAGTTTGACGGAGTAGATTTTGTAACGGAGTGTCCAAATTTCCCCAATGAAACTGTGGCGGCCGGTGATCAAACAATCCTGCTCAGATGCCCACAGTTGGCCATAGGGCATGAATTGACGGCCGTTTACGCACAGGCGGCCGGGCTCAGTAATGCGCTTTTGATCGATGAGCGAAATCTAGAAATTCCTGATACCAGTTTGCCCTTCGAGGCTCGCATCTTTTACACAACAGCCAATGGCAGTTCGGTAACAATTTTTGAGGATGGCGTGGTTCAGGCAAGTTACCCCGTCACTCAAACCGAGACTATATCTGGCACCGAGCAAATCACTTTTTTAGAGCCTAATATCGTGCAAAGCAGTGTTCCGGCCGGAGAACTGGAGCCGCTCATCATCCCATTGCTAGCCAGCGATGTAATCCCGCGCGGGGTGACCGCCAGTGTTAGCCAAGAACAAAGCGAATTTGAAGAGTTGATCTTGATTCGCGGCGCAGACGGAGTCTATGAATTTGCGTGGTCAAATGAGGTTGGGCAAGAGCTGTTGCCGGGGATTCAGATTTTGGACCTGCTAATCGAACGACTTAAGCCTAACAATTAGACATTCTGCATCGCATCCGTAGCCTGCTGAATAATGGCGGCATCATCTGGAAATCGGCCGGAGCTCACCAATCTAGGAATCAAATCGATCCAACTTTTGTGCTGTTTTTGGGCTCGGGCAAGATAAGGCAGAGCCTCTGCAATTTCTCCCGCATTGATTAAGGTGACCCCGATCCAAAATGGAATTTCACCGTGTGTTATATGATCTGGGGCCAAGTTTAAAGCGTTTGAAAAGCCCAGCATCGCTTTCTCAGAATCCTTGTCAGCAAGGTGTTTCCCCGCATCGATCAACGCATTGTAGGCCCGTCGCATCGTAACGAGTCGACGCAACTCAACCAGTGGATCTGGATGGTCTTCGACCCGCAAATCAAACAGTTGATCGACCCACGACTGGCCCGTATTTTCGCCCGCAACAACCAAAATTGCGGCCGACTGTTTGCCCCGGATATCTCCCCCTTCTTGCTCGGCCGCTTCGAGTGCTTTGAGCAATCGCTCAGCCAAATCATTTCCGGCCGATTTTGATTGCTCATACGCTTCTAGCATGGCGGGCCAAACCGTCTCTTTTTCCATCAAATTAGCCTGCACGCTCACCTGCTCCCCAATCAGATGGCCTGCCGCAAAAATTGACTTCGGGCCGGTGTACGCGTCAACGGCTCCGTTTGAATCGAGCATAGCAACCTGTCGGCCGCTGATGTCTGGGTCTTGATCCAAAAGCTCTTCCAACGCTTCTTTTGCCGATTTTCCTTTGCGCATCAACTCTAACCCGCGCGGCCCATAGGCTGGATCAACGGCCGATTGCGTCGCAACCACCCCTATGCCAGCTTCCCCCCAAGCCACAATCGGGCCAACTGAAAAATAGTGAGACTGGACGGCCACACCCATCTCGCCGGTTTTTTCGTCACGTGCCACAATCGAATAGGTTGCTACGGGGCCACGGGTTGAAAATTGATCCATTTTAATTCTCCTTCTAATTCCTGAAAAAA
>JAHDGV010000025.1:15464-28488 GCA_020631655.1 Chloroflexota bacterium | reverse complement strand
GGGCCACGGGTTGAAAATTGATCCATTTTAATTCTCCTTCTAATTCCTGAAAAAAATTGCCATTTATCCCCCTCATCCGTCCGGCCCAATTTCATTGGGCTTTAACTGAACTTCGTTCAGCCGGACGACTTCTCCCCAAGGGTAGAAGAAATTTAGGTTCGCCATGGCAATATCTGCTCACTTTCCCAAATTTGGGAGAGGGCTGGGGCGAGGGTTTAAAGAAGCTCCCCAGCTGATCTCCTCTACATTCCTACTCATTGCTCAAATTGATCAAAGTCAGGCGGAGGCGCTTCAATGCTAAACGGCTTTTTGGTGATGGGATGCACAAAATCATAGCGCCAGCAGTGGAGGGCATGTCTGTAAAAACCCAAATCGGGGAAGCGTTCCGGCTCATCACACCAGATCAGATAATCTTCGTCAGACAGTTGATACACCGCGTCACCGGCCAGCGGATGGCCAATGGAGGCCATATGGACACGTAGCTGATGGGTCCGGCCGGTTTTGGGTTTAAGCTCAACCAGTGCGTACGAGTCGTTTAATTTTTCGATTAAACGCCAGTGGGTCTCGGCCGGTTTGACTTTGGTCGCTCCCTCACCATCCCCATACCGATAAACCCCTTCGGCCGAAGGGAGCAGACCTATCGGTGATTCGATTACTCCCCCACCTTCAGCAGGAATCCCCTTAACAATCGCCTGATAGGTCTTTTCGATTTCACGATTTTGGAACAGCTTTTGCATCGCCGTCAGCATCGGCTGATTTTTTGAGAGCAAAACGAGGCCAGTTGTGTTCGCATCGATCCGATTGATCAGGCTGGCGTGTGGGTACCCATCCGACCGAACATGACGAATGTGATGAATCAAATTGGCGTGGATGTAGCGTCCACGGCCGTGGACGCGCAGATTGGCCGGTTTGTTAACCGCCAAAAGATCATCATCTTCGTAAACAATGGTGTAATCGTAATTGGCATCCGGCGGGTCATAATCAGCAATGATCGAGGTGATCGTATCCCCCGCCGAAACCGGCTGATCGGCCGTTGTTTTCTCCCCCTCAAACAACACCTCCCCTTTTTCGATCAGTTCGGCCCACTTTTCTCGCGGCCGATAGGTAAACCGCCCCGTCATGTAGTCTAGCAGTGGGACCTCTTTGGCAGGTGGTTTTACTTTTGTCGAAATTTCCATAAATGAACACCTTCAGAAAGCCTTTTGAATTGGGGCGAATTGTGCCAAAATACTGCTAATGGCGATCAAAACCATACAACTTTATCCTGATGATGACATTAATTCCATGCGAGATCGATTAGATTGGGCAGGAGAAGATCAAGTCATCTTTGTGATGCCCGACAAAGGGGAGCTTTTGACCAACGAGGTGGATCTTGCCATTTTAGCCCGTCATGCGGATGGGCTACGGATTCAGCTGGGATTGGTCACACAAGAACCAACTGTTCGCCAAAGGGCCAGCGCATTGGGATTCCCCACGTTTTTAACCGAAGATTTGGCTGAAACTTCCAGACGTGAGTGGCGCAGGCACCGTGTCCGGCCGGATGGGATCGGGTTCCAAATGGCCGATTTACCGGCCGTTTTTGATGAGTCGGCCGCGCGTCGCGAAGCGGTTGAGCAGACGCTTAAACAACCGCCGTGGCGCTATTGGTCTCGCCAGGTTATTGTGTTGGTGCTGGTCGCAGCCGGACTGATTAGCGCCATCTTTGGCCTGCTCACAATCGCCCCATCAGCCACGGTGACCCTCACCCCGGCCCGTGAAAAAATCAGCGTTCAAAAAGAGATTGTGAGCGCCACCAATCCATCCCCCGAAGCGATTGAAGCTGGGAATGTTGTGAACGCCAGAAACGTTCAGCTTGTAGCAAGCTGGGAATCTGATCTGATTCCCACAGGGCAGGCTGAACTGGCCGCAAATCCGGCCCGTGGCAAAATTGTATTTGCTAATCTCACCGATCAATCGGTGCAAATTCCGGCCGGGATATTGCTTAGCACGGCGGCCGATCAGCCACCTGTCATCCAGTTCCGCACCAACGGCCCTGCGGAGCTACCTGCCACAGTTGGGGCCACGGTTGAGGTTGACATTGTGGCGCTAAGTGTTGGGTTAGATGGCAATCTGCCAGCAGGCCGTATCACAACGGCCGGGGGAGACTGGGGGAGCAGAATCGAAGTCAACCAACCACTCCCCACATCGGGCGGGAACGTCCAGCCGGTGCCGGTAGTGACGGCTGAGGATCAAGCCGCACTGCGCTCAGAAGTCATTCAACAGCTGCAGTCGTTGGCGGCCGGGCAAATTGAGTCTGGGCTGGGAAGCAATGAATTTTTATCGGTTGAAAGTTTGGCAATTAATCAAATCATCAGTGAAAATTGGTCCCACGCTGTGGGTGGAAAAAGTGAACGCTTAACTTTAGGAATGGAAGCTGAAATCAGTGGCGTGGTCGTTAATTTTAATCAGGCGACCGACCTGGTTTACACAGACCTAGTCGCAGGTGTCCGGCCGGGATTCTCGTTAACACCTGACAGCTTTCGTTTTTACAAAGCTGGTAACACGCAACTCAACGAGCAAGGTGAAGTGTTGTTTGACATAGTTGGTGAAGGAACGATGACGGCTTTGGTTGAGCCAGACCTACTGTTGGAAGAAATTGCGGGCAAAAATGAGGAAGAAGCGGCCGAGATTTTGCAGGCACGACTCAACCTTGACAGCGAACCGACTTTCCGAGTTATCCCAAACTGGTTCGGCCGGTTGCCCAACTACGCCAGCCGGATCGAAATTATCTTAGACGAATAGCAAACGATGACTCTTGAAAATGATTATGCCCCTTGGATGGGGATAGACTTGGGTGAAAAACGAATAGGGGTTTCTTTAAGCGATGGGTTGAAAATCGTGGCTCAGCCGTTGCTGGTATTTGAGAGGACATCTCGCAAGGCGGATTTTGCCCAATTCGAAAAAATCGCCAAAGAAAATGGGGTTGGCTTGTTAGTAGTCGGGTTGCCAACGCAAACAGATGGGACAGAAGGAAGTATGGCAAAATGGGCCAGAGATTATGGGGCCGCCTTGGGTGAATCCCTAGCCTTGCCCGTTGTTTGGCAAGACGAAAGTCTAACAAGCGAAATGGCCGCCAGCGCGATGGCTGAAGCTGGTTACAGCCGGAAAAAAATGAAGGGAAAATTGGATGCTGTAGCCGCAGCCTTAATCTTGCAGAGTTACATGGATGAACAGCAAAATAAATTCTAGCTTTTTAGCCCAACTAGGCGCCGTTGTCGGAGAAAAATATGTGATCACCCATCCCACTCGGCTGGATCGGAATTCACGAGACACCTACTGGTATTCCCCCATTTTAAAAAAGCAGTTGGATGGCAAGGTTGCTGATGTGATTGTGCAACCAAAATCGGCCGATGAGCTAACCCAAATTATTGCGCTGTGTGTGCGTGAGCGGGTTCCCATCGTGCCAAGGGGGGCTGGAACCGGCAACTACGGCCAGTCTGTTCCGATTCACGGAGGGGTGCTGATTAGCACCAAGCGAATGAATCAAATTCTGGAGCTAACGCCCGAGCTTGCCCGGCTTGAAGCAGGAGTGATTCTGCTCAATGTAGAAACGGCCGCCCGTGAAATCGGTGCGGAGCTACGGTTTTTCCCAAGTACGCTACCCACATCGACTGCGGCCGGATTTATGGCCGGGGGCTCAGCCGGGCCGGGGAGCATGAACTGGGGAAATTTGTGGACGCCGGGCAACATTTTGCAGGTCACCATCATCACAATCGAAGAAGAGCCGCAGACAATCAAAATCAGCGATCCGGCCGAAATGCAGGCGGTGATTCACAATTGTGGTTTAACCGCGTTTATCAGCGAGGTGACGTTTGCACTCGCCCCGGCCGAGCCGTGGCAACAATATGTGCTGGCCCATCCACATTTTGAAGATGCCTTGCGCTTTGGCGAACAGTTGGCCAAAGACAAACAGTTTCCAACCCGGCTTGTAAGCGTGCTGGATTGGCCATCACCCACATTTTTCAAACAACTAATCAAAGAAAACGCTTGCCCAGATGACCATGCGCTGGTGCTACTTCACACAACTAAAAACAAATCGGATGTTGAGCACATTGCCCAATCGGCCGGAGCCAGAGTCACTTGGCACAATCCAGTTGCCAGCACGCACAAAAGTAATTTAGAGCTGTCTGATTTTGCATGGAACCACACCACGCTGTGGGCGTTAAAGGCTGACCCAGCGTGGACCTATCTGCAAGACACTTTGAACCCTGAAAATTTTTACGAGCAGTTACGCCAGCGTAAAGAAAAATTTGGGGATGATGTGATTGACCATATTGAGTTCACGGGAGCAGGCGGTGAGCCATATCCGGCCGGGCTAACGTTGGTTCGCTACAAATCCGATGAGCAAATTCAGGATGTCATCGATTACGGCGAATCGATTGGAATTATGCAGTACAGTCCGCACACAACGGTGCTGGATGAGGAAAATACCCGTTGGGAGTGGAAACATTTGGTTGAGGCGAAAAAGGTTTGGGATCGGCATGGATTGTTGAATCCGGGACATTTGCAGAATAATTAATTTTTGAATGGGTGAATTATTTAATTTTTTAATTTACAAGAGCACCATCGAGCGATTTACCCAAACTTAGTTCAGGAGAAAACATGGCAAAAGGGGACGATATTGAGGAAAGGCTAATTGATTTTGCGGTACGCATTATCAAAGTTTGCGATGCGCTAACAACAACACCAACTAGTGCTGGACACATCAGGAATCAGCTGGTTAGAAGTGGCACATCACCAGCGGCCAACTATGGGGAAGCAAGAGGAGCAGAAAGTGGAAAAGACTTTATCCACAAATTAAAAATTGTCCTCAAAGAGCTAAATGAAACGAGAGTATGGCTAAAAATCATTTTGAAAGCCCAACTGTTTTCGCAAAATAAGTTAGCTGAAATTCTAGATGAATGCGATCAGCTTTGCAGAATTATTAGTAGCAGTATTCACACAGCCCAAAACACAATAAAACCTGCCAAGGCAAACGTTGAAAATTAATCATTCAAAAATTCTGCAATTCACAAATTAAAAAATTGTTATGACCCGTTATTTCGCACATCTCACATCCCCGCAAATTGGATCACTAGACAAAACCGAGGGGGTTGTCATTTTGCCCATCGGTGCAGTGGAGCAACATGGTGCTCACTTGCCGTTACTGACCGACACACTAATTGCAACAGGTGGACTAGACAGAACGCTGGCCCAACTACCGGCCGACGTGCAGGCTTGGGCATTGCCTCCCATGAGCTACGGGAAAAGCAATGAACATATCAACTTTCCCGGCACAATTACCTTATCGGCCGCGACACTCTCGGCCGTGTTGCACGACATCGGAGCCAGTTTGGCACGGGCCGGATTTCGGCGGTTCGCCTTTTTAAATGGTCACGGCGGGAATATGGCCCTGCTCAATAGCGTGGCTCGCGACATCCGAGTAGCCACAGGGATGATGGTTTTCTGTCTGCATGGGATTCAGTATGGAAAACCATCGTTTGAAATATCAGAAAATGAGTGGAAACTGGGATTACATGGTGGTGAAACCGAGACATCACTTATACTTGCATTAGCTCCAGATTTGGTCGATATGAGCAAAGCTGTGGCTGAATATCCCGAGTTCCCCAACGAGGGAACCGATCTCTTTTTGACCGGCAATGCGTCGGCCGCATGGCTAGCAGATGACTGGAGCAAAAGCGGGATATTTGGGGATGCTACATTAGGAACGAAGGAAAAAGGTGAGGCATTGTTGGCCTCATCTGTCGAAAACTTAACCAAGCTAATCACCCTGATTAGTAGGTTTGAGATAAAGGGCTGAACTCTAAATTATTGACCCAAGCTTAAAGTTCAGCTGGACAAGATCGGGATTAAAGTTGAAGGTATTAAAATCCCGATCCTAAGGAAGAATCAAATGATCGAGGAAATTAGAAGCCAGACTAACGGTTGCCCGTATCATGAATCGGTACAAATCACTGCACCTGCCAGAAGGCCAGAAAACCGGCCGATTTACCAAGACTCCAATGGTGAGTGGCACATCACCGACTTTGATGTAGCACGAGCAGTTTTGCGCGGTGGCGGCATTAAACAGGCCGGATTTCAGGCAGAAGTCATGGAACGGGGAAATTTAACCCGCTATCCTATTTTGTTTTTAGAGGGGGCTGACCATGTGGCGATGCGCAAAAACACGGCCAAGTTTTTTACCCCCAAATCGGTGAAAAGCTATGATGTGATGATCGAAAATTTCGTCGATCAAATGCTGAATGAATTTCAAGCTTCCGGCCGAGCCGATCTCAGCGACTTATCGATGAAATTAGCCACCCTAGTCGCAGGCAAAATCGTGGGGCTAACCAACTCTGATTTGGATGGGATGATTGCACGGCTCAATTGGTTTTTTGAAGCAGACACCTTTAAGCCGGGTGAAAAAGTATCCCTAAAAATGATCAACAAGATTCTGCGCTCGCAAGTTGCGACATTTCGCTTTTACTTCCGAGACGTGTTACCGGCCGTGCGCGCCCGACGGGCTGAGCCGCAAGATGACCTGATCACTCACCTTTTAGAACAAGAGTATTCAAGCTTTGAAATTTTGGTCGAGTGCCTAACATTTGGTGCGGCCGGTATGGTCACCACCCGAGAATTTATTTCAGTAGCCGCGCTACACTTTTTACGCAACCCAGAACTGAGGGCAGACTATTTGGCGGCCGATCACGCAGAACGGCACGAGATATTGCACGAACTTCTACGCCTAGAACCGGTTGTGGGTGAGCTAAACCGCCGCTCAACTGAGCCGCTTGAAGTAGATGTTGATGGTGATATTGTCCACATTCCTGAAGGGTCTTTGATCAATCTGTATCTTTACGAAGCAAACGCCAATGCTGACATATTTGGAGACCCTACCGAAGTAGTTTGCCCACATCGGGAATTACCCAAAACGGTCCATTCTCCCGGTATGAGCTTTGGTGATGGTCCGCACCGTTGCCCGGGCGCTTATATCGCCATCGAAGAAACCGACATCTTTTTAACCCGATTCTTGCGGCTTGAAAATTTGCGTGTGGATCAAGATCCCAAAATCACGCGCAACGAAGTTGCAAACGGATACGAGTTCCGGGAATTTATGGTGGCGGTTGATTAATGTTCGACTGGGTGTTACGCAACGCACGCATCTCAGATGATGCCGTGCGGGTCGATATTGCTCTACAAAATGGTCTGATTGCCGCCATCGAACCGGCCGGTGGCGACCTTGCTGAGGCTGAAACGGCAGAAAAGCGTGACTTAAACGGCCGGGTCTTGTTACCCGGCCTTGTTGATATTCACACCCATCTCGACAAAACCTACTCAACCCTAGAAAACAAAAGCGGAACCTTGGGTGAAGCGATCCAAGTTTGGCACAAACATCGGGAACATCGGACGGCCAGCCAAATTCAACAAGCGGCCGAGCGAGCACTGCAAAACGCCATCCAAAACGGGGTAACCGCCATGCGCTCCCACATCGACATCGGCACACCCAATGACCTGCTCCCTGTAGAAATCCTGCTCGATTTACGCCAAAAATATGCAACCCTAATCGACCTGCAATTTGTGACTCTTGGCACAGCGGCCGACAAGCCAGAATGGGCGGCCGGAATGCGCGAGGCGTTAGACATGGGGGTAGATTTTGTGGGTGGATGCCCGGCCCTTTGCAAAGATCCTAAGGCTGAAATAGATGCCGCTTTT
Organism: Chloroflexota bacterium; assembly: GCA_020631655.1. Lineage (GTDB taxonomy): Bacteria > Chloroflexota > Anaerolineae > Promineifilales > Promineifilaceae > WTJY01. Next base: position 20,757 of record JAHDGV010000025.1, on the reverse strand, counting down.
GTACTCGCAGAGGAAACGGGCAAACCGATTGATCTGCATGTGGACGAAACTGAAGATCCGAACATGATCTCGCTAGAATATTTAGCGGAGAAAACGATTAAAACCGGCATGCAGGGGCGAGTTACGGCCGGTCACTGTTGCTCGCTGGGGTTTGTGGATGATGAGGTTCAACGGCGCATTATTGGCAAAGTAGCCGAGGCAGAAATCACCATTGTCACCCTACCATCCTGCAATTTGGTGCTGATGGGTCGAACCATCTCCCCTGCTCCGCGTGGCACAACCCCGGTCAAAAAGCTGTTGGCGGCCGGGGTCAATGTCTGCGCCGCATCAGATAACGTAGGGGATCCCTTTAACCCGTTTGGGAGCTATGATCTGCTCCAACTCGCCAACCTAAACGCCCACGTGGCACACATGACGGGCAAAACAGAACTATACGAATCATTAAACATGGTCACCCAACGGCCAAGAATCAGCATGGGGTTGGGCGATGGGTCGATAAAGGTTGGAAACCAAGCCGATTTGGTGATCGTAGACTGCACGCAAAAACTTGAAGCGATATTGGCTCCACCCGCTCGGCTGGCAACGTTTAAACAAGGAAAACTAATCGTAGAAACTGAGGTACAAACAAAGTGGCATTAACACACAAACCGAAAGGCCCCGGTGAACCGTGGCAACTTTTATTTAGCGAGATGGCTCCGGCTGATCCCCAATTACCCCCAGAATTTTTGGAACTTTATCCCGGCGATTGGCAGATTCCAGAGATTAAAGGTCGGCCGTATATTTATTCAGATTTTGCGATCTCGCGCGATGGCCGCATCACCTACAAAGAGGAAGGGTATGTCGGTGGATCAGACATTACCGACACCAACACGGCCGATTGGTGGTTTATGGCCTTTTTGCGCACCCGCGCGGATGGGATCATGAACGGCGCAGGCACATCCCCCATGGAACACGGGACGTTGTGGACGGCCGAGGATCTTTTCCCGGGTGATGCTGAAGCGTTTAAGCAATTGCGTGAATATTTTGGTCATCCCAAACCACCCATTGTGTGTGTGCTCACTCATGATGGACAAATCGGGTATGACCAACCGACGATGCAAATTCCAGAAATGCACGTCGTCGTCGCAACCTCAACCGCTGGGGCTGACTATGCCTGTGAGCATGCCCAGCAGGCCAAATGCCAAGTAGACATTCAGGTTTTGGGAGAACAATTTGCAGATATAAAGACTACTGTCGATATGCTCTATAGCGACTACGGTGTTCGAAATCTGCTCTCAGAAGGTGGTAGCACCGTCCAAGCTGGTCTGTTACAGGCGGGCTTGCTCGATGAGGAATTTGTGACGTGGTGCCCGTCGTTTGTCGGCCGGAGCGATGCAAAATTCCGGCCGAGCTATACCGAAGGTGTGGCTTGGCATCCGACCAACGCACCGTACTCAAAACCGCTCACGCTTCACAAATCAGGCGATTTGCTTTACTTGCGCACGCAGGTTCAATATAAATAGGATTTTTGAAATTTAGACGCCCCAACGGGTCGTCTCTACAAGATTCAAACCAATACGTAGAGACGTGCCGGTGGCGCGTCTCCTGCTTGGGATTTTTATGTTTGACCTAATTATTCGCAACGCCCAGCTACATCAGGCTGATCAAACCGATATCGCAATCAAAGATGGCATCATCACCAAAATCGCGCCCAAAATAGCTGGAACAGCCGAACAAGAAATCGATGCGGCCGGAAACCTAACCTTGCCCGCATTTATTAACGGCCAACTCCATGCCTGCAAAAGCTATTGGCGCCGTCTGCTCAAAACCTTGCCAGCAGAAGTCCAGAACTTGCCCCGCTTTGAAGCGGCCAGCAAAGTCAAAGAGCTGTACACGGCCGAAAATGTATTTGAACGGGTCGATGAAGCGATGCAGTTGGCCGTCAGCAACGGCACATGCGCCATCCGGTTGTTTGGGGATGTTGATGATGCATCTGGTACAAGGGCGATTGAGGGGTTGTTAGCTATCAAACAAAAGTACAGCCCGTTTATGACGGTTCAAGTTGTGGCGTTCCCACAAGATGGCTTTGCCCATCCAAAAACGGCCGGACTCATGCATGATGCCATGAAAATGGGGGCCGATATTGTCGGCGGAATCCCTTGGATCGAATCGAACGATCAGGGGCACATTGACCGATGTTTTGAGTTGGCCCGTGAATTTGATGCTGATCTCCATTTTGTGTGTGATGATGGGCTGGATTGGCGGCTCCAATCATTAGAAAAAGTAGCGGCCACAACTATCAAGACTGGCTGGCACGGCCGGGTTAGCGCAACTCAATGTGCCGCCTTGGCATCGTACAAAAGTAAGTTCGCTTGGCCCATTATTTGGGATGTTAAAGAAGCTGGTATGACGATTTTTAGCAACAGCCATGTTTCCCTCATCGCTACCGATTTTGACGAAAGTAGATTTCCGTGGCCAAGAGGAATTACGCGCATCCCAGACCTGCTTAAAGCTGAAGTCCCGGTCGCCTGCGCCCAAGATGACATTGACAATTGGTTCTACCCGTTCGGCCGCAACGACATGCTTGAAGTGGCTAGTTTTATGGCCCATAACGGCCGATTTGCGTGGCATGGGGATGTCGATCAGGTCCTGCCGATGGTGACCAGCGTTCCGGCCAAAGCACTTGGGATCAAAGATTATGGCCTATCAGTCGGCTCATCGGCCGATATCGTGGTCATTAATGCGGCTGATTGGCACTCAGCCGTGCAGTTTCAACCAGCAAAGCGATTTGTGATTCTAAAAGGTCAGCTGGCGGCCGAAAGTCAACGATCAACCTCAATTTATCTATAAACCTGACCAGAGGCTGACAGAACAAACGAAAACTGGCCTTTGATTTAAATTGGAAATCTTCGGTGAATTGCCGTCTGGCACGAAGAAAGAATGTGGAATTGATATAATTACCACATGCAACAATCAAAATTTAGCCAAAAATTTTCAGACGACCTGGGTGTGATTCAGCTCATGGATGACTTGGGGACCTACGTGGGGAAACCGGGCTATATCATGCTTGGTGGTGGCAATCCGGCCCGCATTCCAGATGTGGAAGCCTATTTTCAGCAGGCCACGGCCGAGCTTCTGGAAGATGAAGATCGCTTTAAATCGATTATCGGGACCTACAGTGCACCAGGCGGCGAAAATGAATTTCGTGCCGAATTGGCTCGCTATCTGAACGAAAAATATGACTGGCCAATTACGGCCGATAACATCTCGCTTACCAACGGTAGCCAAACCACATTTTTCTATCTGTTTAACATGTTTGCAGGCGCATTTGAAGATGGGAGTCACAAGAAAATTCTCTTGCCCATCGCCCCGGAGTACATCGGTTATAAAGATGCCGGTTTAAGCCCAGATATGTTTCGCGCGGTCCGGCCGGAAATCACGTTGCTAGAGGATAATTTATTCAAATACAGAGTTGATTTTGATGCGCTCGAAGTCGGTGAAGATGTCGGCGCTATTTGCGTTTCGCGGCCGACCAATCCCACCGGAAATGTGCTGGATGGGGATGAGATGGCCCAGCTTAGTCAGTTGGCAAAAGATCACAATCTGCCTTTCATCGTCGATAATGCCTATGGTTTGCCGTTCCCAAACATCATTTTTAGTGATGAGGCCCCCACGTGGGAACCCCATATGATCATGTGCATGAGTCTGTCAAAGCTGGGGCTACCCGGTTTACGCACCGGCATCATCATTGCCAACGAAGCAATCACACGCAAAATCGAGAGCATGAACGCGGTCATCAGCTTAGCACCAGGCAGTTTAGGGCCTGCTTTGGCTTTAAATGGGCTAAAAACGGGCGCTATCAACCGCTTAAGTGATAATCTGATTCGACCCTACTACGAAAAGACAGTTTGGGAAATGGTTAGCTTTTTGCGCACCTCGTTGGAGGGGGTTGATTTCTACATCCACAAACCGGAAGGTGCGATTTTTGTTTGGCTATGGTTCCCAAATTTGCCAATTACAAGTCAGGAGCTTTATGAAAAACTACGTGACAGAGGGGTGTTAGTCATCCCAGGTGAGCATTTCTTCCCCGGCCTGCCTGAAGATGAATCCAACCCATGGCAACATCGGTATGAATGTATTCGTGTGAGCTATGCGGCCGATCCTGATTTGCTCCAGCAAGGGGCTCAGATTATTGGTGAGGTTGTGAAACAGCTTTCTGCGAAATAGCTTGCACCTAAACTTCGGAAATTTTGAATAGCCAGTTAGAACTTGAGTGGTTCAAATTAAATTTCCGAAGTTTCAGGAACTATCCCAACGATTCAAGCAGCGCCACAACCATATCCATGGCGATATCGTTGTGCCCCCCTTCGGGAATAATCACATCGGCCATCCGTTTTGATGGCTCAACAAACTGCAAATGCATCGGCCGGACAGTGGCCATATACTGCTCAATCACAGACTCCATCGAGCGCCCCCGCTCTTCCATATCTCGGTTAAGCCGTCGAATAAATCGAACATCCGCATCGGTATCGATAAATATTTTGATATCCATCAGGTCTAGCAGGTCAGGCTCTGCAAAAATCAGAATCCCTTCCAACAAAATTATGCGAGATGGCTCAGCTTGTACCACTTCATCACTGCGCAAATGGTTTGAAAAATCATACCGAGGAATCGCAGCTGGAATCCCCTGCAATAGGTCTTTGATGTGGCTTACCATCAGCTCCGTTTCAAGTGAGTTTGGGTGATCGTAATTTTGGCTACTCCGATCTTCAAACGACAGCTCCGGCCGATGGCGATAGTAAGAGTCATGCTGAATCCAAGCCACACGGTCCCGGCCGATCATATCGACGATGTTCCTAGCTATGGTTGTTTTGCCAGACCCACTTCCACCAGCAACACCAATAACGATCGTTTTTTTATCCACGCCAATCCTCTTCCAGTTCTGTCTATTCTGCTGGCAAAACCAACAAAAAAAGCTCCAAAATTGGAGCCTTTTTGAGCCAACGGCGGGAGTCGAACCCGCGACCTATTTATTACGAGTAAATCGCTCTGCCAGCTGAGCTACGTCGGCATAAATAATTGAGATATGGATTATAGCAAAAAATGGGCAAAGTCAATCACCCATTTTTGATTTTATACAAACCGTTAGGCGATTCACAGAGATTAATTGTCTATTTGTGTCACCCTAAAATCGCCTTACAGCCAACCCTACGCAACCAAATTTGGGCATTTATTTTTCGGGGTTGGCCTTAGTCCCCAGGTGCAGCCTCGGCCGGAACCGGTTTTAAGCCGCAAGCAACGCAATCGGTCTTTT
>JAHDGV010000025.1:0-15364 GCA_020631655.1 Chloroflexota bacterium | reverse complement strand
GGTGCAGCCTCGGCCGGAACCGGTTTTAAGCCGCAAGCAACGCAATCGGTCTTTTCTTTATTGACCTGAATCGTGATCCCTTTGGCATCCGCTTCAACAGGTGGTTTCCAGCTGGTAAATTCACAATCAGGGTATTTTGAACAGCCGTAGAAAGTCCGTCCTTTCTTCGTTTTACGCTCGATCAAATCACCACCGTTGACGCATGTTACACCGGTAAGAACCAAAACTTGTTCAGTGAAGCGACATTTGGGGAAATTATCGCATCCGATAAATTTACCAAAGCGTCCTTGGCGATAAACCAACTGGCCTTCACCACACTCTTCACATTCCCGGCCGACATACTCTTTAACCGTGTTCAGGTTCACTTTCGGCAGTGATTCATCAGCAACTTTCATCCGTTTATCAAAGTTGCCCCAGAATCCGCTAATGACCGGAACCCATTCTTTGTCACCCTCAGCGATGGTGTCTAACTCATCTTCCATTCGGGCGGTAAAGTCAGTTGAAAGCAGGTCAGGGAAATACTCAACCAGCATGTCGGTAACCGTCATTCCCACTTCAGTTGGGTAAAGACGCTTTTCTTCTTTGACCACGTATCCACGTTTCTGAATAGTAGAAACAATCGAGGCGTAAGTACTCGGACGGCCGATCCCTTCCTCTTCCATCGTTTTAACTAAAGTCGCTTCGCTAAAGCGTGGAGGTGGTTGGGTAAAGTGCTGTTCAGGGAGCAATTTGAGCAGGTCAATCGCTTCACCGCCTTCTAAATCAGCGGGAACTTGATTTTCGCCACCGTCCGGCCGGTCAGTCGGAGCAGACTCTTCATAAACGGCCAAGAAGCCTTGGAACTTAATCGACGATCCGGTTGATCTAAAGTGGTATGGCCGCTGTTTTGGAACGACATTGGCATCCCCAACCATAATTTCTGCCCGCACGGTGTTATACACGGCCGGGGCCATTTGGCTGGCTACAAAACGGTTCCAAATCAACGTGTACAGACGATGCTGATCACGAGACAGATGCTCTTTCATCGATTTTGGATCGCGCATCACGCCGGTCGGCCGGACAGCCTCATGGGCCTCTTGTGCATTTTTAGATCGGCTTTTGTAAACGGGTGGCGAGTCGGGCAAATAATTCGCACCAAAGCGTTTGGTCACATATTCTTTAGCCTCATCTTGAGCCAATTGCGAGACAGTAACGCTGTCTGTACGCATGTAGGTGATGAGCCCCACAGCCCCGTCTGCACTGCCGATGTCAATACCTTCGTACAGTTGCTGTGCGATCCGCATCGATTTTTGCGTGCCAAAGCCTAATTTGCGCGAAGCCTCTTGTTGCAAGGTGCTTGTGGTAAATGGCGCGGCCGGTTTGCGCTGGCGCGTTCCGAGCTTAACTTCATCAACCGTCCATGTGCCAGCCTCAAGTTTTTCAAGATGGGGCAACACATCGGCTTCTGTGTTCAGTTCAGGGTCTTTGCCTTCAAATTTGTGCCATTTGGCTATAAACTGCGGCCGTTTCCGTTCGTCCGCATATTTGTTTTGGCTTACATCTGCCTGCACGGTCCAATATTCGACCGGATCAAATGCATCGATTGCACGTTCACGCTCAACTACCAAGCGAAGAGCTACACTTTGCACACGGCCGGCTGATAGTCGGCCTCGGACTTTGCGCCACAGCAACGGGCTCAGGTTGTAACCCACCAATCGATCCAGAATGCGGCGTGCCTGCTGAGCATCGACCCGCTTCATATCAATTTCGCGCGGTTTCTCGATTGCAGCCTGTACGGCCGGCTTTGTAATTTCATGGAAGACAATGCGTTGGGTCCGATCAGGCTCCATCTCCGCACTTTCCATCACGTGCCACGCAATCGCCTCACCCTCACGGTCAGGGTCCGTTGCCAGATAAATTTCTTTTGCTTTTGAAGCGGCCTCTTTTAATTCTTTAACAACCGGTCGCTTTTCATTAGGAACTCGATATTCAGGTGTGAAGTCGTTTTCAACATCAACGCTTAAGCGTGACTTGAGCAGATCGCGCACATGTCCCACACTTGACTTAACCGTGTAGCCTTTGCCTAAATATTTTCCAATTGTTTTTGCTTTAGCAGGAGACTCAACAATAACCAACGTGCCAGAACGGCGCGTGGTTTTGCCTTTTTTGCCCCCTTTCTTTTTGCTCGCAGACTTTTTTCGTTTAGCTTGCGGCAAGATTTCAGGTTTTTCTAAACCCTCGTGTAAGGGTGACATGCCGCGCTTGTAAACGTTACCGTCACACACGCTACATTTGCCGCGAATCGCGGGTGTGCCATTAGAAGCCCATTCCGCTTTTGCGTCTTTAAAAACCCTATGTTCTTTACATTTCAGGCAGTAGCCTTCTATTTGAATATCATTTCCCATATATTTTCAATATGCCCCAGGTTTTTCAATAATGCAAATATTGAAAAGAAAAAGATAAGAGCGTAGACAACCGTATGCAGGGCCAGCTTACCCCCCACAAATAAAATCGCAGGCCAACTTATGTGATAAAAACAATCTATCTTTCACAAGCCAGCCTGCGCCTAAACTTAAAGGTTAGCTGTACTTCTCTAAGTCAGTTCCAGCGAAGCCTTCAACAATCGCTTTCACTTTTTTGATGTCATCTTTGTGGACAACCAATACAGAGGTTGGGGTGTTGACAACAATCATCCCTTCAAGCCCAATACCCATAACCAATTTGTGGTCTTCGTAGTTATAGACAAGGCTATCGCTTGAATGTTCATCAATCACCAAACCGCGGGTTACATTTTCTTCGGCCGATGGGTTGATCGCTTCTTTCAATGAATAGAGCGTACCTGGATCAGACCAGCCCATAGGGGCGTGTAACACAGCCGCACCTGCTGGATCAAGGTGGGTAAGGATCGCATCATCAAAGCTGATCGATTCAAGGGCTGGATAGACTTCATCCAACGTTGACTGATACGCATCAGTCCCCAAGGTCGCCGCAATTTTGTCTAGCTCTTTGGCCATTTCTGGCATGTGCTTGCGATATGAGTCTTGTACGTAACCAATGCTGGTTACAAAGTAGCCGGTGTTCCATACGCAGTTGCCTGATGCGTACATCTCTTCGCACAGAGTTTGCTCCGGCCGATACGTGAGCTTACCGAAGTCATAAAACGCATTCCCGCTCGCTTCGCCCCGTTGCTTGCCCAGATTAATCCATCCCAAGTTTGCGTTTGCAAATCGTGGTGACTCACCCATGAAAACCATATCGGCTTCTTTGTCTTGGATGATTTTTTCAGCCGAGCCCATCACGCTTTGGAAAACAGCAACATCTTTCATGTAGTTGTCCCCCCACAAAATTCCAACTGGCTCATCTGGGGTCCCTTTTTTAGCAAGATGGGCCATCGCAAGTCCCACGGCCGCGGCAAGGTCACGGCGAGTTGGTTCGCCAATCACGTTTTCAGGGGGCACGTCTGGCAACTGCTCCCGGATGATGTCTGCATACCGCTGGTTGGTAGAGATGAAAATATTTTCTGCGCCAAACTGTGGCAATACACGATCTACAGCTAATTGGATGGTAGAACGATCGCCAATAATAGGCTCGAACTGTTTTGGTGAGCTCGACAAACTAATGGGCCATAAGCGACGCCCAAAACCACCTGCAAAGATGATAACTTTCATAATTAATTGTCTCCGATGAATTGAAAAACTAAGTTTTTGTTTGAAAAGGCACTAGCTAACACTTGTGCACTTTGTGAAGTTTAATTGGGGGAAATTGAAATTAGCAGAATTGAGGAATTCTGGATCATTAAATTTTGAATTGTCGGTTCAGTCTTGATTGATGGGGATTGAAATTGGAACCAAAAAAATTGAATCTCTTTATCTTACTTTGTAAAACCTTTGAATGTGAATGGGACTCCCCTCCCTGTTCACTAGACCCATTGGATCAGGTTCAGCGCAAAATTACGTACTTCATACCGCCTACGTGTTGAACCATTCCTTTCAACTCTAACAAGGTCAATGTACTGCTTACTTCCTTACTAGGTAACTGCGCACGTTTGGCTAAGTCATCAATATGCTGAGGTTCCCGACTTAAGATTGGCATTAAGGCCGCTTCTTCGGCCGATTCTGGTAAGGCCATTTGGAATGCTTGTTGATGGATTACCTGCTCAACCTGAATCTCCTCGAGCACATCTTCAACATTTGTGATCAATTTTGCGCCTTGCTGAATCAATCGATTTGGGCCAGCGCTGGCAGGGCTATTAACAAAACCCGGAACCGCAAACACTTCTCGATTTTGTTCAACCGCATACTGAGCCGTAATCATCGCCCCACTTTTTACCGCCCCTTCCACCACAATTGTCCCCAAAGACAAACCGGAAATAATCCGATTGCGCGGAGGGAAATTTTTTCCTTGAGGTTTTGTTTCAAGCGGATAGTCGCTAACAATTGCGCCTTGCTTGCTTTTTAAGATGCGATCTGCCAAGTCCCGATTTTCTGGCGGATAAATGTAATTGATACCTGATCCCAAAACAGCGATGGTCCGGCCGCCGGCGTCCAGTGTCGCATGATGCGCTTCTGTATCGATGCCTCTTGCAAGGCCGCTAACCACGGTAATCCCACTACGTGCTAACCCCTGCGCAAGTTCCCGACTCATCTGTCGGCCGTAACTGGTTAGACGACGGGTTCCCACAATTGCAATTGCTTGGCGGTCATCTTCAGTTAATTCACCCCACACATAAAGCAAAACGGGCGGTGCAGGAATCTCCTTTAGCGCGGCCGGATAATCGGGTGATTGGACGGATAGGAGTTTAACCCCTTTGTTACGGACCCGCGCAAGTTCAGAATCTAAATCGATCGCTGATCTTGTTTTTAGAAAGCTTTTTAAAGAACGTTTGTCGAATCCCAACTTTAGAAGTTCAGACTCGCTGGCGTGCCACGCTGTTTCTGGAGAGTTGAACCTTGTCAACAAAGCTGATACTTTGGCCGGTCCTAACCCATCTACCATATTAAAACCCAAGAAATATTTTAAATGACGGTCACTGTTTTCTTGCGGTTGGCTCATGATGATTTTGTGAATTTTAGAGAAAAATAATGGGAAAAATAGTTGAAGGCATAAAGCAACCCATTTATACGATTACTCTGGTATTGGGTCAAGTAGATGGCTAAAAAAACGGCTAATTCATCTCAGTTAATCTTGAATGGCTATTAGAAATAGACTAACCGATTTGAGATGACAATCTTCATAAACTAAACTCTAGACTTCCTCCGTTTTTCTCCATATCGATTTCTCCTTTTGAGAGCTGTCTTGGAACAAAACTTATGACCCCATCATTAAAGATTAGGATCGCCTTTTTGCTAGTCTGCATCCTGATGTTTGTTGCCGCATGCACACAAAACCCTTTAGCCGGAAGCCAACCACCGTTAATACCCATCGATTCTGTCAAAATTCAGCAAGAGTCCTTTGAACAGATTTGGACGCTGATGGCTGAAAATGATTTGGTAGGTAGTACAAACAAATCTGAATGGGACGATGTTTATGACTCCTATTTGAGTCAGGTCAATACCCCACAATCACCTGAAGAGTTTCACACTTTAATGGAAGAGATGATTGCAACGATGCCGAATAGTGGCGTTAACTTACTGTCACGGCAAGATCGGATTAATGCATCTGTAGCAACGGCACCAAACAAGCGAAATATCGGGGCATTTACGGGGATTCGTGATGGCGAGGATGAAAATCGCCGCTTAATAATTCTGCACGTCATGCCCAACTCTCCGGCGGCAATTGCCGGATTGGCTCCGCACGACGCCATCATTGAAATCGATGGTCAGCCGATATTGCCCAATCAGGGAGACATCGCTCAGCGAGCCCTCCGGATCGGTGCTGAACAAGAGCTACAGCTTATGGTTCAAAGCCCATCCGGAGACAAACGGATGATCATGGTGAGCCAAGGGGGCGAACCACCGCAAGCATCACCCGTTCAAACCCGAATCCTGCCAAATACTGATTACCTTTATATCCAATATCCACCAAATGAAAGTCGAGAATCGATCAATGATTTTGCAATTGCAATTGATCAGTTTCGCCTCCGAAATAGCACCGAAAAAGGGATCGTAATCGACATGCGAATTATGACGGGGCAACGACAAAGTTCTATCCTGCAATTTACGCCGCTGTTAACAGATGGGGTTGTACTGGATCGGATTGAAGATGGACGAACCCGAAAGATTAATATTGAAGGGATCAATTCAGGTTTGCAGGCAAGTGATGGCGTGCCAATTGTGATCATTTTGGGGCGAGATACGGCCGGTGTGGCGGAAGTATTTACGGCTGCTCTACAAGACAACAATCGCGCTTTGGTTATTGGGCAGGCTTCGGCCGGCCGTGTTGAAGAGTTTGAAGCCGTTTATCTCCCAAATGGTTCACAGCTTCTGTTGCCCACAACCGCCATCATCACCCCAAACGCAGGTCGAAACATTGGGCAAATGGGGATCGAGCCTGATTTTGTCGTTGATATCGAGTGGGATTCTTTTAGCTCGGGGTCTGATCCTGTTTTGGAAGAGGCGATTGAACTTTTGGATCGCGTGTCGAGCAAAAACAACTAGCAGGCTGAACAGAGGATACAAAATGCAACGTTTAACTATTTTTTGGTCGGCCGTTCTATGCTTTTTATTATTAGCCAGCGGTTGCTCCAACTTTTTAAATTTACCTTTAGATGCGGCCGTTCAAGCCGAAAACGGCTTGTCAGAGGAAAGCACCTTTGCGGTCAACATCACCCCTAAATCTGGCAAAATCTCGGTCTTGGGGAACGATGGCAATGTGTACATTTTGAACCAAGCTGGCGGGGATATCAACGCTCTTACCGCGGATGCAAACTTCGCAAGTGCCGACGACCAGCAAAATTCAGCCAGCACAATCAATTATTTGCTCCCCACGTGGTCTACAACGGGGCAAAAGCTCGCTTATGTCAGGTATCAGGTTACAACGCAAGGAGAAGAGGATTTTGCGCAAGGGGCTACTTTACGCCCGATCAGCAACCGTCTTCAGCAACGACAAGAGCAAAAAACGACCTTTACGATTTTTGTCACAGATAGTCCAGGGGCTTCACCCAGATCGATTTGGAGCGGAACGGCCCGCCCAATCTACATGTATTGGAGCCCGGATAACCAGTATGTGTCTGTGCTTTTGCAAGAAGGGAACAGCCCAGAGTTACAGCTCACCCTTGTTTCAACGGCCGATTCCTCGGTCTCTGTGATTGATGTAGGCTCACCCATGTTTTGGGATTGGGCACCAAACGGCAAACAATTGATGACCCACATCGGATCGGCCGGCTCTAGCGAAAGAATCTCGATGCTTGAGTTAGGGGATTCTGTTGCGGAAGAGATTATCAATCTAAACACCACCCAGTTTATGTCACCAGATTTATCCCCAGACGGGCTTAAATTCGCTTTACCCATTGAGCCAGATGAAGCTGGGGATGACGACACATGGGTCGCTATATTTGATGTTGAAGGCAAAGAAAGGCGGGTGATTGATAGGCTAGACGGCTCAGCCTTTATCAGCCTAAACTTCTCCCCAGATGGTCAAAAATTGGCCTACATTGCAAGCAAAGCTGGTGATGGGAGTAATAGAGGTGAGCTAGTTGTTTTTGATTTAATTAAGGGGACGCAGACGATTAGTGACGCGAAAAACATTACTGCGTTCTTTTGGGCCCCTGACAGCCAAAAAATCGCTTGGATTGCAAATGGGCAAAATACTAGATCCCTTTCGGTCTACGACATAACAACGGCCGAAGTGACTGAATTAATCCCTGAATTTGAAACAACCAGCCCGTTTAATGAAGTAATCGCTTTTTATAGCCAATATCAACGCTCAGCGACAATTTGGTCTCCTAACAGCCAGCATTTGGTTATACCCATCATTGGCGAAAATACACCGGAGATCAAGATTCTTCATGCCAGTGGCAGGGTTCTGCCCCGAACATTAGCTCAGGGTACCTTGGCTTTTTGGTCTGCGGATTAGAAATTTACGTTGGGGGGAGCGTTGAACAGAATAGAGGCGCCTACAGTCTCTACAATTTCCAATTTTGATTAGAAACAAAAAGACCCCCGCCTGTGCCGAGCGGGGGTCTAAAATATCATCCGTTTTCCTTAGGAGGAAGGAAATGAATGATTAATTTGGCGATGACACTCCATAGAGGACACTGAAGGTCATCTTTGCTAAGTTGAGGTGTTCCAGTCGCGTTTCTCTCGTGCCAGTTTGGGGAGGATTCCTCTAAACTCAACGAAGCATGTTTTAAATATATCTCACAATAATTAGATTTATATTATATGACATGAAATATTTTCCTCACAAACCCGATTTTGTCCATATTTTCCTACTAATTGTCCATATTTTTCGGTTTTACTTTACATAAAACGAAAAATATGTGGACAAATTCGAAAAACAACAAAAAAACGAGCTAATCTCAACAGCCCTAATTTTCATGATTTTTTAAGCAATTACTTGGAACGCCAGCCCCCTCTAACATGTACGCCAAACCAACCAAGATCATCCGATTCTTGATTGGTTCGATAGGCTATAAAATTTAAGTCGATTTAATTAGTAAACGCCCACATCGGAGCTAACGGTTGAAGCCCACATATGAATTCCACCCTGCATATTAATGACGTTGGTCCAGCCATTGCCCCGCAAAAATGCGGCCACTTGGGCCGACCGTGCTCCGTGATGGCAAAACACAACAATTTCTGCATCTTTATCGGCCGAGACTTCCTCAGGAACGGCTTCTAGCCGCTGAGCGGCCAGCTGACTTAGAGGCATAAGAATTACCCCATCACCCAAGTTGGCCATGTTTAATTCATGCGGCTCACGCACATCGACGAGTAAAAAGTTTTCGCCAGCCTGACGCTTTGCGTCTACATCGGCCGGACTGATTTCTGGAACACCAAATTGATTAGCCATAAGTTTTAAGCGCTTTGAAGAGCGTAGATGATCATACAGACCCATCCCGCCAGAAAGAGCACGCCTCCAATCGGAGTAATTGCCCCCATCCAGCGAATACCTGCAAAGATCAAAATATAGAGAGACCCGGAAAAGATGAGTGATCCTAAAAAGAAAGCCCATCCAGCCCAGTTTAAAACAGAAGCTGTGCTGTTTTGGGATAGCAATGTACCAACTACAAGGAGGGCCAAACCGTGATAAACCATGTAACGCACGGCCGTATCAAAAGTTCCTTCTCGGCCTGCATTCGCCAAAAATTCCGCAAGCCCGTGAGCGCCAAAGGCACCCATCCCAACTCCGATAAACATGAGGATTGAACCCAACAAAAGAAATAAATTCATAATTTCCAACTTCTTTGATTTAACAATTGCAACTTTGCGATTGTACTAGCCTTGGCTCAACATTAGACAAAACCTGCATAAGATTATCATTTGGAAAACCGAATCGTAATCAGTTTTTTAAAATTGAACGGCCGAGTTTTTCATCAATTAAATCGCCGTTTTGATAAATAACTTTTCCACCCAAGACAGTACACGACACCCTGCCAGTCAGTGACAAGCCATCATAAGGTGTAATTTTATGGCGATGCTGGGTCATTTCACCTGAAACCTCTACAGAGCCGTCTGGATCCCAAACAACAAAATCAGCCACTTTTCCTGTGTCGATTCTTCCGTGTTGGCGCAGGCCCATTGATCCGGCCGGTTTTTGGCACAGCCAGCGGGCCATATCGGCCGGTTCCGCACCAACTTCTCTCATCGCAGACCATGTGACAGGCAAAACATATTGCAGTGACGATATGCCTCCCCACGCGGTTGAAAAATCCCCAGATTCGATATTTTTTAGACTGGGAGGGCACGGTGAATGGTCGGTTGCCACTAGGTCAATGTCTCCATTTAGCAACGCTTGGCGCAAAATAGTTTGGTTTTCTTTTTCGCGGATGGGTGGCGCACATTTAAACTGGGTTGCTCCATCTGAAACATCTTCGGCCGCAAAATAGAGGTAATGGGGCGACGTTTCAACCGTTATCGGCAAACCTCCACCTCGCGCATCTTTTAAGAGCGGGAGCGCATCGGTAGCAGATAGATGAACAAGGTGAACGGCACAATCGGTCTCTGCACACAAATCAATCAGCATTTTTACGGCGGCCGTTTCCATCGCCTGCGGCCGTGATGCCAAATAATCTGCAAATTTGATCCACGGTTGTTGAGGCTGAGCCAAATCTAACGCCAACTCCCCATGTGCCAAAAGCGGTTTGCCGTGCCGTTTAAGGACCATCATCGCTTCTCGCAAAGTATCTCGATCTGCAAATGGAAAATCTTCCATTCCAGAATCAATCATAAAGGCTTTGCCAGCAATCGCCCCCATTTCTAGAACTTGATCTAACTGGTCCGCATGATCGGGAATTACCCCAGCATGATAGGCGACATTGACCGCCAGCTTCCCCTCGGCCGCATCTAGTTTGGCGCGGAAATTTTCTACCGTTGTGGTAACAGGGGTGCTATTCAGTGGCATATCGACAATTGTGGTTACGCCACCCATGGCGGCCGCCTTTGTGGCGGTTTCAAACCCTTCCCACTCGGTACGCCCCGGCTCGTTAACATGCACATGAACGTCGATGATTCCCGGCATCACCACATCATCCCCGAAATCAAGAACGGGCAAATCTCCCGTGTTTAATTCATCTGCATATTCTCGGACCTCTTGAATGATCCCATCTCTGACCAAAATTACGGCCGGCCTCTCACCGCCGGGAAAAACGACGCGTCTACTCTTTATAACTAATCCTGACATTCGAAACCTCTAAACTCAACTAATGAATCAGAAGTCTCCCCTGTGTCCAAAAAATATTCAACTGATTTTGCAAAAAAGGTCGCTGTAGGCCCCTCATCAAAACAAAAGATTAATGATCTGTGATCATTGGTAGGCGAACTTCCATTGTGGTCCCTTCACTACCCGTCTCCAATAAGCTCAGGGTGCCGCCAAAAAATTGAATGATTTCTCTAGCAAAAGTTAATCCAAGCCCTACCCCAAAAATCGTAGACTGACCTACCCCTTCACCTCGGTAAAAAGGGTTGAAAATATGGGGGATATCAGAACTTGAAATCCCTGGCCCTTTGTCAATCACTCTGATAATGACGCTTTCTGCGATTCCATCTTCTGACATCCCTTTTTCCGCACTAATATTTATATCAGAGCCATTCCCATACTTAGCGCTGTTTAGTACAAGCTGAAGCAGTGAGCGAAATAGATACTCTTCATTTGCCATAACCAAGCATGAACTTGGCGAAAGGTCATAATTCAGGTTGATATCAAAGTTATTTAATGCAGAATTGAAGTGATTTTTATATCGCTCAAAAAAGCTAAATACATGAATGGGCTGTAGCTGGTTTTTGCTAGAAAAGACATTAAATTCGCTTAGCTCGAGAACCCCTTCAAGGATTTGTTCGAGCCGCGATAACTCCACCTGCATCGTATCGAGGTAGCGAGTTTGGTTTTCCGGCCGTTTTTGGATTAGGCCTGAATAAAGGTTTAGACTGGCAATCGGCGTCCTAAATTCGTGCGACAAGTCGCTTAGAATTTTCCCCAACAAACTCTCGCTTTGCTGAACCTTATCTAACCGGCCAGAGACATCTTTGATCCATTCTTGGATCATAAAGTCCAAATCGTGGAATAAAGTTCGGACATCTTTTAGCAGATTGGCATTGTGCAAAAATACGGCCGAAGCAGATACAAGGCTATCCAACCCCTCCATCACAGGCTCAGGGAAATCGAGCTGATTGCTCGCTACCAGCATAACCAATCCCAGCATTTGATCTTGATGCATGATTGGGAAAGTCATGAAGGAATCTAAATCATCGGCCAACCTCAATTGCTTCCGTAAAAGTTGCTCAGAAGGAAGGTCTGAAACTGATCTAGCGATTTTCTTGTTTGCCAACGAGGCTAAATCATGAATAAATGGTTGCGTAGCAGGATCATTTGCATTGACGTCTAGTTGGGACGGGTTGTTGACAAGCAGATAAATTTGCTCGTCTCCACGTTCAAAAGCTTGCCACACATACACAGCATCAACGCCTGAAAGCAGGCGAATCCCCACTGAAAAGTTCTGGAAGTATGTTTCAATTTCACCCAATGAGGAGACCATTGATGAAAGAAGCTCTAAAATCTCAGCGAGATCCGCATCAATCTCTACATTAGGAGAAATTCGGTTGTCGGTGTGAGCGATTTCGGTTTCCATGAAAAATTCAAATGTTTACTTTTTACAAAAATGAGCCACGATGCATAACATGATCAAATTTTCGAAATATCAGGCGGCTGGAAATGCCTACATCATCATCCACACGGCCAACCATCTGCTTTCAGCCGTTGAAGCAAAGCGAATTTGTGACCCGATCTTCGGATTGGGCGGTGATGGTGTCATTTGTTGGCAAAAGATACCTGAAGGAGCAAATGTTTTTATTTTTAACCCAGATGGAAGCCAAGCAGAAAAAAGTGGCAATGGGTTAAGAATATTTGCAGACTTCTATTTTAATCATGTTTCAGCCAGCCCAGAGTATTTTACGATTCAGTGTACAAACTCTCAGGTCAAGGCATCTCGGCTAAACGATGGCTCAATATTACTCGAAATGGGACGAGTTGTCTCTCAGTTTGAACACAAAGGGCTAGACGAAAGTAAGTTTTTCCCCGGAGGGTTCGCGCTCGTAACAGATTTGGGAACTATCAGCGGATTTCCGGTGGATATCGGCAACCCTCATTTTGTTGTTTTGCAGGATCGAATTTCAGCAGATTTTGCCCGCCAATGGGGACCACTTATCGAAAATCACACTACTTTTCCAAATCGAACCAATGTGCAATTTGCAAAAATAATCGATCAGAAAACGATTACGGCCGAAATTTGGGAACGAGGGGCAGGTTACACACTATCGTCCGGGAGCAGTAGCTGTGCGATTGTGGCTGTAGCCAACCAATTAGGGAAATGTGACGCCAAAGTAACCGTCAAAATGCCAGGGGGGAAATTAACAGTCCAGATCCACCAAGACAAAAGCGTATCTTTGGTGGGACCCGTTAGCAAAACAGTTGATGGAGTGTTTTATACCGACTAAGATAATATAATTACATCCTTGAATGCCCTCATCTTTCCCATTTGTTTGATACTTATAAACTGAAAATCCTATGAATATTGATTCAACAAATCCACTCTTAAACTGGAGTGATAGACCCCCTTTTGATACATTTGACCCGAGCCAAGTTGTTTCTGGCATCGACTCCATGCTGGAAGCATGTGAAACCGCTCTTCAAGAATTAGAATCTTCCAATCCGTCAACATGGGACGACTTGGCCCATCCGATTGAAGAAATTCAGGATTACTTATCGCGTACTTGGGGGGTTGTTTCCCACCTCAATTCGGTCAAAAACAGTCCAGAACTGAGAGAGGCGTATGAATCGGCCCAACCTAAAGTTGTGGCATTTGGTAACAAAATGGGGCAAAGCCGGCCGATTTATGATGCTTTCTGCCGGCTCGGCGACAGCGATGCGTGGGATAGCTTTGATTCTGGGCAAAAGCGGATCATTGAAAAATCGATTGAAGGGGCAAGGCTTTCTGGGGTCAGTCTAGATGGGGCTGAAAAAGAGCGATTTAACGAGATTAGCGAGAAATTGGCGCAACTGACTACAAAATTTTCGAACAACGTTTTAGACGCCACAAAAGCTTATGAATTGCTTTTGACAGAAAAAGATCAGCTCGAAGGGTTACCCGCTAGCTACATTCAGATGGCGGCTGATACGGCAGTCCAACGAGGACACGAAGGTGCTACGGCCGAAGATGGGCCGTGGGCAGTAACGCTCGACTTCCCATCGTATGTGCCGTTCATGAAGAACAGTCCGCATCGCGAATTAAGAGAGCAAATCTATAAAGCATACGTCACACGAGCATCTGACGGCGACCTACGCAATCAAGAAGTTGCTCAAGAAATCTTGAAGCTAAAAATGGAAAAGGCCAACCTACTCGGCTACAAAAATCATGCTGATTTAAGTTTGAGCCAAAAAATGGCTGGAACGGTTGATGCGGTGGACAAACTGCTGAAAGACCTAAAAGAGGCAGCAACCCCGGCCGGCGAACGTGATTTGGCCGATCTAGCCGCCATCGCTAAAGAGCATGGTGCCCCAGAGGCAAATGACCTGCAACAGTGGGACATCTTCTACTGGAGCGAAAAGCTGCGCGAGTCAAAGTTCGACATCAACGAAGAAGAATTGCGCGCATATTTCCCATTTGAGCGTGTTTTAGACGGCATGTTTGAACTGGTCAACAGAATTTTTGCCATCCAAGTCGTTTCGGCCGATGGAGATGTACCGGTCTGGCATGAGGATGTACGCTATTTCCGGGTTCTGGATGAATCTGGCCAAGATATCGCAGCCTTTTACTTAGACCCATTTAGCCGCCCATCAGAAAAAAGAGGCGGTGCATGGGCATTCCCGGCCGTGCAGCGAAGCACACTTTTAGCTGGCGAAAACGAATCAGTTCGTATCCCAGTTGCCTACATGTGCTGTAACCAGTCTCCCCCTGTTGGTGATACCCCATCCCTCATGACTTTGCGTGAGGTTGAAACATTATTTCATGAGTTTGGACACGATCTGCAGCACATGCTCACAGAAATTGATCGCGGGCTAAATTCTGGTTTAGCCATGATTGAGTGGGATGCGATCGAAATCGCCAGCCAATTCATGGAAAACTGGATTTATCACAAACCAACCTTGAAAGGGCTATCCGGCCATTATCAAACCGGAGAGCCGCTTTCGGAAGAAATGCTCGACAAAATCATCGCCGCCCGTTCGTTCAGAGCTGGTTACGCCATGTTGCGCCAAGTTAATTTCGGCCGGTTTGATATGGAACTCCACGCTCGCCATAAGCCGGGTAGTGAGGATATTGGTGAAATTCAAGACCGGATTTTCCGAGACACCCTCATCATGCAACCGACTGAAAGAGATATGTTCTATTGTTCATTTGGGCATATTTTTTCTGGCGGGTACTCGGCCGGGTATTTCAGCTACAAATGGTCAGAGGTGTTGAGTGCAGATGCATTTGCGGCCTTTACCGAAGTAGGGCTTGAAAACGAAGAGGCGGTAAAAGATGTTGGAATGCGGTACAGAAAAACGATTTTAGCCAGAGGTGGCAGTCAGCACCCGATGGACGTTTATAAAGAGTTCCGCGGTCGTGAACCGTCAATCGAGCCATTGCTCAAGCAAGACGGATTGATTTAAATCTAAACGCAAAAGAGGCAGAAAATTCTGCCTCTTTTTTTATTTATAGGACTTTCGCTTCATACGTGTTCAGTAACTGCGAGATCACCCTTCGACAAGCTCAGGGCTCCTTGCAAGCGAAAGTCCTAATTTAATTAAC
>JAHDGV010000376.1 GCA_020631655.1 Chloroflexota bacterium | reverse complement strand
CCCCACAGCACCGACCGTTTCATGTCGCGCAAGAACCAGAAAATGTACAAAGCGGCCACGGTCGCGTAGGCCAATTGTTTGGTGTATCCGGCCATGAGCAAAAAGAACATGACCCAAATGAGCCAGCCATTCCGCTTTTTGCCATCTTTTTCTTCGTTGTCGAGCGTAGCCGCCATCAGCACCACGGCGGCCGCTTCGAACAAAATCATAAAGATATGTTGCCGAAGCAGTGGGCCAATGTGGTAAACGTAGTTCGATGCGGGATACATCAGGACGCACAGGGCGATCAGCCACCAGCGTTTTACTTTTTGCTCGCGGTAAACGGCGTACCCCAAAATGCCGGCCGTGATTAACGATGAGAGAAAGGCAACCAGTCGGCCGGTCCAATATTGCGGCCCAAAGATCCAAACAAGCGGAATGATAAAAACGTGGAACAGCGGAGGGTAGTTGGATGAGTAGAACGGATATCGATCAGCATTTTGATACGGCCACTCGCCCTGAGACAGCATGATGGTATCCAGTAACTCATGACCTTCCCCTTGATCATAGTCAAACGGAAATTGGAACAGCTTGATGGCGTAGTTGAAATAAATGGCCAAGTAGCCAAGGTAGGCGAGCAGAGCAAGGGCGATTAGGACGGCCGCTACGGCCATCGCTGGGTTTTTCTTTAGTCGCTCAACCATGTTAGGCAGGTTTGTCTCCAAGTGGAATAAGCGTAGTTCCAACCAAAATTGGGATGATAGACAGACCAATCACAACTCGTTGCGCTGGCCCGATCCCCTGATATTCAGTTAAGCTGAATATATCATTAACAAAAGCCCCAAAAAGCCCGATAAGTCCTAGTGCGATAAAACCGATTCCTAACCACCTTTTTGTAACCATTTTCTCGTTCCTTTTAATAGATGGCTATTTTCTTCCCCCGATTATATAGAATCAAATTTAATTACAGCTTCATATTTTGGTGTTCACCGCCCTCTACACTATAATTTTAGTGTTATGTCTAATTAACGGTCTTCATTCTGTGCTGATGTAACATAGTACCCGGCCAGATCGACTTAGATAAAACAGTACTTTCTATTTCCATTATTTAAAAAAATTTTACTCTTGTCCTTGACAAACAGGCCTATAGGTCTATGGATTTATCAAAAATAACAAACAGTGGGACCAATTCTAAAAACGCAACGCCTCGCATTTTCCTTTTTGGGGGATTGGTTCTAGCTCTGCTCACATTTCATCTGTTTAGCTCCACGGCCGAAGGGCTTCCTAACATGCAAACGGCCGTGCTCCAATTTGCTTCTGGGGATATTACTCGGACAGAGCCAGCCACAGACGAGCAACAAACTGTGACTGTAACCCTGAATCAAGCAATTACGGACAATACGGTCATAACAGTTGAATATCAAACTGTAGACGGAACTGCAACAGCTGGGCAGGACTATACGTCCGCCACTGGGGTCTTAACTTTTACCCAATCGACCAATACGACACAATCATTTAATGTCACGATTTTGGATGATAGCCTAGAAGAGGCCCGCGAAAGTTTTTCTGTGGTTTTGAAAAACCCTGTTAATGCGACGCTTGGTGCAATACCCACCTTTGTCATCGTCATTGAGTCTAATGATCCTCAGCCAACTGCAACGGCAACACCGAATACGGGTGCTACAGCGACCCCTGTTTTTATTGATGCCTACGAAGGAAATGATTCGCTCCAAACCGCCTTTTCGTTAGACACCGTCTTTCCCACCGGCTGTGCGGTTGATGATGCAACGCTCTGGCCGGCCGGGGATATTGACTTCTACCGTTTTTGGGCCCAAGCGGGGATCCCCTACACCATAAGCACTAGCGATGTGAGTGATGGTTTAGATACGGCGATGTCATTGTATAACCCTGAGGGGCAAAGAATTACGACAAGCGCACCGCAGGGGAATAAAGATTCAATCATTGAATATACCCCCTCGGTAGATGCATGGCATTACATATCATTAGTAAACGAAGATCCATCTAATCCGGCCGGAAAAACCTATTGCGTCAAGTTTGGACTGACCAATCCTACGGTCACGCCCACACCAACTCCAACATTTGCCCTTTCTGCCGCTCATGATGCGTGCCGGACTGAGTTACAGTTCCCTGACAACGATCAGCCAGCATATGCTTGTTTGCTTGAACTCACCACGGCCGATGCCGGTAGTGCAGTGCAGAGGAACTTTGTGCCTAGAGCAGAAGGTGTTACCGATATCGATTACTACCGTGTGTGGGTTCGTGAAGGGAATTTCTATACCTGTACAACTAGCGAGCTGTCTGAATTTAACGACACGCGCATGAAGTTTTTGAATCCTGACCAAGCGGTTTTGGTTGAAAATGATAATGCCAGCCCGTTAACCGCAGGGAGTGAGGCGAGCTATCTGGCCACGTATACCGGCTGGATGTATATCTTGATCGAGCCAGTTGTTGGGGTTGAGTACCGGATTGCTGACAAATATGTTTATCAGTTGGCGTGTACGGCCGAATTGACAACGCCAACGCCAACACCACAGCCGACACAGGCTCAAGTCAACAACGGCGGGCCACGTTCAACATCAACACCAACCCCAACCTCCACGGCTGAAGCACAGCCTCAGGAAACAATCGACGTTTTGGCTACCGTACAAGCGGCGTCTACTCCGACTCCACCGCCAACGGCACGGCCGAATATCAGCATTAACCCGCTCCCTACGATGGTTCCAGTTATGACACCGTCATTCTCAGCTAATTTGCAGGTGGTTCTCTTCTACGATCGGAATCAAAATAATCTGCCAGAAATTGACGAAGGGATTGTCGACATGGCGGTTCTAGCCAAAGACAGTGCCACAGGCGAGCTACTGGCGCTGGGTTACACCAACGATGCCGGAATTATTCGGTTTGAGCTTCAACCATCTAGCCAAACAATCAACATCATGATCCCGTATCTGAATATCGACCAAACTGTGTCGACCAATTCAAACGATCTGCTGATCAAAGTTGCGTCAAGCACCCTTCCAAGTAGCCTTCCATAATCTAAAAGCAAACATTTATGTCAGAAGAATCCAACACAAACAGTTCTGGGAATTCACTTTTTTCTATCGATTTCACCCCCCAGATGCTAATTTTATCAGCCTTAGGGCTTTTAGCTCTGATCATGGTTTGCATATTTGGCGTTCTGCTTGTTGATCCCCTAGAACGGTTTGGCGGGGATGGCGTGGATAATTCACCAAGTGATGTCGTTGATGATGGGGGGCTTTCACCAGAAGAATTAGCCGATACCAATTCAATCATCATTTTTGATGGGACTTCATCACTGAGCATCGATGTAGATCCGCCTACCGGCTTAGATTTAAACGGCACAGTTATTCCAGCCAAGGCGCAGTTTGTGTCTGAGGCTGGTGAATGGTCCCCTGAAGTTGAAGAGGGTCGTGTGGCTGAGTGGGTTTATGGAACTGTTGTAAATCCGGTGTTTGGACTGAGCGGCACAAGCGAAAACGAACTTTTGCTACAGAAACTCGTTCCCGGTGATTCGATATCGATTAATTATGGTAGCGGTGAGTTTCGAGAATATCTGGTCAGCGGCCGTGAATTGATCTCGGTTGAAGACAATGGTCTTTTTGCTCAAAATCGGCCGGGGATAACCCTTGTGTGGTTGGGCGATCCGGGTGATCAAACCCGATTGGTCGTGTATGGAGACTATACTCTGCCAGACTCAACAACTGACGCAGTTGATTCATCTCGCTTGGCGGCCGTCGGCGAACCGGTTCCGTTTGGGAATTTGGTTATGACGGTGCAAAACTCAAATGTCGATGGGGCAAGCGGGACAACCCCTCCTGGATTTTCCGTGATGCTGGTCGACTTTACTGTTGCGAACAACGGCAACAATGTGATTGATAGCGGGCTCATGCGGGTCTCTCTCAAAGATCAGCAGGGGAATCAATATGCCTCAAACGGCGCTGCAAATGTCAACGGCACCTATCCAAATCTGACCGGATTTATCAACCCGGGTGATCAACGGCAAGCGACGGCCGCGTTCCAAATTCCTAGCGGCTTGTCTGGCGATTCTTTAGAATGGAATGTTAGTCGGATCGATTTGCCCGGTGAAGTTGCGGTTCAGATTCCTTTTGCTGGTGGTGGCCCGGTTAGCGCGTCTGTAACGCTTTCATCGGCCGATGTTTCGCCAGAGGGCTCTGCACTGGTAATCTCTGGATCGATTGCAAATGGGGGGACAGCTCCATTCCAGGTAAGTGCGGCCGATGTTTCACTCCAGTCTGCAGGCACCGTTTATCTTGTCTTTTCAACAACACCAGGTTTTCCTTGGAACGTGCCGCCCGGCCAGGTGGTCAACTTCTCGCTGAGCTTCCAACGGCCGCAAGGCTCATCTGCTACGTTTGAATTGCTGGGCAACTCGTTTGAACTAGACGGTATTCGCTAGTCGATTTCCCCCCAACAATTCTGAGTCGCCTTCAAGATCGTAATGCGTATTTCGTATCAGTTGATTGCGAACCGCCTATTACGCAATACGATTCTACGCTTCTTCGGCCGGAGCAATAAATTCGAGTAGCGAATGTCGGCCGTTCCCTTTGCTGGTGTAAAACAAGATCATGCCTATCACGATAATGGCGGCCGATATACCTAATCCCACCAATTGAAATGGACCTACAAACGGCCGCTCAAAAGTTGGCCCGACATGGGTTCCGATCCCGATCAGGTCAGACAATCCCGAAATAAAGGCAAAAACAAGCCCCGTGGCACCTAATCGCACCCCGATATCCGCTTGCAGAGATCGCGGTTCGTCGTTGCGCCAATGATTGATCTGAACAAAGCCGCACAGCGTCAGTAAACTAATGCCTACTAAAAGCTGAACCATCTGAATCAGCCCAAAGCCGGGTGTAAGATCAACGCCTAACAGGCCAACACTGAATGAGATTGAAACAAAAATAAGCCCCAAAATTCCGGTGGTAATGACAAAAACATTGCGAATTCGATCAGTCATAGTTGAGTGGTATGAGAATGGTTGGGTGGTAAAAAAAAGGGCCACGTTTAAACGTGACCCAGTCGGGGCGGCCGGATTTGAACCGACGACCTCTTCACCCCCAGTAAAGCGCGCTGCCAAGCTGCGCCACGCCCCGAATAGTGGAGCAGATTCTAACAAAACGAATGGGTCATATCAAGGATTATGAGAGGAAAGCCATTATTTGGCATGAGTCGCAGGTCTTAGAATTTTCCTCGTTCTGCCGTTTTTTGTGGGATGGATTTAAAAGTC
>JAHDGV010000375.1 GCA_020631655.1 Chloroflexota bacterium | reverse complement strand
CGTCGTAAGATTTTCCTGTGTGTTTTTCCATGCTGACTCCAGCCTAAAACCAAAGATCCCGAATGCATTTCCCATCTCTCGGAAGATCAGTGAATGTAACGAGCCCCTCAAAATGGTCAATCGGCAGGTGCTGAATCAGTTCAGGGTCATCAACCAGCCGTAGATTGACCGCGATGCGCCACCGGCCTTGATCATTCGCCTGTAGCGCCCTCCAATACGCCACGCATCCGCAGTTGGGACAAAAGTAAAAGCCTAATTCCTTATCACCACGGATGTACGCTTTTGTCTCTCCTGAAATGTGAATTTTCTCTCCGTCCCAATCATATCCCCACAGCACCCCGTACCGCCGACAAACGGTGCAGTTACACGCGGTGGCTGATTCCGGCACTTCATCAAACTTCCAAGTTACACTCCCACAGTGGCATGATCCTGTGATACTCATGATTCGAGACCTCCTACTTCTTAGTTGCTTTAATTCGATTATGTTGAGCCACCTTTAAAGTACCTCAAGCATCTAGCAACTCAAAATCACGGCCCAGAATCGGCTAATTTCCGAATAAAGTCCTATTTTTTCCTATTAAATTACATTGTCCATACCTGCTTAAAATCGATAATGTCTTTAACAGTATTGGATTAGACTTTCGGGCACAAAATAGGAAAAGTTAGGAAAAAATCGGGTCGTAGCGCCGAATCAAAACGCATCACTCTCGAATACAAAATCGACTTTCTTCTGAGCTTCCCCACACTCTCTCACCAGAGGGTTCTTTTAGCCTCTTTGCATCGGTATGACAGAAATTTCAACGCTACACATCCCACAAAAAGGGGATAAAGATTACCATTTTTGGGTGGGGAAGCTGGAGGATGCACCCACTTTTGCGCTCAGTAGTAACCTGAGGCGGCACACATTCTATTTAGCCATTTGGATCATTTCGGGTGAGGGTTACCATGTGATCGACTTTGAAAAGGTGAAAATTCAGCCGAAAACGCTTATTTTTGTCCGGCCGGGCCAAGTTCAGCAGTGGCTTATCGAAAAGCCGGTAACCGGCCTGTACTGCGCCTTCGACGAAGAAATCTTCCAAATTTTTGGAGCCTATCAGTTTTTCAAAGAGCTGACTTTTTTAGCCCCATTTGCCAACCCCGGCATTCACGTTGCAGATGACCTCATCTGCGCCAACAAAATTGAGTTTTTCTTTGAAAATATGATGTCAGCCTTTTATGCGACCGATTGGGCCCACGGCATCGAAGTGCTGGCGTGGCTCCAAATTCTTTGCATTTATGCTGAGCGAGCCTTTGAGAGAGGAAAGACGATTCAAAAGCTAACCCCCAGCCAGCAGATCACCAGCGACTTTTTGCACTTGGCAGATACCCATGCGATGAAGAATCACAATTTATCGTTTTATGGGAATCAGCTGGGCATCACCATTGGCCACTTAACTGAAACGGTGAAAGAAGTGTACGGGCAATCGGCCGGAGAGCTGTTACGAACCCGTCTAATACTAGAGGCCAAACGGCTGTTGGCTCACACCAATCTAACCATATCAGAGATTGCCCAACACTTAAACTATTCAGATCCATCCTACTTTAGCCGGGCATTTAAGCGAGAAGTTGGGCAAACACCGGGAAGTTTTCGGCAAGAATTTCAAAGAGTGTAAGGCCGATTCACAACTTTTTTCCCCACCGCCTTTCAACTTTCCTAATCTGAATTTACCCCTACAATATGGTCTGCAAATCAAAAGGAAGGGATGGAAATATGACACTTACTCTTTATCACAACGCCATGTCGAGCTGTGCAGCCAAGGTTCGCATGGTTATGAGCGAAAAGGAATTGAAATGGGACGGCGTTCATCTTGATCTGAGGGCCGGGGATCAGCAAAAACCAGACTACGTCAAACTTAATCCTAAAAAAGTTGTGCCGACTTTGATGCACGAAGGGACCGTCGTGATCGAATCAAACGTGATTTGTGAATATTTAGACGATGCGTTTGAAGCCCGGCCGGTGCGCCCCTCTTCCCCTGCCAAGCTGGCCCAAATGCGGCTTTGGACCAAACAAATTGATGAGGGAGTGCATGCCTCGACCGGGGTGATTAGCAACTGCATCGCTTTTAGGCACCAACATCTGCAAAAAACGCCAGAGCAGATTGAGACATGGCTCAATAATATTCCTGATCCAGTTAAGCGTCAGCGCATGCGCAACGGGGTTGAGTTGGGCATGGATTCGCCCGATTTTAAAGGTGCCGTGATGCGGTATGAAAAACTGCTTGATGATATGGAAGCGGCCCTTGAAAATGGCCCTTGGCTGTTGGGGGATGAGTATTCTCTGGCCGATATTTCATACGCCGCGTACATGGCTAGGCTAAAGCATTTGGGGCTTGGGGAACGGATTGAAGCCCGCCCTCACGTGGCCGCATGGGCTGAGAGATTGCTAGCCAAACCATCTTTTAAAGAAGGGATCGAAGATTGGTTTGATCCTAAATATTTAGCGCTGTTTGAAAGCCAACGAGGCGAAGCCAAAGCAAAAATCAGAGACCTTTTTAGCTAATGCAAAGTAACGAAATGGCGGAGTTATGAAGAACCTTTTTTACTCCACTACCTCGAAATCCCGCAACAAACACAAACTATGACCAATAAAAATTCACACCTCACCATCTGCCCATTTTTCCAATACGAGCCGGATATCGGTTTGGCTTTTGAGCAACGGGAGCATGATTGGACCGACATCGGATATTGGGAAATGATCGCTCGAGAAGCGGAGCGCGGCCGGTATGATGCGATCTTTTTTGCAGATTTTTGGGGTGCGGCGCGTGATCCGATCAGCATCCGGTATGGCAAAAACTTCCCGATGCTCGACCCGCTGTTGCTGGTATCCCGCCTCTCGGCCGTGGCTGAGCACTTGGGCTTTATCGTGACGATGTCGACCTCGTTCTACAACCCGTACATGGTGGCGCGCAAAATGCAGACGCTCAACCACATCACCAACGGCCGGATCGGCTGGAACATCGTCACATCGATCAATCAAAAAGAGGCGGACCAGCTAGGGATGACCCTGCCCGGCCATTCTGAGCGATATGAGCGGGCTTATGAGTACGTTGATCTGGTCAAAAAGCTGTGGGCGTCTTGGGAACCTGACGCGGTCATAAACGACTATGAAAATGAATGGATCAGTGACCCCGAGAAAGTCCATCGAGTTGATTTTGAAGGGGAATGGTTTAGCTCGGCCGGTCCTTTGGCCGTGCACCATCATCCGGCCGGTGATCCTGTTTTGGTGCAGGCCGGTTCATCTCCTGAAGGGATGAGGTTTGCAGGCAAACACGCTGAAATGATCTTTAGTCCGGCCGGGCCTACCCCGGTCAAAAAAGAGCGGGCCGACAAATTTCGTGCCGCCATTTCCGATGCGGGACGAGATCCCTATTCAGTTAAATTGTTGTTTCCGATTGGGGGTGTCGTGGCTGAGTCACGATCAGAAGCGGAGGAACGCGCGGCCCAAATCGCTGAAAGCGTGCCGGATGAAGTTGGCCTAAATGTGCTTCAAGGGATGTCTGGGTTTGATCTTTTGAAATACTCGCCAGACACAAAAGTGAGCGAAATCCTTGATGAAGTCTCTGGGGTGCAGGGGCTGTTCAACATGGCGGCCGGGAAAGGATTCACGATTCTTGACACCGCCCGCTTTATCACCAATCGGGTGTCGGATGAGCGGTTTGTAGGAACGGCCAAGGATGTAGCAGACAGCCTTGAGGCGGAAAATGAAGCGGTGGGCGGGGATGGCTACATGTTCCGAGCCACCTATTTTGCGCCGCACTATGTGCGCGACATGACCAATCTGCTGGTGCCAGAACTGCAAAAGCGCGGCCGGATGCGTAAAGAATACGAATCGACCACGCTGCGCAAGCATATAGCTTAAGGAGCTTAGGCTGTTGGGTTCTCAGATTTCCGACTTTGGATAACCTGATAGGTCCAGACCGCAAATAGCAGGGTAAGTGGGGTAAAGATAATTTTCTCAATCCACGAAACAGCAAACACATTCGCGACGGTATTGGCGATAAATAATCCAAATAAGCCCCAAAGCACAATGTTTTTAATGGTGTGAGGTAATCGTTTGCGCAGGTATCCAGCTTCGGCCGCAAACAATGCGATCACCAGCAAATTTATACCGATTGAAACCGCTTCAAACTGCAACATTTCAGCCGTGCTGGTTAACCGGCCGCCCCACACAATGCTGTAAGGGATAATGCCGGTCACAATAAACATGTGAAAGATGATGATAAAAACAGGGACAATCATCATCCCTTTGATAGCGCGCCCTACGCGCTGGTCTTTGTTATTTTGTTGATAGGCTTGAGCAATCTCATTCATAATTTTCTCCTTTAATAATTAAGTTAGCCCAAGCATATCGGTTCAGTAGGTCATATTGCACGTGCCGATCGTCATGTAATGGTCATGGTTCAATAATCATGATCTTTGCCTGAGAGTCGGAGCGCTTGCCCCGGGACTTGCGCAAAGTAGAGTTGAACTGGCACAGACATTAGCCCCCCACCAAATCATCGATCAACTCAACGACATGCGTATGAATCTTATCTCGTGATTTTTGAAAATCATCGCTTAACATCGGCACATCAGACCAATCAAGGAAGCGCTTCCCTTCTGGCACCTGATCCGCTTCGATGCATCCAATCGACACGATCAAATCGGCCGCTTTCAAATCTGCCTCTTTTAACAGCGGCGGGATGAATCCCGAAAGATCAAACCCTTCACTTTTGAGATGAGTCTCAACTTTTCGGTTAATTGTTGAATCAGGTTCTGTGCCTGCATTTTTAGCAACAATTTCTAATCCAGCTTGATGAGCCATGTCGTTGAAATAGGTCATCGCTAGCACACTTTTAGCCGCCCCGTGGGGGCATAAGAACAATACGTTTTTGATTTCAGTCATAATTTTTTCTTTTTTAGGCAGGGTTAAACTAATCCAACCCTCACCCTAGCCCTCTCCCAAGCTTGGGAGAGGGAACATCGTTTTGCAAAATGGAGGCCGGTTTGTTTAACCGCCAGTCTTTGAATTTTTGCCAGTTAGGCGATAAATAAGAAGTAATACACCATGCTGATTCCCGCACTCCCCAGCAGGGTCCACAGCATGTTCAGCTTAAATCGGAATAAGGCGACACAGGCACCAATCGCAATCAGCAAGGCAAACGGATCAAGCGTATTCCACTCTGGAATCTGTAAACGCAACGGCCCCATTTGAACCTCGTTGACCACTCCAAAGAGTGTTTGGAGCGCAAACCAAAC
>JAHDGV010000024.1:28632-30711 GCA_020631655.1 Chloroflexota bacterium | reverse complement strand
CCACCCGGCCCGTACCACTTCACATCTGGATGAAAAAAGTCAGCCATTCCCATGCTTTTTAGATCGTCTTGATCAAACGCGTTAAGGCCATCAAAAATAAATCCGCGAATATGCTCTAGGCTGTAACGAGTTATGTTCACATCTTGCAAGTCGTGCAAAACACCGTCAGCCGCGGCCGGGGCCGGATAGATGTGATCTTGCCCTTTTGCTAGAGGTAACACGTTGTAACCAGCCTGTTGCATCAAATCGATAAGATCAAGCAAGAAATAAACCCGTGTAATTTTCCCATTTTCTAGCTCGCAAAACTCTCCCCAGCGAATGCGAACTTGCTCTCCGGTTGCAGGGATGCCTAAGTGGTCGTTTTGAAACGTTCCGTTGAAATAACCAGTGCCACTGACCCACATCCGGCCATCTTTTGAAATATCCCCATCAACCCGGCCGTTTGATTGCCCGCCCATAAAAATGTGCGTTTCGCGGGTAAGATCAGGAAACGAGGCCATTAACGGCCGCCAAAAGCCATCTACGAACCCCTTTGGCCCGCTTAACTCATTCACTGGGTCATGCCCGTGCCAAGCCAGATCGGCCGACATAAATTGCTTTGCAACACTTAAATAATTGTCAGGGGCAGTAGCCTCTAACTCCTTCCAAAATGCCCATACTTTTGCTTTATTATCTTGATTCAACTGCATCTTTTTTTGAGTATGAAGTAAAAAGTAGAAAGCATGAACCGATCGTCTCTGCTTGATACTTCATACTTCTCACTTTTGTCTATCTAATTGGAATTGCCCTTCTCGCCACTGTAATCTCCCGCATCCGCTCAAACACATCAACCCCAACCTGATGATAAAAGTCGAGAACATCAACCAGCACCCAATTCTCACGGATTAGGCCGTTTTCACAGCGCCAAAAGTCCAAACTTCGCATCGTCAACTCTTGGCCTGACGGTGCTGTTCCCAAAAACCCATCCCCCGACAGGGTAATGGTCATGCCGGGCCACGCGGTGAAGCCGACGTATTCCCCATCCCCTAGCGTTACGCCGTTCTCGAGCAACGCTTTACGATTTGGCATCGCTTTTAAGAAGGGGATCTGATGCCAATTCCGGAACCCCGAAATGCGCCGCATGGAGCCGATCCCGGCCGGGCCGTACCAGTTAAAAGCCGGATGCCAATATTTGTCTAGGTTCATCGCCTCGACGCCCTCGTTGTTATTCCCCAAATCGACCAGCATATCAAGTACGAGCTTGATACTCCCATCTCCTTGAGCTTGATCATAGGGTGAGGTGATAATGCCGTCATTGCTAGCTGGCCCCGGGCAAACGGGCCACTCAATCCCCAAGCTGGGCAT
The DNA here is from genome assembly GCA_020631655.1 of Chloroflexota bacterium. Taxonomy (GTDB): domain Bacteria; phylum Chloroflexota; class Anaerolineae; order Promineifilales; family Promineifilaceae; genus WTJY01. Next base: position 29,367 of record JAHDGV010000024.1, on the reverse strand, counting down.
CATGGGCCAAGCGTTGGCCTGCATCATCACGGCCGGAATGTCCCATAGCGCCTGCATTTCAACGATTTTGTCATCTTCGATGCAGAAAAACTCGTGGTATCGCATGGCTACCAGATGATTGGTGTGGGGAATATCGAGCCACGGCTGTTCAAAGACGCCCATATAATGACCGCCACAACCGACCCAGTTCCGGCCGCCTGACTCACCCGCCATCACAATAAAGTCTCGTCGTTCAAGATCGGGGATGGCTTCGATTAAGGGGGCATAGGCTTGCTTATAAAGCGCGGCCGGACCATCTAAATTTTCAAATGGGAATGCCAGCTTAATGTCGCAATCTGGTGCAAAAAACTCGCCTAGCTGGCTTTTTAAGCTGGATGGGTTGATGTCATACAGTACGGCTCGCAAGCGGCCGATCAATTCTTTGTTATGATTATGAACACTAGTCATAGTGAGAAGTAAAAAGTGCCAAGTAAGAAGTAGCTGTTCCATTCAGAACCATCCCCACTTTTTAACTTCACACCTTCGGCTTAATCCTCTATTTATCGCTATTTAAGATTGTCTGTGTCCGTTCTAACACATCGAGCCCCTGCTGTTTGAGCCACCAAGGAATATCGATCAAAACCCAGTTCTCCATTAGCAAATCTCCCTCGCGGCGATAAACGTCCACCACTTGCATGGTAGCACTGCCAGCCCCGGCCGGCATGCCCATAAAGCCACCAATCGAGCGGTTGCTTA
>JAHDGV010000024.1:0-28532 GCA_020631655.1 Chloroflexota bacterium | reverse complement strand
ATCAGAAAGATCCTGAATCATCTCATTGACGAGTGCCAGCGTTTTGACACCTTCTTCTTCAGGTTGATCTTCGTACACAAGTCCATCGTGTGTGCGTGGGCCGGGGTAGTTGAAATAAGCCCCAGTAGAAGGCGGCAGTGGGTACGTGCCCGCTTGGACCATCATCCCGATCACATCGATGAATATGCCTGTGCGAGTGATTTTGCCATCTTCAACACAGCTAAATTCAGCATAGCGCAGGTTTGCCATTTTTCGCGTGCGGGGGATTCCGAGCCAATCTTCGTCGAAGAGGCCCATAAAGTTCCCCATGCTCATCACCCACGTCTCACCGCTAATTTCATTGGTCCCCCCAATAAAAATATCTTGGCGGCGCTGCATGTGGCGGAGAGAGCGCATCAGTGGTTGCCAAAATATTTCAGCAGCCGTGTCTGAGCCAAACTGCTCTCTGAACGGATAAACTCCGCGCCAGTGATATTCATCACCGTTGGTATATTGTTTTAAAACATCTGCCACTGTTTCAGGAGTAGCGTTTTCCATCGCGTCAAAATATTCGCGAACTAATTTTTTTGCTGCTTGATATTTCATGTTTAGCTTGTTAGCTAATCAGCATTTCAGCTTATCAGCTCTAATCTACTTGCCATCAACTGCTGAAAGCGAAGCGTGCTGAAATGCTGACAAACGAAGTGTGCTGACCAGCTCTTAATCAAAAAATTCTGGTGGTTTTGAGCCGATAAATTTGAGTACGTTTTGAACGTTGTATCCGGCCTGTTCAAGAACGCCGAGGATGTCGATTAGAACAAGGTTTTCAGATAATTTTCGCTCTCCATCTTCTTCCTCAATGCGCCAGAAGTCCATGTAACGGACCCGAACCTGCTCTCCATTAGCTGGGATTCCAAGCCAATCTTCTGCAAAGGTTGTGTCTTGATAGCCGGTTCCGGCCACCCAATCCCCTTCAGAGATGCGAACAATGTCTTCCCCAACTTTATCGGGAAACGAGCGGATAAAATCAACCCGAACTTCTTGCTCGAACTGCTCAACGCCGTGCTTGGTGCCAATGCCGGCCGGACCGGCCCAGACCATGTTGCGGGTCCAATGCTTTTTCATCGCACCCACTTCATTGAGGTTCATGCTGGCGTACATGTCATCAACAAGTTTCTTGTTCGCTTCGCTCATTTTAGCTTATCAGCCAATCAGCATTTCAGCATGTCAGCTCTGGTCCACTTGCTATCAATGGCTGAAAGCGAAGCGTGCTGACATGCTGATTAGCTGACCTGCTCATCAAAGAATTCAGGTGGTTTTGAACCGATGAACTTGAGCACATTTTCAATGTTGTAACCACACTGTTCGATGACGCCCAAAATGTCGATTAAAACCAAGTTTTCAGCCAGTTTCCGCTCACCCGTTTCCGGATCTTCTTCGACACGCCAAAAATCCATGTAACGCATGCGAATCTTCTCACCAGAGGCTTTGATTCCTAACCAGTCTTCAGCAAAGGTAGTGTCTTGGTAGCCAGTGCCAGCGACCCATTCATCCCCTTCTGCAATGCGCACGATGTCGGTCGCATGTTTGTCAGGAAACGCCTTGATAAACGGATCGCGATAAACGTTTTCAAATTCATCGATCCCGTTCATCGTTCCAATCCCAGCCGGGCCTTCCCAGACCATGTCTTCTTTCCAATATTTTTGCATCAGACCTAACACATTTTCGTTCAGACCTGCGTACATGTCATCTACTAATTGTTTGTTTTTTTCTGCGGACATTTTTTGCTTTTAGCTCTTGGCTGTCAGCTTTTAGCTTTCAGCTATAAAAAACACCAGACTTGTTTTCAAAAATCTGGTGTCAATGTTTTTTATTTGTCTAAAGATTATTTTGGAATAATCTCTCGTTAGGTCTTGAACGACTGAGCTAAAAGCCAAAAGCTAATAGCCAACGGCCAATTACCCTTTCACTGCTCCGGCCGCGAGGCCTTTCACGAGATTCTTCTGGAAGAACAAAATCACGATCACAATTGGAATTGTGGCAGACACAGCCGCGGCCGCGGCTAATGTCAGATGGCGCGGATCCTCACCGCCTGTGTAACGCGAAATCGCTACCGGCAAAGTCCAGTTCGTCTGGGTCAAAATCCGAACCAACAAGAATTCGTTATACGCCAGTAAAAGCGAGAACAGCGCGGTCGAAATAATTCCTGGCCACATGATCGGAATAATCACCTTGCGGAAAGCGGTTAAACGATTAGCACCGTCTACCATGGCTGACTCTTCAAGCTCTTTTGGAATATCCATAAAGAAGCTTCGGAGCATCCAAATCGTAAACGGTTGGTTGACCGCCACAAGGGTCAGGATTACCAAAAAGCGCGTGTCGAGCAGGTTCAACGCACTACCAATTTGATAGTATGGCAAAATAAATGTGAGGCGTGGGAGCGCACGGAAGCCTAACGCGGCGATTAGAATCACAACGGCCGCATAACCCGAATACCGCGCGAGCGAATATCCAGCCAAACAACCGATTGAAATTGAAACGACAACCGTCCCCACGGTGACAATAATGGTGTTGACAAAATAGTCATAAAACTCGGCCGTATCAACAACCTCTGGAATGCCCCACAAAAGGCCGGCAAAGCCAAGTAGCACAAATGCGGCCGTGACCCAGTTTGGCCACGGGAACTGCTCTGCAAAGAGTGCCATACAGATCAAAAGCACAACCGCCAGCAAAATGAAGAACATAATCATGTATCCATTCTCTGGAACGCTATTTAGCCACAGCTCTTGGTAATTTTCCCACGTCGGTGTGAAGATGAATTTAGGTGTCCGTGAATTCGCATCTTTTAAGGTTTTAAACGACTGCATCGTCGTCCAGTAAAACGGCAGGATGCTGTAAATCGTAAAAATGATCAGGAATAGGTGGATGGCCACCTTCACAATTGGATTTTTAGTCTTCTCCATCGGTTTAACGCTCCTCGATCTGTTCGCGATAGGACTGAATCAGGTTAGGAATCAGCACGATCATAATACCGATCACAGTTAGGACAGCCATCGCGTTACCCTTGCCTAAGCGTTGGAATTGAATGGCGGTTGAAAAGTTATAGGTCATCAACGTATCCGCCTTAAAGACCGGATTTAAGTTGTTGGTTAAAACAAAAATGCTGTCGAAGATACGGTATGAATCCATAATCGAAATCAGCAGAATTAAAATGGTGAGCGAGCGGAGATGTGGAAGCACGATGCCCCAAATTTTTTGCCACCAGTTGGCCCCATCAATTGATGCAGCTTCTAAAAGGTCAGAAGGCAAAGTTTGAAGGCCAGCAAAGTAAGTCACCAAGGCAAACGGGGTGACGTACCAAACGCCATGGATCATGATGAGCGTTTTAACCGTCAATTCGTTGTAGGGCAGGCGGCTCTCAAAAATCATGCGATAGGCCCATGTAATCAGACCAGAGGCGTCGAATAACTGTTTAAACATCAGTGTTCCAACAACTGGAACAATAATAAAAGGGAGTAGGAAAAAGGATAGGTAAACCCCTCGAACCGCTTTTGAAACTTGGTCGAGCATGAGAGCGACTGCCAGCCCAAGTACCATGCGAGCAGGTACGACAATTGCGGTGTAAATAGTAGTGAAGCGAGCGGCCGACCAGAATCTGCCATCGGTTAAAACGTCGATGTAATTTTGGAACCCAATAAATTCAGGTTCATTGATATTTCGGAAGGTAATAAAGTTCATGCCCAACCAGATGGCCATGATGAGTGGGATCACCATCAATGCGGTCATCAAAAAGATGCTGGGTGATGCGAATCTAAAAAAAGTGCTACGCTTCATAAGTTTTTAAAGAAAAAAGGATAAAGGGTAAAGGATAAAGGGTAAGCAAACGCCACCTTTATCCTTTATCCTTGAGACTTTATCCTTTCAGACTAGCCGTCGATAAAGCCTTGAGCGGTTGCTTCTTCGATGTATGCTTCAGCGGCCGCGTTGAGTGCTTCTTCAGCGGTTAATTCGCCAGTTCCAACCAATGGCAAGAATTCGCCAAGTTTAGAACGAACGATACCAACTGCTGGGTTGATCTCGTAGATACCGATACCTTCATCGATGGTTTGACCCATCGCTGGGAAGTATGCGCCACCTTTACCGTTGTTCAAAGCAGAAATACGGGTTACTGGACCGAAGCGTGAGCCGTCTAACTGGCTACGTGCGTCAGCAGCTTCCATAATCGCCAAGAAGATGGTTTCTGGATCGTTGGTAGTGGTTGCTGGAATCATGTAGAAGTCGTTCCAAGCTGAACCAGCGCGTGGACCGTCAGCGGTCGCGCGTGGAGCTGGAGCAAATGCAATCACGTCAGTCAAGTCTGTGCGATCTGGATCGCTCATGTTAGCTGCGCGTGATGCCCACATGTTGGTGGCTGGCAAGGTTCCAAGCTGAACAGCTACTTCTTGGTCGTTCAAACCGAAGGTGTAACCATCTGGACCCATACAAGCGTCAGCAACAGCGGTCAACATGTTGACTGCATCGATACCGGTTTGGTCGTTGAAGGTTGGGTTGTTGTTCTCGTCTAGGAATTTACCGCCAAACGCACGTTGCATTTGGAAGAACTCGATTTCCCAAGCCCAACCAGCTGACAAGTTAACGGTGAATGCAGCGTCATAACCAGCTTCTTGCCAGCCAATCGCTTCACAAGCTGCGATAACTTCTTCGTATGTGTCAGGAATTGCGATTCCAGCTTCTTCGAAGAGGTCAGCGCGATAAATCATGTGTAGGGTGTTTGCAACAATGGGCACACCGTAGATTTGACCATCGATGGTTCCACCTTCCCAAGCTGCAGCTGGGATGTCGTCAAGGCCGTATTGCTCGCCATATTTTTCGATTAGATCGTTCAATGGAAGCATCCAGCCTTCAGCGGCCCATGTTGAAATGTCGCCGTTAGCGCCGTGTACGATGTCGTATGGAGAATCGCCACCGCCTGACAAAGCAAGGTTAACTTGCTCTTTGGCTGAGGTTGAGTCGAGCAATTGGATGTTCATGCTCATGTTTTCAACTTCGTTACATTTTTCGAGCTCTTCAGCATAGAAGTCGGTGATTGGGAATGACCAACCGATCATGTTGAGTTCGGTAGCGGCCGCAGGAGCTGGCATGTTACAAGCGGTTGGGTCAACGATAACCTCAACAACTTTTTCAACTTCAACTTCTTTGATTACTTCTACTTCTTCAACAACTTCTTTGATAACCTCAACCTCTTCAACAACGGTCTCAGTTTCAGTTACAACACGGGTAACTTCAACTTCAACCGTTTCGGTGATGACTTGAGGTTGGCAGGCTGCTAGCGCTGCCATAAGGGCCAAAAGCCCTACGAACATGATAGAAAATCTACTTTTCATTTCTTCTCCTTTAAATACTAGGGATATGAAAGTATCGGAAACTGTCAGAAAATTTCTGAACAGATCAATCACGAAAACGATTTCGTTAATCGAACAAAAAATTGCGGCTAACTCTAGAAAGGAGTTCCGCAATCATCATAAAAAGTTGGAACTGCAATTTGCTTGAGCAACACTAGCTCGTCAAACAGCGTCCATTCTTGAACAAATTTACCATCCACAATTAAGTGGTGGGTTACGCCCATAATCTGGATTTGCTTGCCGGTTGGGTCACCATAAATGCCCGGCCCCTCATGTGTACCGCGCATCGTCCAGCGAGTTGCCGCACGGTGGGTTCTCTCATCTTGCTGAAGTGAGCAGTGATGATCGATTTGAACTGACAAATCTGGGAACGGTGAGATCAATGACAGGATGTAATTTATGAATGCATTGCGGCCGTAGAGCTGTCGGCCAGAGGGACCTTCACAAATATAGTTTTCAACATAGTAATCATCAACTTTATTAAACAAGCGCCAATTCCAAATTTCATGGATGCTCGTTTTAACAAGTTCCTCAATGCTGAAATGTGCTGAATCAAACGGAGCCGGAGCCGCAGGTGGCCGTTGACCGCGCAAGCGATCAGCCTCGCTGGGCACAATAAAGTTTTTAATTGGATTGGGGTCTTTTGCGGCCAAACGCTTCGCCAAAGAAAAGGGTTCAAAGCCTAACTGAGTCACCAGGGCCAACTCATCACGAACCAACCACTCCTCATAAATAACGTTGTCTTTTACGGCACAATCCGCAATTGCACGATAGGTCACTTTGTTGCCGGTAGCGGGGCCATAAGCCGTAGCCCCCCAATTGTGACCTTCATGGGTTAATCGGTGGGATGAGAACCATCCGTCCTCATCATTGCCGGTCCAAATCACCTCGTCGCCGTACAAACGACGATCTGGGAATGCGGCCAATGTTTGAACCGTTCCGGCGATAACTTTGTCACGGCCGAAGATCGTTCCATCTGAGGTGTGAATCTTCATGTTGGTGCCGTAATATTCGTACAGGCGGCCAACACCGCGATCCTCCCAAATTTCATGGGTAATCTTGATGATGTAATCAACAATGTCGCGGAACTGCGGATCAAACCCTTTCATCGCTGGTTTTTCAGCCTGATGATCGAGGGTCAAAATATTTGTCAAATTTCCCCGGCTTTGCAAGGTCAAGTCATTTGAGCCTGATGCGTTGCTCCCGTTACTTGTAGTTGATGCACCGGTCGTTTTGTTGGGGTCTTTTTTCGTTTTGGACATACGGAATCCTTTTGAAAACTCAAAATGAGTTCTTTATTTTTTTAGCTGGGAAGATAGTCTAACTTCGAGTTCAACGGGTAATGTTTTTTGGATCGGGGGAAGATTATTATTAGCGATCCTTTTTAAGAGCATCAAAATCGATTCACGGCCGATTTCGGCCAGTGGTTGAGTGACTGTCGTGATCGGTGGTGTTGTGAATGCGGAAACACTTAAACCATCAAAGCCTACGATCGCCACATCATCGGGGATTTTTAGTCCACGTTCGACAATCGCCTGATGCGCGTCGATTGCTACGTAATCATGAAATGCAAAAATCGCCGTCGGCCGATCTTCTAGATCGAGCAATTTTTTAGCCGCGTGATAGCCACTAAACGGCTCGATTTTGGTTTCAACGATAAGGTCTTCATCAATTTCGATCCCAGCCTGAACCAACGCATCTCGGTACGCATCAAAGCGATCTTGGTTGGTGTGTCCCATTGAAGGACGTGTGGTAAATCCGATTCGAGTGTGACCGGCTTCTAGCAAATGCTGCATCAATTCGGTTGCACCGCTGTAATTGTCTGGTGCAATCCATGAAGCTTCGGGATGGCTAACCCGTCGCCCTAAGATGACAAAGGGCACTTTTTCGTCCAGCAACATGTCTACGATTTGGTCGGGGACATGGTTCCAAACAAAAACAAAGCCATCTACCTCTTTGGCTCGGATTAATTTAATTAAGCTATCTGGGGAATCGCCCTCATTAATATAGAGAACGATGTTGTTACCAACGGCTTCGGCCGCTGCAGTCGCCCCCACAATGACTTCTGCAAAATAATCACTGATGTACATCAACGAGTTATTGAAAACAAAACCGATTTTGTCGGTTCGCTGACGGCGCAAATTTCGTGCGGCCGCACTGGGGTGATATCCAAGCTCTTTGGCAGTCCCCATAACCAATTCTCGCGTTTTTTCAGATACATCTTTGTACCCATTTAGTGCTTTTGAAACGGTTGAGGTTGAAAGTTTGAGCTTCTTAGAAATGTCTTCAATCGTGACGGACATATGGTTTAAACGAGTCTTTCGAATATGCTACGAAATCGATTTCGGGAGTGTATACGAAATTCTAAAAAAAACAAAAAAAGGTTGAAGATTACATCTTCAACCTTTTTTGATAAATACTGGCTTTAAAACAGCTCTAAAATCCGAGGTCCCGGCCGATGATCTCTTTCATAATTTCATTGGTGCCACCATGGATCGGATCAATCCGAACATCCAAATAAAGTTTGGCAACGGGATATTCAAGCATATAGCCATATCCACCGTGCAGTTGAACACAGTCATTCATCACTTTACAGGCTAAATCTGTGGCCCATTGTTTACAAATGGCAGCTTCAACCGGGGTGAACTCTTTGGCCGTTTGCTTCATGATGCAGTCGTCCATGTAAATCCGGCCAACTGTTAGCTCAGATTTCATTTCGGCCAGTTTAAAGCGTGAGTTTTGGAAGTTCCCAATCGGCCGGCCAAAGGCGGTGCGGGTTTTGCAATATTCAACGGTGTGATTAAACGCCGCCTCGGCCGCGACAAACGCGGCCAGCCCGATCAATAACCGTTCTTGGGGAAGATTGTGCATCATATAGATGAAGCCCTTCCCTTCATCCCCCAGTCGATTTCCAACGGGCACTTTCACATCTTTAAAATAAAGTTCAGCCGTATCTTGTGCGTGACGTCCCATTTTCTCCAGATTACGGCCGCGCTCATACCCATCCATGCCGCGCTCAACCATAATCATGCTCATCCCTTTGGCACCAAGGCTAGGATCGGTTTTGCAAGCAACAAGCGCCATGTCATTCAAAATCCCGTTAGAAATGAACGTTTTTTGACCGTTCATCAAGTAGTAATCACCATCACTATTGAGGATCGCGTTTGTCTGAATCCCCTGTAGATCACTTCCGGCGTTGGGCTCGCTCATAGCAAGAGACGTGATGCATTCTCCGGCCGCCATTTTGGGCAAAAACCGATGCTTTTGTTCCTCATTTCCAAATGCCATCAGATAAGGAACAACAAGCTCATTGGCAACGCCAAACCCCGGCCCCGATGCGCCAACATAAGCCATTTCTTCGGTCAAAATCGCCATGTAGCGGTAGTCATCAACGCCCATCCCACCATATTCTTCCGGCACATCCATGCACAGAAATCCGTTCTCGCCCGCCTTGCGCCACACTTCTCGTGAGACAAGGCCGTCTTTCTCCCACTGTTCGTGGTGTGGAACAATTTCTCGTTTAACAAATTCGCGAACCGCTTCGCGAAACATTTTATGTTCGTCAGTTAAATATTTATCTTGAATCATGGGGCTATTTTTTACTGTTACTTGCTCTGGGTAGAATTTTGTAAAACTTTCGGCCGATTGTGTCACAAACCAGCTAATCAGACCATCTGATTAATTGCTCACCAAGTGGTTACTCACAATCTCAATTGAAAAAGGAGACGGCTCTAAAAGATCTTCTTCGATTATGACTGAAAAGGCGGCCATCTGTTCACTGTTGATTGTTTGCTGAGCCACCTCTAAAAGGTCGATTACAGCCGTTTGCACAGTTGAATCATCAAAAATTGTCTCAGAAAAGTTGCTTTTTATTTGATGATGGCGCAACACACGATGGTAGGCCCAATGAGAATTTACCGGCCGAAAGCATGTTACAGCCTCATCCGCTGAAGATAGTTCTACTAAGTCGGCCGTTGAGCCATCTTCTTCCACTGCATTATTAAAAGCGATGTGAAAATGAACCTGCGGAACATCTTGATAGCTCCCACCATTCACAATAATCGAATATCGTTTAAGCTCATAGGTTTGTGCGACAAACTGACACTGTTGAACGATGTCAATTATCGCTGAGCGATCAACCTCGTCTTTAAAATCAAACGCTAAAAAAGCAGGTTTAATCATCTTTGGCACAACCAATCCGTGAAAATCATAGCTTGGTACAGGATGATAAAACGCGATCGAGTTAGCCGACTCAGCCAAGCGTTTAACCGGCATCAGCTTGGACAAATAGGCGAATGTAAACCCGATAAACAACCCCGCAACTGGGCTTCGAGCAATCTTAAATAACAAAGACGAAACTTTTTGTTTTATATGCATCACAAAATAGAATTGAGAAGAATCAAAGCAATCAGTTTCTACCCTAGGAAAAAATTATGCAAGCACCTGAGACCATTCAAATTTGGCACAAACTCATCACCACCAAAAATGTAGCCGGACTAGAAGACATTTTGGCAGAGGATGTGGTTTTTCACTCCCCCGTTGTCCATACCCCACAAGAAGGCAAGAAAATCACGAAGCTGTATCTCACGGCCGCTTTTCACGTACTTGGCGGAGAAGACTTTACCTATGTTCGGGAGGTTTACGGAGGGAATGATGCGATTTTAGAATTTACGAAGGAGCTTGATGGGATTCACCTTAATGGCGTCGATATGATCCGCTGGAATGATGAAGGCAAAATCGTTGATTTTAAAGTGATGATTCGGCCGCTAAAAGCGGTTAATAAGATTCATCAGATGATGGGGGCGATGCTCAATCAAATAAAAGATTAGGAGCCGCCGCTTGACTATGCGACATTCACTCTGAGAATTCAGGTACTGAGGGAGGCCCCCACATATTTGACCAGCGCTCGTTAGGATCCCAGACCTTAGGCTCGTAGCTGTCATCATCCCAAATCTGCTCCATATCGGCCGCAAACTCCACAATATTTTGATCGTGATCATGGAAATAGATAAACAGATTCCCGCCGGGTCCATGTCGGCCGGGGCCATATAGCAAATGTCGGCCGTTATGCATCAAATGCTCCGCCTGCTGGACGAGTTCAGCCATATCCCGCACATGAAACGCAAGATGATGCATCATCGGAGCACGATCATGTTCCGACAAAGCGATACCATGATGATCTGGGTTACACCTAAGCCAGCAGAACTTCTCTCCCAACCAATCTGACACCTGAAAGCCTAAAATTTCAGTATAAAATCGCATCGATTGTTTCACATCTTTTGAGCGTAATGTCAGATGCCCATACCGACGCGGAACAACCGCTCTCGACCCAATACCATCGGTAATTTGCTCCATGCCCGCAACCAACTCAACCATAAACCCATCAGGGTCGTGCAACCGGCAGGCGGCCAATTGCCCCAATTCGTTATGATCCACAGCCTGCAAAGCGATACCGGCTTGCACCAACGAATTAACCGCCGCATCTAGGTTGGCCGGGCCACCCACATCTATTGCGTGGTGATCAAGGCCGGGCTCGTCGGCCGGCATCAGGACTAAAACATGGTGATCACTCCCACAGCGCATATAAAAATTACCCGAACTGTCTGAGGCCTGAGCATGTAAACCAACCATATCTCGGTAAAATTTCGCCTGTGAACGCACATTGGGTGACTTTAGGGCAATGTGGGAAAGTTTTTTTGATTCGATAAGAGGGGTGATTTTCATAGTTGATTTTCCGCTTCGGTAGGTCTGTGCAGGTCCACGCGTATTTTAGTAGCAGACTCGAGGTGCTGGCTGTTCTTTTATTTACAATTTTAGAATTTGATCTAATTAAGCTGGCTCAGCAATCTTAGCAAAAACAACCGGTAGGCGTAGTGTAAATTTGCTTCCTTTGTTTACCTCAGACTCCACCTCGATATCCCCGCCGAGCATGATGGCAAACTGCTTTGAAATCGCCAAACCAAGCCCTGTGCCCGGCGTCTCATTCGCCGATGAATTATCAGCTTGGGAAAATGGCTCAAACAGACTTTTGAAAAAGTCCGGCCGGATGCCAACCCCGTGATCTGTTACTGAGAATTCAATCCATTCTTTTTGACTGTGTTGGACTAGATTGATGTCCAAACGGACTTCTGAGTTAGCCGTAAACTTAAACGCGTTACTGAGCAGGTTAATCAATATTTGTTTGATTTTTTGATTATCTGAAACCATCTCAATCGGGCCAACATTATTCGTTAGAACAAATCGATTGGAGTTAATTTCAGACAGCGGCTCGGTTGTAACCGTGACTTCATGAATCAATCGGTCAAGTTCGATTGGACCAAATTCGACGGTCATTTTTCGAGCTTCGATCTTTGAAATATCAAGCAAGTTATTGATTAGCCCCAACAAATGTCGGCCGGAGTACTCAATTCGATTGACGTCATCAATCAAGATTTCTGGCTCTTCCCCGTTATCAATTTCTTCCTCAACCAGCTCGCTATATCCAATAATAGCGTTTAGAGGGGTTCGTAGCTCGTGGCTCATGTTGGCCAAAAATTCCGATTTTGCCTGATTGGCCTTTTCTGCTTTGTCTCGCTCTAGATGAAGCTGTCGGGTGCGATCTTCAACCATCAGCTCCAGCTTGTCTTGATAGTCGTGCAACTGTCGATTTAAAGTAGATAGTTTTGCAGACTGATCCAAAATTTGCCTGATTGTAATCATCAAAACAATGGTCACAATACCCATGGCGGTGTATGTGATGATGAGGCGATCAATTTGAGGAAGGTCAAACATCATCCATAACCAATCATTCCGCTGACCAAAATAATAAATACTGGTCATGCCGACATAGCCCAACATGATAATTAAAATGTCACGCCTAGTTAGGAATACGGCCGCCAGAACAAGCGCAAAATAAATAATGTTCAGCATGGGATCATAGATCCCAGCACCGGTAGCAAACGGAATTGTGTAAATACAAACCTGAAGAGCGACTAGAAAAATCTGAATCGATAGGCGGACCTTTTGTCTTTTCAGTAAATAAATACTAAAGAGCGTTACAACTGTAAAAGCAGAAGTTAATAGAAACGGGATCCAAGCATATTCATAGCGAAATGTATAAATGTGGGTACCACCATCGTAGGTCAAATATCCAATCACATAAATAAATGACAAAAGCGTGGAGGTAGTAAGCGCCGCAATGTAGGTGTAAAACAACATGAAGGTTGAATAATCACCCTCAGGAGGTATTGATCGGTAATTTCTTAGACTAAAGAATTGTTTGAGCATTAACTTGACGACCAAAATTAGGGACAGGATCCAAGAATTGCCTCAGTCTATCATGGATTGAGATTTCTTTAAGCCATATAAATCGTTAAAAAGTACTAGTTAAATTCAGCGTCTATTTCTTTCCTGCTTTTTTGACTTCCTCTGGCAAATCATCTTCATCATAAAAGCCGATGTAAATTCCACGTAGCTCTCGGTTGGGCGGCTTAACAAGCTTTGCGATCTGCTCTTCAGAAAGGGTGATCCGATGTTTACGCCGAACGAGAAACTGAATTAAGTGCTGCTGCATCTCCAAGAGAATATCGGCACACGCTGGATCTGCACCTAAATCGGTCAACTCATTCGGATCATTTTCAAGATCAAACAACTGCGGCCGATAATTGTCAACATAGATATATTTCCACTGATCTGTGCAGATCATGACGGTGTTGCATTCATTATCCGGCATATCGAGGATGTATTTCGCCCCACGATCAGAATAGTCAACTTCACTAACAGCAAAGTTCCGCCAGTCGGCCGGGGTTTCACCCTCTAAAAATGGTTTCAACGAACGCCCTTCAAGCCGATGCTCTGGAACTGTGCCGCCATAAGCCTCGATGAATGTTGGCAATAAATCGATAGACTCAACTAGTGCGTCACAAACAGTCCCTCTGGTCCCGTTGGCCGACTCCGATGGGTCAACAATAATCAGCGGTACTTTTACGGATGCATCGTGAAACCATGATTTCTCCCCCATCCAATGATCACCCAAATAATCCCCGTGATCACTGGTAAAAACGATCATTGTATTCTCAGTTAGCCCGCGCTGATCTAAGAACGCCAAAAGTTCCCCCATTTGATCATCAATCTGTTTAATTAATCCCATATAAGCTTTTAACACGGCCAAACGAGCTTCCGGCCGTGAAAAGTTGCGACTAACACTCATTTGGGTGTAAGCCTCATACACCGGATGCGGGTTATCTAGCTCAGCCTCATCCCGAACAACGGGTAAAAAGCTGTCTGGGCCGTACATCTCATGATACGGAGGGGGCACGATGTAGGGCCAATGGGGTTTGATGTAGCTCAGATGCAAACACCATGGGTTGTCACCCGCCTCGTCAATAAATTGCATCGCTTTGCGGGTGGTGTACGGGGATTCTGAATGCTTTTCCTCAATATCGGCCGGATAATTTCCCGCTTTTAAAAACCAGCCGTTAACCCATTCCCCATTTTCATCAACTGCCCCATTCGCGTTTTTACTCCACGGATTGATCCCTTCGTATCCATTTTCACGCAGATATTTGTTGTACTCAATGTCCTTGCTTCGCTGATCGTTAGGATGGAGCCCGTCATCTCGCAAGTAGGGCTCAAATCCGATATTGGCTAAATGTTGACCTAGTTCTGACTGAACGTCGATCCCCAAGCGGTCCATCCCCTTCCGGTCTGGGAACGAATGGGTCTTCCCAACAAGGGCCGTGCGTACCCCAAACGGCTTCAAGTAATCACCAATGCCCAACTCATCCGGCCGGAGAGCGGCAAAATTCACGCTCGCCCCGTGCGACGACATGTATCGCCCCGTATAGGTGCTGGCTCGTGAGGGGCAACACAGAGGGGATTGAACGTAGGCCCGTTCAAAACGCACCCCCCGCTCAGCCAGCTTATCGATATTTGGGGTGTGCAGATGTGGATGGCCGGAGCAAGATAAATAATCCCACCGAAGCTGGTCACACATGATAAAAAGGATGTTTTTTACAGTCATTAGTTAAGATCAATGATTAAGTCATTGCGTTATCGACATTGATTTCGAGCAAAACGGCCCGCTTTTCCGTTTTAATTATTTCAATCGCTCTTTGCAAAGCTCCGGGTAAATCTGCCCCGTTTTCTACCCGTTCAGCATAAGCACGAGATGCTTCTGCGATTTTAACAAAATCGGGGGAAGAGGATAAATCGCTCATCGGACTTAGATCGGTTTTAGACACTTCTCCTTCTGGATAAACCTGAAGGGCTGAGAAATGTACCGCATTCCAGCGTTTATTGTTCAGTATGATGGTTAATACGGGCAAATTGTAGGTTTCCATTACCTGATGGCAGGCAACCGGATTGGCAAACATATAGCTACCATCCCCCACAATTGATACGACCAATCGATCTCGATCTGCCAGTTGAGCACCAATAGCGGCCGGGACTCCCCAGCCGAGCCCGCCGGCCCACGTATTGGCAAAATATCGATGCCCTTCACCCAAAAGCATTTTCGCAATTTTGGGTCCACGTTCCGAGAAAACCAAGCCATTTTCTGGCATAGTCTGAGACAAACACAAACCGACCCAGTCCGCGCTCATCGGTGTTTGGTTTCCAGCTTCAGCTTTGGTTTGCAAAGCCGTCATCGCTTGCTTATGTTCAGCCTCGATTGTTGCGTACCGATCTCCTGTCTCAGGCTCAAGCATGTCTAATTCCATAGAGATCGCTTGCAACGTCGCGGCCGTGTTTCCGGCTATCGCTAAGTCAGTCTTGTAGCTGCGCATTGGCATCGTGGCAAACAATGGATCAGGGCCAATATGAATTACCGTGGCATCAGGATTTGGCTGAGTATGCCGTTCAATCCATGGGACATTCACATCAACGATCACAACCACATCTGCTTTTGGTAAATGCGCATCAACTTTCCCCGGAATCCGCATCGGGTGATCGCTAGCCACCACACTGCGCTGTCCTCCAGATTCAACAATTTTTATCGCGTGGCGGGCCGCCATTCGGCCGACAAATTTTGACACGCCCCCCGCCGGATCCCCGCGCTGAACAATCATCAAAGGGTTTTTGGCATCAGCAAGCAGTTTGGCCGCTTGTTTGATCATCGTTTCATCTGGTTGAAGCAGAGACGGAGCTGATTTTATTGGGGAACCTGTTGGGTGGCCGTGTGGCACTTCTTCAGCCAGTGGTTCACGCGGTAAGCTCAAGTAGACGGGGCCGCATGGTTCGCTTTTAGCAATCGAAACGGCTCGATTAACCAAAGCGCTAGCTTGCTCTGCGTAGCGTAATTCATAATTAAATTTGGTGATGTCGCGCACAAGGCCAGTCTGATCAAACACCTCTTGCCCGTATTGGATAGCGGTAGCCCGTGCGCCTAACCGGCCGTGTTCAGTCAACGGTGTCCGGCCGGAAATCACGATCATCGGAATATTGTCTGAGTGAGCGTTGACGATCCCCATCACCGCATTGGCAAGCCCCACATGCACATGCACCAAAACCCCTTGCGGTCGGCCGGTTGCCAGATAAAACCCGTGCGCCATTCCTACTGCAACACATTCGTGCGGGATAATCAGCGTCTCTGGGAATGTAGATGGATCCTCAACTCCTGCATAGCTCTCGATTAGTGGCGCAAAATCACTACCGGCATTTACAAACAGATAGTCAATTCCATTGGTTTTTAAACTTTCTAAAATTGCATCTGATCCAGTCATAATGTTTATGCCGGGAAAACTTCCCGACTTACTTTGTAAAGCGATGACTGATCACTGACAACTGGTCACTGATCACTTGCCGATGGCGGTGGAGCGGTGGATCCTCGATCCTCAAATTCATGGTTCAAAATAATGACCCTTTTTGCATTTTCAGGATCAGCTTCAAGCGACAAAAACAGCTCGGCCGACTGCCATCCCATGTCATAAGCAGGGACAACAATGCTCGATAAGCGAGGAGTGATCCGCTGAGCCAGCACTTTATAATCGAAGGTCACCACAGAAAGCTCTTCTGGAACGCGAACATTGTTTGCCACGATGTAGTCAACCACGCCACGTGCGTATACATCGTTCATGGCAAATATAGCCGTGGGTGGATTCGGCAGCGCCATTAATTCCTCAACCGCTTCACGACTAGCTTGGGGTGTTCCTTCTAGCTCGCGAACCAATTCCGGCCGGATCGATATCCCCTTGCGCATCATTGCTTCTTGATACCCAAACCAGCGCCAAATCGCCTCGCCACGAGAGTGGAATCCGGTCAAAAAGGCGATGTCTTTATGCCCTAACCCAATGAGGTGATCGGTTAAAATCTTGGCCGTTGCTTGCCCTTGCACAGCCAAATGGGCAATTTCTTCAGACTGAAGCTCATGTCCAGCAACAATAATGTTTGTTCCAACTTCTTCTAACTTCTTTACTTCTTTCCAGACCTCATCCGGCACCCCATACTTTGCAGGAACCAAGATAAAACCACCAACTCCCCGTTGCTTTAACCGGCGCATCAGATCGATAGTTTTTTGGCTGTTACCATCGGTACTCGACACCACGGCGATATAGCCTTCCTCAGACAAACGATCTTCGATCCCTCGAGTAACGTTGGCCACGTATGGAATTCGAATATCTGCAATGAGCAAACCAACCAGCTGAGATTGCCCACCCGCCAAAGAGCGGGCCGCAACGTTGGGTTGATACCCCAGCTCTTCGGCCGCGAGCAGGATGCGCTCTCGTGTCTCCGGCTTCATTTGCTCCGGCCGGTTAAACGCATTTGACACCGTTGCGGGTGATACGCCTGCTTTTTGTGCTATGTCATAAATCGTTGGCATACAGAAACTTGTTTACTAAAGCGGTTTAGTAAATTTGTGGATTGGATTCTATTGAATGTCACTTTTTCTGTCAATTTAAAGACCTTGCATCACTAAAAGGGTCCTTTCCAATTCTCCAGCGGCAGTTCCCCCTCTTTTATGTTTGACCGGCATTAGAATCTGTGGTAATTTCCGCCGCTGAATCGGTTTAGTCCGATTCCTTGCAATCGTTTTTCATTTACCTATACCCAAAAGGAGAAGAAATTAAATGAAGAAACACTCACTATTCCTAACATTTGTGGTACTTGCTTTAGGCGCAATTGCCCTTGTGGCCTGTCAACCTCAGGTAGTTGAAGTTGAAGTAGAGGTTACACGTGAAGTCGAGGTCGAAGTCATTCAAGAAGTCGAAGTCACAGTTGAAACTGTTCGTATTGAAGAAGTTGTAAACGAAGTACAGGTAACTGTTGAGGTTGAAGTCCAAGCTGACTATCAACCAGAAGGCACTTTGCAAATTGGTGCTGGAATCAATCACCTAACTTGGGATCCACATGGAGACCAACGAACCATTTCTTTGCAGTACTTAAATCCAATCTATGAAGGATTACTTCGCGAAGCGACCGATGGCGGTTCATTTATCCCTGAACTAGCTACAGGCTGGGAAGAAGACGAAACCGGGGTCACCTTCACCCTACGGGAAGGTGTCAACTTCCATGATGGCGAGCCATTTAATGCAGACGCAGCTGTTGCCAACTTCGACCGTGTTAAAGAAGTTGGACACCCTGTAAACCGTGGGTTCTTGCGCAATGTTGAATCGGCTGAAGCCATTGATGAATACACCGTTCGCTACAACTACAGTCAGTTTGATGGAACCGTTTTGCTCACGCTTTCTCGCTTCGCAGGCAAAATGATCTCCCCTGCCGCTTTTGAAACAGTAGCAGAAAACAATCCTGTAGGAACCGGTCCGTATATCTACAATGCTGATGAATCTGCTCAGGACAATACGTTTAAAGTGATGGATTTCAATCCAAATTACTGGAATACTAACTGGCAACCTGTTGCACGCGTCGAAGTTTCGCACATTACAGACAGCGCAACCCGTAATAATGCTCTTTATGCTGGTGAATTCCATGTAACTGGTGCGGGTAACATCGCAGCACAACGCCAAGGTATTGCAGACGGTTATGTGGTATCAGCCAAACCAGCTGTAGCATGGAGTGCTCACATCCTAGACCGGACCGGTTCGATCGTTCCAGAACTTGCTGATGAGCGGGTTCGTTTGGCAATGAGCTATGCTTTAGACCGCGACGTTTATTGGCAAGTGGTAGATGGTGGTGATCCATCAACACAACATGCCCTCGCAGGTGGGTACGCATTTAATCCAGATATTGAAGACTTGAACTTGAATATGGAAAAAGCGATGGAGTTGATGGCCGAAGCTGGAAATCCTGAGTTCACGCTCCAATTACCAACCTTTGGCACATTTAACGCACGCAACGCGTTTCTTGCAAGCTCTTGGGAACCATTGGGGATTACTGTAGAAACAGTTGAAATCAACAACATTTTTGCTGCATGTCAGCAAAATGGTGGCGATTTCCCGGTTGCAGTCTGCCCAATTAACGAGCGGCACATTAAGCACTTTGTTGAAAATCGTTTGTTATCAACTGGATTTTTAAATCCATTTGGTCACGTTGATGAAGAGATCGAAGCGATCTACGACGAGGTCAAGAATTTACCATTAGCTGAAGCAGAAGCTGGATATGCAGATATCGCTAAACTTTCGGCTGAAAGAGGCTATATCCTGCATCTAGGTTGGGCATCAAGCCCAGTCATGTACGATCCAAATCGTATCTCTGGTGTAGACGTTCGCTTTATCTACCCTG
The DNA here is from genome assembly GCA_020631655.1 of Chloroflexota bacterium. Lineage (GTDB taxonomy): Bacteria > Chloroflexota > Anaerolineae > Promineifilales > Promineifilaceae > WTJY01. Next base: position 9,495 of record JAHDGV010000024.1, on the reverse strand, counting down.
GTACGTTCTATATTGGTGATGTTACTCTGTTAGACCAATAAGTTTTAGAGCGATGAGAATCACTTAAAAAGCGGCTTGCATCGCTCTAAATTTAAACTTGAACGTAGCGTGGTCGGTTAAAATCCGACCACGCTACCTTAGTTTTAGACTCTAAGTCTCTGATCGGTAGGAGTATGTCGTTCTCTTGCTGATAGTCTTTGCCCATTTTATGATTAGGCTCATTATTTCAAGAATTTTAACAACCATTCCACTCTTGTTTGTAGTCACTATTTTGGCGTTTACGATGGTTCAGCTTATGCCGGGGAGTATTGCTGAAATTATTTTAGATGCTGGTGCAACGCCAGAAGCAATTGCTGCGCTTGAAGCAGAGATGGGAATTGACCGGCCGATCTTGATCCAATATTTTGATTGGTTGAGCAACGCTTTACAAGGGGATCTGGGAACGTCATTATTTTTTAATGCGCCTGTAACTGAATTGATTGGTGGCTCTTGGAAAGTAACTGCCTCGATCGTGCTTGGTGGCATGGTTGTTGGTGTAACGTTGGGGCTAATATTAGGGATTGTTGCCGGTTTACGGCCGGGTTCTATGCTAGACAGAATCTCTACAGTCGGTGCATCTGTAGGGGTATCATTGCCTGCTTTTTGGCTCGGTATGCTTCTCGCACTGATTTTAGGCGTTCGCCTCGATCTATTCCCTGTTATCGGCTACACAACGTTTGCAGAAAGCCCCTTAGGTTGGATACACAGTATTACTTTATCAAGTTTTGCATTAGGTATCCCTTCGGCCGCCTTAATTGCCCGCCAAATGCGAAGCTCAATGGCTAACGTTCTTCAATCCTCATACATTCGTGCCCAAAGGGCGATGGGGCTAAACCGCTGGCAGATTGTTGCTAATCACGCTCTAAAAAATGCAATGATCCCAGTTGTAACTGTGATTGGTTTTCGTTTGGCCGTGGTTGTCGGTTCTGCCTTTATCGTAGAAACTGTTTTTGTTCTGCCGGGATTAGGTAGACAAATGGCAACTGCTGTAACCAATCAAGATCTAATTTTTGTTCAAGGTGGGGTTGTGATTATTGGGGCGTTCATCATTTTTGCCAATATGATTATTGACATCATTTATGGGTTCCTTAATCCAAAAGTACGGGTGAGTTAACAATGGCCACTTTAACTGAAGAAAAAACCCAAGAAAAATCACTCTCGAATTTTGGCCGTTTTTTGCAACGCTTTCGCAAACAGCGGCTTGCAATTGTTGCACTTCTGTTTCTACTGTTCCTGCTGTTTGTGGCAATTTTCCGGGACCAGCTGATGCCTTTCACAAAAGATGAAGCTGACTTTTTTAGCACATTTTGCCAGCCATCTTTTGTAGACAATTCTGATGTCGTTACTTGCCAAAATCCTGATGATCATATTTTAGGCACCGACGAGTTAGGTCGAGATGCTTATTCTCGATTGATTTACGGGACACGCATTTCAATGCAAGCCTCATTGCTTGGGGTTGCTATCGCCATGATTGTAGGCTTACCTATCGGTCTTTTGGCCGGTTTTATTGGTGGTCGATTTGATCGTGCGGTTATGTGGGTCGTTGACATTATCTTTTCGTTACCGGGCATTTTGATAGCCTTTGGTGTTATTGCCGTTTTAGGGAACGGCTTGCTCAATGCAATGATTGCTGTGGGGGTTGTTCTTTCGACACGTTTTTCTAGGTTGTCGAGGGGAATTGTTCTTGCCGAGCGAGAAGAACTTTATGTTGATGGGGCTCGTGTAGGTGGGCTGTCAACCAGCACCATAATTTTTAAACATATCTTGCCAAACATCGCTCCCCCTTTAATTGTGCAAACCTCACTTTTGTTTGGTGCGGTGATTTTAATTGAAGCTGGGTTGAGCTTTTTAGGTGTTGGCGTGCCTGTTAGCGAGCCAAGCTGGGGGAGGATGCTGGCAGATTCGAGAGCCTTGTTATCAACTAATCCGTTTTTATCTATCCCACCGGGTGTTGCCATCGCCTTAACCGTGTTGGCTTGGAACATTTTGGGAGACGGTTTGCGTGACGCGCTCGGCCGTGACATCACCAATAACCAGCTAACCACTGTTTCAAGAAACAAAGAAGATGTATCAGTTGGGTCTAAAACGTCCTACATCAGCGAGTCAGAAGCGGCGAAGTCAGCCCTAGTGCTAAAAAATATCGAAGTGAGGTTCCCCTCCCCTCGCGGCGAAGACGTCATGATTCTGAATAACGTTTCGTATTCAGTTAAACCGGGTGAAACGTTGGGCATTGTAGGAGAATCTGGATCGGGTAAAAGTATGTCGGTTATGGCGTCGATGGGAATTATTCCTAGCCCCGGCCGAGTGACGGCCGGAACCGTAACCTTAGGCGATCACACTTTAAACAACATGTCTGAAGGTGAATTGGAAAAATTGCGCGGCAACGAAATCGCCATGATCTTCCAAGAGCCAATCGCTTCACTTAATCCCGCTTTAACCGTTGGACAACAGCTCATTCAGCCGATGCAAAAACATTTGGGGCTCAGCAAAAATGAAGCGTGGGATCGGGCCACCGATTTATTACGCCAAGTACGCATCCCTGAACCAGAGCGCCGGATGGATGAATATCCGCATCAGTTTTCAGGCGGGATGGCCCAGCGTGTGGGAATCGCCCGTGCACTATCATGCAACCCATCTGTTTTGATTGCAGACGAGCCGACAACGGCTTTAGACGTAACAGTACAGGGTCAAATTATTGACCTGCTCAAAGATCTACAAAAAGATCTTGGGCTAGCCATTGTGTTTATTACCCACGACTTGGGGGTAATCGCCGAAGTGGCTGATCGGATTGCGGTCATGTATGCGGGTGAAGTGATCGAAACTGGAGACGTTCACACCGTCCTAACCAATCCGCGACACCCATACACCAAGGCATTACTCGAAACTCTGCCGCACCACGGTGTGGATGGGCAACCATTACCCGTCATCGATGGGCTTGTCCCCCCACCGACAAACTGGCCAACCGGCTGTCGTTTCCATCCCCGCTGTCAATTTGCAACCAAAGTTTGTTCAAACGGTGCGGATCTTTCGTTAAAGCAGGTTCACACCGATTCTAAAACAGACGATTACGGCCACTTTAGCGCCTGTATTCGGGTTGAAGAAATTGATTTTGGGTAGGAGGCTTGCTATCAACTATGTCTGGAATTGAAGATTTATTTAATGTCGATGATTTAACGGCCGGAATTCCCCGTGGACTGAGCAATGGAATCAAGGCTCAGGTTTTTCATGGGGATCAGTCTACATTTATGATCGCCCGCTTTGGCCCAAACATGCCCGGCCGGATCCACAAACATCCCCATGAACAATGGCACTTTGTTTTAGAGGGGAGCTGTACCCGCGTTCATGAAAACGAAGAAGTGCAGTGTAAAAAAGGGGATTTTTGGGTCACCAAAGGAGATGTCATGCATACGGTGGTGGCAGGTGACGATGGGCTTGTCTTGCTCGACTTTTTTGCCCCAGCTCGGGACGACTATCGTGAATCTGGATCGGGATTTGGAGATTCAACTTATAAACAATGATTTTTAGAGGCGAAATACGTTTGACGAATCAATCGTAGTCGTCAATCTAAAATCGTAAATCGTCAATGAAAAAGATTTTTGTTTTAGTTCACGGAGCATGGGTGGGTGAATGGTGTTTTGACCCCATCATTCCACTCCTTGAAGCTCAGGGACATCAGACGCACGCAATTTCTCTCACCGGTTTCGGCAAAAAACGGCACCTACACCGAGAAGATTTGACCATCCATGATCACATAAATGATGTGGTTAAATATGTCGAAGGACATGACCTGCGCGACTTTGTTTTGGTTGGTCACAGTTACGGGGGAAGCGTGATGACGGGAGCATGGGATCAGCTACGAGATCGAATTAGTGAAGTGATTTACCTAGATGCCGGAACACCCGGAGATGGGGAGAGTCATTTTGACAGCATGTTGAAGTATGACGGTAGCGGCCAAATTGATGCGCTTTTTGGAAAAGCACTTAAATCTGGCGCCAAAACCCGAGCGTTTCCGCTGGAGCCGCTACGCAAGCGAGATCCCGAAAAAGCCGCATTTATGGCTGACAAAGTAATGCCATTTCCTTTATCTTGCACACTGGCCAAGCTTGAGTTCAAAAATGGCCCGTTGCCAACAGATATTCCAAAAACCTTTGTGCTTGCTAAAAAAAACATCTCTTACCACCATCAACAGGCAGAGGAAATCAAGTTAGACCCCAGTTGGCGTTATTTTGAGCTAGATACTTATCATGACTGCATGTGGGAAGACCCAGACGGGGTTGTTGCTATTCTGATAGGTGAAACAGCATGAAGCCAAACATTCTTCTCGTCGTAACTGACCAAGAATTTGCCCACCCCATCTTGCCAGATGGATACACTCTCCCCGGCCATGACCGCTTAAGAGCCAAGGGGGTAACTTTTGAAAATTTCCAAGCAACCACAACGCTGTGTACCCCATCCCGCGGATGCTTGTACACGGGCCAGCATACGCCAAACAACGGCATGTTCGACAATGGGAACTTGTGTTACGTCGGGGCGATGTCAACCGATCTACCCACAATGGGGACAATGTTGCGAGAATTGGGGTACGAAACCGGCTACAAGGGCAAGTGGCATCTGGGCCAGCTGAGCTACAAAGAGACCTCGGCCGACGCCCTTGAGCCGTATGGTTTTAGTGATTTTCAGACAAATGGGGACACCCACGGCCTTATCGAAGAAGGGGCCTGGCGAGATGCTCAAATTCGAGCAGATGCGGTTGAGTGGATACAAAATCGAGATACTCCCGACAAGCCGTTTATGCTGGCCGTCAACTTTATCAACCCGCATGACATCATGTTTTATAACACAGGTGATGGGCACTTAGACGGCCGGATGAGCGTGGGCAAAGCGCCAGACAGCGACCTGTACCGCCAGCAGTGGGATGTGACTCTGCCCGAAAGCTTTTCTGATGACCATTTTTGTCAACCAAGTTTTGTTGGGAGCTATGCAGAAATCGCTCGGCCGATCTATGGTCGCATCCCGGATGATCGGATCGATCTATGGCACAACCACATCAACTACTACCTGAACTGCTTACAAGATGTGGATCGAGAGCTAGTCAAGCTACTCGATGCTTTAGACGCATCGGGCGAAGCAGAAAATACGATCATCATCTACACGTCTGATCATGGAGAGTTGGCTGGAGCACATCGTTTAACCCAAAAAGGGGGCGTATTGTTCCAAGAGTTGGTGAATGTCCCTTTGATCATCGCCCATCCAGATGGGGCCAAAGGCAAAACGACGCAGGCGTTAGGCTCGATGGTGGATCTGATCCCCACGATGCTGGGTTGGGCTGGCTGTGAGAATGCGTCGGCTCTGAATCCAGATTTGATCGGATCTGATCTGATGCCCATCCTCATCGATCCAGAAAGCTCGGGGCCACGTGGGAGCCGAGATGAGCCCGGCCGAGGCGCGCTTTACACCTTCGACAACCTCATCACGTATGACCGGCCGTGGTTTGTTGCAAACATTCCCAACCTTCTTGAAATAGATGGAAACGGGGCTAGACTCAAACCGGCTGATCAATTCTTGCGGAATTTTGAGGATATTTTCGCCACCTATGGCAAGCCGGATACCAGCAACAAACATATGATTCGCGGCATGTTTGACGGCCGGTACAAACTCATCCGCTACTTTGCCATAGACAACTACCATATACCAGAAACGGTTGAGGCGTTGCTGGCAAACAACGAAGTTGCACTCTATGATCTGGTTCATGATCCGCACGAAATGATTAATCTAGCAAAGACCGATCACCCCGATTACGATGAAGCTTTGCTGGCCACAATGAATGACAAGCTAAATCAGCTAATTAAGGATGAAATCGGGGAAGACAAAAGCCCCTACGGGTTTTAGAGAGGGTTAAAAAATGAAAGTTAAAAATTTAGATCATGCAGGATTAATCGTAGCGGACTTGGACAAAACGAGAGCCTTTTACGTGGACTTTTTGGGTTTGTCTGAAATTTCCCGGCCTGAGAACTTTTTATTTGGTGGAGCCTGGTTCCGTGCTGGCGTGGGAAATGACATCCATGTCATTTTAGCGGCCGACACCACGGCTGATGCGGGGATTCCTGAGCCCGGCCGGGGTAAGACAGAAGGGCTTTCAACCCACTTTGCTTTTGAGGTAGAAGACTTAGACGGATATATTCAGCACGCCAATGAGCTAGGAATTGAGATCGTCGGTGGGCCACTTAATCGCGGACTGGGGGCAAACCAAATGTACACCCAAGATCCAGATGGATACATCGTTGAGCTATTTGAGAGAACTGAGGAACAAACTTCAGATCGATTGAGACCAGCAATCCGTGATTAGCCCTTTGAGCATATGAGCGGAATTTTTCTCTCCATCATTTCAGGGCTTGGATTTGGATTATTCCAGGCGATTAACCGACGAGCGGCACAAAATACAGATCCCTTTTTTGCTACATTCATCCTGCTATTTGTTAGCTCAGTCGTTCTTATTTTAATATCTTATTTTTCAGAAGATTTAACCCTTCTAGCAAATGCTTCACCTTTGGCGTTTTTGCATTTCTTTTTGGCCGCCTTTATTCATTTTTTTGTTGGGTGGACCTTATTTAGCATTAGCCAAAAAACCGTTGGGGCGGCCCGAACCGGTGTGTTGCTTGGCACAGTGCCACTTTGGGGCACAGCAATTGGTGCTTTGTTTTTCTCTGAATTTCTGTCGGCCGTCATCATTATTGGGATTGTGCTGATCTTGATTGGCGCCTACATCGTTTCGAGCGACAAAACAAAAAGTGCCAATGTAGAAATTCAAACCGGCCTGAAAGCCTCGCTCTATGGCTTGGGTACGGCCGTTTGTTTCGCTGGGAGCTCAATCTTTATCCGATATGGACTGGATCATCTTCCGTCCCCCCTGCTGGGCGTAACCTTCGGTATGACGATGATAACCATTATTTATGCCGGTTTACTTGGGTTTCAGGTTGTTAGAAACGGGAAGCAGATTCAGATGGGCGAAAATTTTTGGTTACAAGTTGCAGGGGGGATTTTAGTGGCAGTTGCAACGTGGTGGCGCTGGATTGCATTTGAGCTAACTCCGATTGCAATTGTCATTGCGCTAAGTCGTTTAAGCATCCCGACCGTTTTAATTTTGTCCCCATTTATTATTGGACAAAAGTTAGAGCAGGTGAACGCACGGGTCTGGCTCGGGGCCGGTGTTATTTTGGCTGGAGCGATGATTTTGACATTTAGCTAAATTAAGAAAGAAAAAGTAGGAAAATGATGACACCAGAAACAATAAACCTAGAAACGCTGACTGAAGAAGAGGCGCGCACACTCATCAAAGGGATGGCGGACAGCATCAGCTTTTTGTTTGATGCCTTGGATCGGGATGGAGACGGCCGACTGTCTCCGGCCGAGATCGACGCGGCACCTGATATTTTGCGGTCGCTTGATAAAGACGGAGATGGTGAGCTTAATGAGACTGAGCTTGAAGGGTACGGTTTGCACTTTATCCCCGGCCGGGTGCGCTTTAACGCCATTGTGCGCGTGCTTGATTTAGATGGAGATTTGCGGGTCACGGCCGAGGACATCGCAGATGCTCCCAATCGTTTAAGACTGTTAGACCGGGACGGAGATGGAATTGTGCAACGAGAGGATGCCATCACCAAACCCAATCCGACAGTTTCCAAACGGGTAGGCGGCCCGGTAAACCTCATCAAACAGATGCTGAACTTGGCCCACTACAGCGATGAGCTAATGGGCGATGTGTTGCCCGGAACGGATCCAAGAGGGTTTAGCGATGGGTATACGCTCCATTACCAGGCGAACAACAACAACGATGTTCAGATCGCAAACGGGACGTTTTTACTCGGCCCAGACGGTCGGCCGGTACATGAGTGGCCCGGCCCAAACCCAGAAGGGGTTCCGGAAGCAACCTCGGCCGATTTACAGCCGAACGGCCTGCTGATGCGCACGGTGGCGGCCGATGATCTGCGAAACGTGCATGATTGGTTCCCGGTTGGTGGGCACGGCACCATCCAGCTGGTGGATTGGGACAACACTGTGGTTTGGCAATACACCCGCTATGCGCGGGGAAAATATTGTTTGCATCATGACTCACGCATGATGCCCAATGGAAATATTTTGGTGATTTGCTATGAGGCTTTGACCCGCAACGAAGCGATCGCTTTAGGATGGGAACCGCAGGAATTTCTCAATCCGCATCGGGGAGATGGGTACGTTTGGAGCGATCGGATTTTAGAATTAGAGCCAAATCTTGAAGATGGGAGCACCAAAGTCGTGTGGGAATGGGCGGCCGTGGATCATTTGGTGCAGGCGTATGACCCCAACAAACCGAACTACGGCAAAGTGAGCGAAAACCGGAATAAGCTCAACTTTAACTACTGCAAATACGACAATTACCTGTTTACCTTTGGTCAGCTATACCACTGCAACAGCGTCTCGTACAGCGAAGAGCGGGACCAAATTATCGTCTCATCCGCCAATTTTTCTGAGCTGTGGGTGATTGACCACAGCGGCACCATCGAGGAAACCAAAGGGGCCAAAGGGGATTTACTCTTCCGCTACGGCAACCCGGAAACCTACAGTGACGATGCGCCAACCTATCAGAAAGAGGGGAAACAGCTATTTTGGCAACATGATGTGCAGTGGTTAGAAAATAAAGAAGGGCCAACGACGGGTGACATCATAGTCATCAACAATGGAGCGATGAGAGGGGCAGACGGCAAACCGAATCCCAATGAAATGCGCATGGGGTTTGAATCAGCCTACACCGAAGTGCTGGAGCTCAATCTGCCGATGCGGCCGGACGGGACGTATGATTGGGATGGTGAAGTGGAAAAAGCTTGGTCGTACAAAGCGGACCCACCCCAATCGATGTTTGCCCCGTTTATGAGCGGCTGTGATCGCACCCCAAGCGGCAATACGGTGATTTCGCTGGGGCACAACAAACGCTTTATCGAAGTCACGGCCGATGGAGAAGTTGTCGCCGACTTCAGATACCCCGGCCCCGGAAATCTGTTCAGAACCCGCCGTTACAGCCACAATTATCCCGGCCTGGCCAAGCTCAAACAGACTTAAGCCCAATCTTCTCTACAAATCAACCAGTTTGCCTGCATCTACCACAATTTTGCCATCCAATGCGATGGTGCAGTTGCGCATGGGTAAATCAAAATGACCTTCTGTAAACCGGCCGGCGAACTCATTTGCTCCGGTTGAAAACAGGAAATTCCCCGGATAACAACGCACCTCGGTTCCGTTGAAGTCCCGCTGATCGTACATCGAAAGCGCTTCGTAGCGTGCGGCCGGATTCATCCCCCAACCCACGTGTGAGACTGCGTATGCCAGTGGATCGTTCCAAGCCTCTAAGTAGCGGCTAAAAAGCTCATAATCGGTCCCGCTCCCTTCAATATTGGTCACAAAGTCATTTTCAATCGTTAGAGT
>JAHDGV010000374.1 GCA_020631655.1 Chloroflexota bacterium | reverse complement strand
AAGACGCTTTGCTGAAGGCACAAGAGCAAAAGCTTAAAAAAGAAGAGAGGTCAATCCGATGACATTAGTGATGAAGTTTGGCGGTACGTCTGTTGGGAGCGCAGAAGCGATGCGCCAGACGGCCGACATTATCGAACAATTTAAGAAAGAGTGGGGGAGCACGGTTGTTATTGCTTCGGCGATGGGGTCAAAGCCGGTCAAGGTGACCGACCTGTTGCTAAACGGCTCAAAAGCGGCACTGGCCGGAGACATGGATGAAGTGACGCAGTTGCTTCCTAAGCTCCGAACCATCCATTTTGATGCGATTGAGGAACTCATTCCGGCCGGAGACAAACAAACCGCTTTAAAAGAGGAAATCGATCAATATCTGACCTACTTCCACAACATTTGCCAAGCGATCTCGTTTCTGCGCGAAATTTCTCCCCGTGCGTCTGACGCAATTGGGGGGATGGGTGAGCAGATGAGCATTCGCATTTTGGCCGCATACATGAGCGAACGGGGGACCCCAACCGAAGCGATTGATGCGACTGAACTCATCGTGACAGACGATAATTTTACCAATGCCACTCCACTTATCGATGAGACCAACGCGCAGACGATGGCCCGCTTGAAGCCGCTGATTGAACAAGGGATTACCCCAATTGTTACCGGATTTATCGGAGCAACGACTGATGGGATCACCACAACGTTGGGTCGTGGTGGGTCTGACTACAGCGCGGCGATTATCGGCCGGGCGATTGAGGCGGCCGAAGTTTGGATTTGGACCGATGTGGACGGAGTCATGTCAACTGATCCGCGCATCGTGCCAGATGCACAAACCATCCCTGAACTAACTTATTTAGAGGTGTCCGAGTTGGCGTTTTATGGAGCACAGGTTCTGCACCCGCGCACTATGCGGCCGGTGATGCAGTTGGGTATTCCACTGCGCATCAAAAACACCTTTAATCCAGATTCACCCGGCACCGTGATTGTGAAAGAGCGTGAGTTAAAAGCTGGGAATATCCGAGCGGTAACCGGTATCCGCGAACTCAGCATGATTTCGGTTGAAGGGCGCGGGATGTTGGGCGTACACGGCGTCGCCGCTCGGGCGTTTAAATCGGTAGCTGAATCAGAAGCCAGTGTGCTGTTGATCTCCCAATCGTCGTCTGAGCAGTCGATCTGCTTTGTGGTACAGCAAAAAAATTCGGCCGATGTGGTTCAGCGACTCGAAACTGAATTTGCGGACGAGATTAAAGTTCGCAACATCGACTGCATTGCGGCTAATGAAAATGTGGCGATTTTGACTGTGGTTGGCTCCGGCATGCAGGGGGTTCCGGGTGTGTCCGGCCGCTTCTTGGGGGCGCTGGGAGATTCATCTATCAGCGTGATGGCGATTGCGCAGGGCTCCTCAGAATGCTCAATTAGCGTTGTGGTGGCAGAAGATCAGGTTTCGGCCGGGATTCAGGCGATCCACAAAATGATCCTAGAGCAGTAGGGCTAAACATCGAGAGTTCGAAGTTTTTCTCATCCCTGTTACAGGGCAGAATCAATTTGCTTTTACCAGTAAGTTGAACCCTGTGACTGAGATTTCTGCGAACAAAATCCCAGTCATACGGCCTGTTCTTTTTGCCTAGAGTAAATTATCTCGGCCGTTTGACAGGGATTGAGCCAGCCAGTTTTAATTCCGGACTGATTCAAACAAAAAAGACCTCGTAGGTTTTTAAACCTACGAGGTCTCGTTTAAACGAAATGACAGAGAAGGGCCTACGACCCGCTCATCACAATATCTTGAACTTCAGCCTGCTTTTCCGGTTCTGGAATGTCCCGGCCGACTGCGATTGCGATAGCGCGCATCTCTGCTACAAGTTTGCCGTATGCTTCCGGTTTTAGCGATTGACGGCCGTCTGACCATGCTTGATCAGGCTCTTGATGGACCTCTAAAATCAATCCATCTGCTCCGGCCGCAACCGATGCTTTTGAGACCGCCCCAACATATTCTGATTTGCCTGTTCCGTGACTTGGGTCCGCGATAACGGGCAGATGCGACAGCTGTTTTAAGATGGGGATCGCATTGATGTCGAACGTGTTGCGTGTTTCTGTCACGAAGGTGCGGATACCCCGCTCGCACAACATGACCTGATGGTTTTTGTGTTGCAAAATGTATTCAGCCGCCAACAACCACTCTTTCATCGTGGCGGTCATGCCTCGTTTTAACAGGACCGGTTTCATTGACTTTCCGGCCGCATTGAGAAGCGGGTAGTTTTGCATGTTGCGTGCGCCGATCTGCAAAATGTCTGCGTAATCTGCCACAAGTGGGACGAGATCTGGCTCCATTACCTCGGTTACGATTGGCATGCCGGTTTCTTCGCGGGCTTCGGCCAAATAGCGTAACCCTTCTTCACCCAATCCCTGAAATGCATAAGGTGAGGTGCGTGGCTTAAAGGCTCCACCGCGTAAAATAGTTGCTCCAGCCTCTTTACAAGCGTGAGCAATTTCAATCATGTGGCTACGCCCTTCTACTGAACAGGGGCCTGCCATCATGACTAGGTCTTTGCCACCGATTAGGACGTTGCCTACTTTAAATTCTGTGTTTTCCGGCTTAAATTCTCGGCTGGCTGATTTATATGGTTTTGTGATTGGTACAACCCGCTCTACGCCCGGCATCCGGCCGATTTGAAAGCGGTCGATTGAAGTTCCGTCTCCAATCACACCAATAACAGTTCGCTCTTGACCGATGATCGGATGGACTTGACATCCCGCTTCCTCGATCCGAGCCATAATCGAATCCACTTCTTCTTGAGTAGCGGTTGTTTTCATAATTAAAATCATGGTTGGTTCTCTATCCTAAATTAAATTTTTCGATTTGATTTAGGTTGGTTGATCAGTCCAAACTATCCCGAATCGAGCTTAAAATTACGTAATACTCTCTGAACTTATCAAAGACTGTTACGTGATATTACTGGTTTAATCGTCCCATTCGTCGGTGTTTTTGTGGCTGACGGTTAGGGACGAGCCATTAAAAATGTGCTCGGCCGACACTTTTTCAACCGGCATCACTTGAATAAGACCCTTGTCTAACAAATAGGTTGTTAGGTCTTTGTCATTAATTGGAGGAATCGCAATTTTGTCCGGCCGTAATTTGACCGTTTCTCCCAAATAAATGTGATTGATTTCTTTCTGGTGTTTGGTGGTGTTCCAGTGGATGAGGACTCGCACAGACAATGGTAGGGATCCCACTACAGACATTTCGTGGCTACACATTAGCGGGACATCGGTCCAGCCAATTTGCCGAGCAGCCACGGCCGGGAAACAACTAACCAAATCGGGTGTGGTCGTGAACCAGACGCTTGCGATATCGTCTGTATTGACATCGTTTTGCTCAACAATTGTCAATAAGAGCCGTCGAGTTGCTTCCAAAATTTCTTCAGAATCGTCTTTGGTTACCGAGATTGCGCCTCGTATGCCACGGACCATCATGGGGTTGTTACTACTCATTTTGTCTCCAAACCTATCGAAAAAAATGCAAAAAAAAACGCGACTCATTGAGCCGCGTCCTTCTTTCTCCTTCTGTCAGCCTCCGCTATCTTTTAAGCAGAAACAAACTCCTGAGCACGCGGCGTCAGTGAGTTGCTAAAATAAAAGAAAAAACGGGGGCGAAAAGCAAAATTTTGCATGACCTCGGAACTATATCAGTATTGAATTGTAATTGCAATAGTTTTCTGGATTTTTGAAAAGAGATCATTGTCTGGCATTTAATCGGCCTCAAGGAACCGCAAACGACCCTACATTGCGTTTAATGCGGTTCCAGATAAATTTACAAATTATGACTCAAGCACAAATTTATTTATTCGCAGTAACCTCTCTCCTCGTTATCATTTCTCCTGGTCAAGATATGGTGTTGGTCATGTCCCGGGCTATTTCACGCGGCTCAAAGGCCGGTATTGTGACGGCGGCCGGGGTAAGCGTTGGATTGCTGGGGCACACCTTCTTAACAGCGTTTGGTCTTGGCTCTTTGCTTCAGGCATCGGACCTGTTGTTTAACATCCTAAAATTTATTGGTGCGGCTTATTTGGTTTATTTAGGCATCCGTATGATTTTTAGCAAAGGGGGGCAACTAGACCTTGACTTAGAAAACGAAGCGGGTGCCAGTTTGAGCAAAAACTTTTGGACCGGAGCTTTGTCAAATATTTCAAATCCTAAGGTGACAATATTCTACTTTGCTTATTTGCCACAATTTATTCCGGCTGATTCAACATCTCCCGGCTTTTTACTGCTTGCTTTAGGAATTGGTTTTGCACTGCTAACTTTTATAGTGAAGGGGCCAGTCGGTTATTTCGCTGGTGTTTTGTCGTCGTGGTTGCAACAGCGTCCGGCCGTATTGCGCTGGATAGACCGGACAAGTGGGGCCGTTTTGATCTATTTAGGGGTTCGTTTGGCCCTTGAGCGGCGTGCATAACCTGAATTGTTTTACTTTGTTAATACAAAATTGTACAAATTACCCAGGCTTTTAACCCTTCAAACTGGTTAGAGGTATAATCTTTAGTAGTAAACGATAATTTTTCCGTCCCCTTAAATAAAGAGCCGAAAATTTACAAGCAAAAAATCATTTAGAGAGGTGCATCAATGGCAAAAACAGATGTCTTTGGCGCTCGTACCCCTTTTCCTGGCAAAGATGGCGTGTCGTATTACCGACTCGCAAAACTCCAAGAAGATGGCGTCGCCAATATCGATAGACTCCCTTTTTCAATCAAAATTCTTTTAGAAGCGGTTTTACGCAATCACGACGACTACGTGATCAACGCGGCCGATGTTAAAAAATTAGCCAACTGGGAAGCGGTAGAAGCTGAACGGCAAGAGGTCGCCTTCAGCCCCGGCCGCGTGATTCTGCAAGACTTCACCGGCGTTCCGGCCGTTGTTGACTTAGCGGCACTCCGCTCGGCCATGGCCCGCTTAGGTGGCGATCCTAAAAAAGTAAACCCGCAAGTGCCCGTAGACTTGGTCATTGACCACAGTGTACAGGTAGACGCATTTGGTTCGGCCGCGGCTCTCTTCATCAATGCTGAAAAAGAGTTCGTGCGTAACCGCGAGCGCTATGAGTTCCTAAAATGGGGACGTGAAGCCTTTGACAACTTCACCGTTGTGCCACCAGCCACCGGAATCGTGCATCAGGTAAACCTTGAGTATTTGGCCAAAGTGGTCATGGATAAAGATCAAGACGGCACCGTTTTGTTCCCAGACTCGCTTGTTGGAACTGACTCACACACCACCATGATCAATGGTCTTGGTGTATTGGGCTGGGGCGTTGGCGGTATCGAAGCTGAGGCAGTTATGCTCGGCCAACCGA
>JAHDGV010000373.1 GCA_020631655.1 Chloroflexota bacterium | reverse complement strand
GGGAGTCCGGACCTATTTTGAAACTCCGAATTCAGGTTAACAAACAAACTAAGAAATATTCCGCATCTTGTCGTAGGCTTCTTTGATCCCAGATTTAAACTGTCCATCCTTCGTTTTGATGCCGGAATTCTCGCTGTAATCGCTCCACGCAAACCAGACCACCACAGGCACCTGTTTCGCATGTTTTGTCTCTAACAGCTCAATCGTCTCGTTCATGAACTTTGAGATGTCTGGGTAGCGATTGGGTGGGAAGACGTGCTGATGCCCCGGCACACCGATTTCGGTAAGCCAAACCGGCAGGTTGGGGAAGGCGGTCTCGAAATAGCTAAACGCATCAGACAAACTGCCAAACGGCACAAAGTCGAACGTGCTGGTCGCATGTCGGCCGTACGGGTGGTAGGCCAACGCATCAACCGGAAGCGGTTTTTTCAGGGTTTGCTCAACCTTTTTGATGTAGTTAACGGCATTGAGCGGGCCGGTCTTCATCCCGCTGGCTACGATGGTGGCTTGAGGATCTACGGCCCGGATCGCCTTGGCGGCCGCCTGTAAAATAATCGCGTATTTCTCGGGTGGAATGCCAATGGCAGATGGATTGTGATTCCCCGCATCATCTCCCCATTCGCTGTCCGTTTCGTTAAAGATTTGGTAGGCGACCATATCTTTGAACTCGGCGCAGGCGTTGGCCACTTCGGCGCACTCGCGGGCAAATTCGGCCGCGTATGCACCCCAGCCGCCGTTGTCCCACGGACCTCTGCCCCAATACGCATCTTGATGGAGCACAATCAGCGTTTTTACCCCAGCATCCGCATATGATTTGATCAACTCGCGGTACCGTTTAACGTACGCCTCTTTGCCACTCCGACGATTCCGGCTGGCCCAGTAAGCATACCGGACCCATCCCAATCCTTTTTGATTATCGATGTCAACATCCCGAAAATCGATTTCACGAGAATCGCCATTGTCTAAATTCGGGTTGATGTTCATCCCATACGTCACCCCAACCTTTTTGGGATGATGCATGATCGGGATAAAGGCTTGATGCGGATTGCCCAGCGGCGTTCCTGGATCTGGGTTGGTAGGCGGTGGATCAACCACCGGTGGGGCTGGTGGCGGTGTGGGAGTCGGCGCAGGTACCGTGTCAGACGCTGAAAACTCGCCCGATATCCAGCGGATTTTGCCAAAATATTCCCCATCTGGGTTTTGCATTTGCCAGTGGGTCGCAACCACCCCATCCATATTTGGAGCGGATAAATCAATGGTGACAGTGACCGTTTCTCCCGGCCGGACTGTGGTTTTGTCTGCAACTTCGCTTAGCGAGTAAACGGTTTTGGCCGAGAATTGACCCGTCGCCATTCCGCCGGTATGGTCTGGCGTGCGCGGCAAATGGGCCACTTGGTACGAGCTATCCCACGTAGTGGTGCCGGTGTTCAGGAAGGTCCAAATCGCTTTAAAGCTGTCACCCGGTTTAAAGACCGTTTGGGTCACATCTGGATCAGAGGCAAACCCGGCCGCTTCTGAATCATCAATTTGAACGGCATCGCTTTCAGCCATACCCATCCCTTCAGAATGCGGAGCTAGTTCCCCATATTCAGGCGCTTCAATCAGCTCTTCTTCAAATTCAAACGCTTCTAGTTTTGGTGGCAGGCCAACCGGTTCAGTTTGATGGGCGGAGCCACTGCCAAACAGAGGAACGCGCAACCACTGCCCTGCATTGGCCCAATCAAACGCCAGGCGGTTGTACGCTTTAATCGCCTTCCATTTGTCTTGGCGGCTGTAATATTGGGCCGAAATACTTGATAAGGTTTGTCCGGGGGCAACCTGATGGCTTTGGAACTCACGGCCGAAGCTCCCCAAATGGTCAAACCAAATTTGTACCTCTTTGCCGTCGTCCCAATTGACCGTCCGGCCGTGCCAAGCGGCCAGCGCATTGATCCGTTTTTCAACTTCATCATTGATCGCCTCTTTATCAAAGTCGATGGGTGGTTCTACCGGATCAACCGGCTTGGGGGTGACAACGGGTGGAGTAACAGGGGGAGTCACCGGTGGGGCTGGCTTGGGCGGTTGTGGCTTTGGGGTAACCGGAGGGGTTGGGGCCGCAACACGCGGTGAGTTGATCGGGTAAATCAAATGCCAATCGGGATTGTTGATGCCCGAACTCCGGAAACTGCCCCATCCCTGAGCAAATTGATCGTAGGTTAGTTTAAAGTGGCTCCCTGTATCAGCATCGCTGGGATCAAAGATGGGGTCGTGCATGTAGACGTGGGTGTCGTCGTACCCACATACGACTACAAAGTGAGAGCCATTAAAGGTTTGTTTGGTCCACTTTTGGAATGGCACATAGTTGACTAGTGCAATAAACGGCCGGTTGTTGTTGATATGGTGAACCAATAGCTGACGCGCCGTGGTTTTATCTGTGAGATTAACAAAGCTGGTTGGGACCCCATTAAACGAAAGCAGATTTTTTAGGTCAGTTGTACGGGTATATTCTTTGTCACCAAATCGTCGGTTGAACTCCCGGTCCAAAATTCGGTACCCCTGATCCGGGGTCATGTTGATCCCGTAGTAATTCAAGATCATCGCAACGCAAGTAGGCCCGCAATCGGCATTGTGGCTCGCGGCATCATCGGCATTTTGTGACCGATAGGGAACGTCTAATATTTTTTGTACCATTTTTCCTCTGTTGGTTAAAAGAGAATAAGACCCCTACAACGCTGGTATGATGAATCGGAAGAGAGCGAGCAAATTTAGGCCAATAAGCCCGGTTGATAGGAGGTAGCCCCAAAAAGATTCGGGTAACTGTTTTAGAGTTGTATTTTGCCCGATTATGGTCCAAATGCCAATCGATACGGCAACGCTAATGGGGACTAGTGATGAGAATAAGTACCGCCCCTGATGCTGTACAAATGTGAGATTGTAGGCGAGGTACAAGGCTAGGTTCAGGATGAAAAGGGTGAGGAGCGGTGTGAGCAGAATAGACCGAGTGATTGAACCGGCCGGGGCTTGATCTTTTTTGGGGCCGGGCATAAATATCGATACCAGAAAACCAAGCAGAACAATGATCGAAAAGAGAGCCAATGTCAGATAGACCCAGCGCGGCATGACAACTTCCATCCAGCCAAATTGCCCCCAAAAACTACGAAAGCTGGTTTGTACAAACCGACGGCCGACTTCCGGTAGGCCAAACTGCTCGATCCACTCGGCCGTGGTTGGTTGCCCGACAACGGCCGAATCATGCGCTTCGGTTCCCAGAAAGTCTGGCCAACCATAGACCATAAGATTGCGCACCCACCACAAGCAGCCCACTAAAAAGGGAACGGTGAACATCTGGAACCCTTTGCGAACTATGCCGCTCCAGTTCCAGCGGTAAACAATAAGGATGGTGACCCCCACGACTAAAATCAGCAGATAAGCGGTGACTTTGGTCAACAAACACAGCCCCATCACCACAGCCAGCCAGCGGCCGGGGCGACTGCTGGGCCAAAAGCTGAATTTGGTTTCAGCAGGTTCGGCTTGCCAATTGGGAAGATCCAGAAGCAGAAAAAGCAACCCCATGGCAATCAAAAGCTCGGCCAGCGAATCGTTGTTCATGCCCGATTGGATAGCTAGGTGCTGGGGGAGAAAGGCGAAGAACGCGGTGGCTAACAGCGGCACGGCCGGGCCCCATCCTGCCAAAGCGGCCAAACGGGAAAAGACACGCCATGCGAAATATAAGGTAAGGGCTCCTAGAAATATCCCGAACAAGCGCATCGCAAAGAGCGATCCACCTGAGAGCCAAAAAACCGGAGTCTGGATTAGATAGTAAAGTGGAGGTTGATAATCTTGGTAACTAAAAGGCTCAACTGAGTAGGTTGGGTCAAAGTCCGCTCCAATGACTTCGCTTTGATAGGCTTGGTCATAATCGCTGTTTGTCATCACCGGAAACTGCCAATCGGCCAGTTGACGCACATAATTGTAATGTGCGGGTTCATCTGGTGCCTCCCATGCGGGAACCATGAGTGAAAAAAGGATGCCTAACACAACATACGCCCCCATTATTGGGGTAAGATACCAACGACTTAACTCTTCCATCGGGCCAATTTTACCGGATTGCGTCTTTCAAAACCGCTCTTGAGTGTAACTTGCTAGACGATTTTAAGATCAACAGGGCTACAGCAATCCAACCAGTTTGAGCGTTTACTAGAACCAGGAAGATTGTCAATTTACAGACCAAAGTACTAACTATTTAAGCCAGTTTCTTTTTAATAGTCGCTATGATTGCTTTGGGATTTTGGGACTCGTCTATGCACAGAAGTACTTGAAACTAAAAGTAATACTGAACATTAGCTAACCTAAGTGAGGTCAAAATCTTATGTATAAAAAACTCGTTCTTGGCGTATTTGCGCTCGTATCTACGGTCATTTTTGCCAGTGTTTTAACTCAAATGACCAATGCCTCGATCGGCTTGGAGTCTGTGTCGTATATTGTTGCGGAGGAAGGAAACACGATCATAACCCGTACTCCCACAGTTGGGGAAACAGTTCCAACAAGAACACCTGTTGCTGATCCCGGAACCATTCCTACCCGTACACCCAGCCCAGACGGGGGCTGTATTGTTTTTGCCCACTTTAACGATTTTGATGCGGGTGATGCGGATATCCTAATCCGGATTGGTGGATTAGAAGTTGCTGAAATCGCCTATGGTGATGTGACAAATTGTATCAATGTCCCGCCTGGTTCTTACTTGCTCGAGGTTATCGCTTTAAACGGGGTACGTGCGCCTGAAGATACGTTGATCTCGTTTGCAAATGTGAGCATTTCAACTGGCGCTGAATACACAGCGATCCTAACCGGTGACGGTAGTGCGAACCAACCTGACGGGATTAGCTTTGTGATCAACAGCACGACAGCCCCCGGACCCAACAAAGCGCGGGTTCGCGTGGTTCATGCGGCCCCAATCGACTCTGTACCGTTTAACACCCGGGTTGATCTGCGAGATAACGGAAGCGGCGTTGTGATTGGGGGCGTAAGCAACCTTACTTTCGGTGGTGTTTCTGGTGTGTTTGAAGTGGATGCGAATGTGGCTAACGACTGGTATGTTTCGGCCGCTGGTAGCGCAGGCTCTTTGATTGACCTTGCACCATTCACACTGCTATCGGGCGAAGAGATTACCGTTTACATCTCCGGCGGAGGTGCGAACCGACCCGTTTCGGCCGACATTTTGACCAACGTAGAATCAGAATTTTTGCCAATTATTTCTAGAGACTACACCCCATAAACTAAAAAAGCCGGTCTGGTTTCAAAAACCAGACCGGCTCTGCCTATTAGCCTATATCCACGGTTTAACTTAC
>JAHDGV010000372.1 GCA_020631655.1 Chloroflexota bacterium | reverse complement strand
CCGGGCAACGTGGTTGTGGATGTTGAGGTATCAAACGCGATGGTGACCGTTTCGTTGGCAGGAACATCAAACGAATAGAATCCATTTCCATCGGTCACGGTTGAGACGATGGTGCCGTCTGGCAATTCCAAATAGACGGTTACACCCGCCAACGGAGGTTCGCCGGGATCTTGGACCCCATCCCCATCGGTGTCGTACCACACATAGTTACCCAACTGCTGTGGAATTGCGGGGCAGAACACCTCTACGTCACCTAATCCACCCGCTTTCCCTTGGGTACCAGGGGTGATCACGGGTGAATCTGAGTTTCCAGACGAGAAAAGCATAAATCCAGGGTCTCGGGGATCTCCGGTAGTCGTGTCAAACCAGTTCATTCCGGCACTTGAAAAGTATGGGTTTCCCCATGGGTCCATGCCAGCAACCGCCACTTCGTTTGAACCTTTTAGGTAGGCGATGCCACCGTTGGCGGTTTCTTGATGACCACCAAACTCAGTTTTCCACGCATCTCCGTAGAAGAATTCTCGGCCGCCCGGCCCGTGCGTATTTCCGGCCGATGCATTAGATGTGAGTCCTCCACATTGACCATCGTTTTCAAGGTCGAAGCCTCCGGCACCATCTGGGCAAGCCATCAACAAATCTCCACCTGAAAAGGTCTCGTACAGGTCAAAACTAGTTGTATCAAGGCCAAGGTTGAAGAATCCCCACTGATGAGTGGTGCGATCAACAAACGAGATCAACATGTTCCCTTGATCTGTAAATTCGAGGTCGGCTAAAAGTGGTGTTGGCCAGCAGATTTGATTGCTGGTGGAAAACTCGATTGTAGGCTGCGGATTTGCCACAGTTGACCAAGGGTGCCAGCTACTGGTCACAGGGCAATCAAACGCGTTCCATGCACCACCACGGGTGTAATCAAGGGTATCGCGTAACACAACGTCAGGTGTTGTTGTGATGATGGTTGGCGGCGTAACGGCCGAAAGTTCCGGCACAAGATCGTATGCATAAACTAGCGCTTCTAAATTGCTGTTTGGTGCAGGATTGGCAAAGTTAGCCGTGTCGGTTGAGCCGTCACAAATGAGGCCGACAAACAGTTTCCCGCTCTCATAATTTGTTGCCCACGGCCGATGCTCCCCGTTGGTACAGCCGGGGTTTGGTGCAGGAATATCGATGGTTGATACCAATCCTTTGGTCTCTGTATCGATCACCAAAATGTTTTTATTAGCCACATCAGTGATAAATAAATACTCGTGATCAACCCAGCCATTAAATTCAGTTCCGGCCGGATCAAGCAACTCATCATCTACAATATCGATATCACCCATACCCACCGTGCCGATCAGGTCAAACACAGCGACATCATAGCTTGGAACCGTATCGCTAATCAGCCCTCGGGCTGTATTTGATGGGACGAGGCTCTGCCCCATGTTAATGCCTAAATCGTCTTCGATTTCGAGCCAGCTAGACACTGTAGCCGCATCTCCACCGGCCGACATATCGATCGCATAGATCCCATCTAACCCGAGCGGGCCTAACCCAACGTGCCGTTTGAGAAATGCACTGTTGTAAATAGTTTGGTCTTGTTGGCTCCAAGCCAATCCCCATGTTGATCCAGTATCTTGTCCCAAAGCCAAATGGTCCGGCTCTATTACATTGATCGGATTTGCTGGATCTGCTGGGTCATAGGCTGACCCTTGAGCAGTAAATGGAAATCCAACAACAGAGTCTAAGTCACCCGCAGAGCCCCCAGCCAGTGGGTCACCATTGATGAAGCAAGGCACCATCAGGTAAGCATCCTCTGGGCTACACTGGTAGTTGGCGGGAGAAATAGTACCGATGTTAATGCTTTTATCTGCGCTAAGATCAACAATTTGAGTGGTTGGTGACGCATCAGCCGGATCATCAGCGTAAGTTGATGTGGCAGGATTTAAATCATGGTCAACCGTATTGGCTGGCCCCACAAAATACCCCATCGGATATCCGGAAGAATCTACTTCTAACCGAACTTCGGCCGTGCTACATCCGGTCATATCGGCCGGAGAAAAGACAGCAACGCCAGATGCATCAGTAACAGCGGTCGCACAGGCGGGGCCGCTATTGTCATCTGCGTCAAATATTGAAACCGGTACATTGGGTAAGCGAGTTGCTTCACCTGCTCCCAAGTAGCCATCCCCATTATTGTCTTCAAAAATCGTGACGGTTAGGCTACCGCTGGGTGGTGGAGCCGTAAATGCTGTAGAACTGAAATTAAATACACCCAAATATTGAAGGGCTAAAATCAGTATACTGCCCCCTAAAAGGGAAATGTAGATCGCTTTTGAAGACTTGTTTGTTGCTTGATTGAATCTCATGAATTTTCCTCAAGCCAATCCCGCATTTAATACTTAAACACAGCATTAAATAAGCAAGTGGCTTTTGTGTTGGATAAACAGTCACGGAATTATGAGTATCGAAAACAGCCCCTCAGCGCAGTCATCAGTTACTTTGTAGAAAGTTAACACCCCTATTTGCGGCCACCACTTTGTCTCGTTTAGCTTTGTTTCGATGGTACGCAGTTTAATCTGCGTACTAGCCGTGTTGTTGCTACTTCGATGATCTGGATTAAGTTTCTTTGTTCTTCATCTAAACAAAGAAATTTACATCCAATGGGTGCAAGCATAGGGAAAAAATCTTACGGATCAAATGACATTCACGGATAATTTGGATTAACCATTAAAGTGAACGACCCAAAACCGATGTACTTTAAAATGGCTCTTTTCTCTGGTTAACACCCGCAATAAACATGAATCTGAGTTACACTAAGAAGCAGTTAGCATTCACAATTTTTGAGGAGATCGTTATGACCCCGGCCGAAATAAAACCTGACATCACTTTTGCAGATTTTGAAAAACTTGACATCCGTGTCGGCACAATCACGGCCGTTGAGGATGTAGAAAAATCAGACAAGCTTCTAAAACTCATAGTCGATTTTGGGGATCACACGCGGCAAATTTTGGCCGGAATGAAAAAAGAGCGGGATGATCCACAGGAGATTGTCGGCAAACAGTCTTTGTTTGTGGTCAACATGCCTGCACGCAAAATGGCGGGTGAGCTTTCACAAGGGATGTTGTTTGATATTGGCTATGCGGATGGGGTATTGCCGGCCCTAGCAATGCCGGAGCGGCCGGTTCCAAACGGCACGCGAGCGGGCTAACAAATAATCTGCAGAGGCAGTATGGGAATCGTCTATCTTGCAACCGATCGTTTGACCGGTGATTTATTGGCACTAAAGCTGGTTACTACATTGGAAGAGCAAGCCGCCCTTGACAGCGCTGTAATCGAGGAGGAATCAACCCTATCTGTTTAGTTGAGGCTGATAAAATAAGGTTTGCGTGTTAGCGAGTCTGTTGCAGATAGTTGATGAGTGCATCTCGATCCGAATCATTCAGCAAACCCTGAAATTCCATCTTTGTTCCGGGTGCAAATGTTTGAGGTGAAGCCAAAAATTGATTCAGTTGTTCAGGTGTCCAAGGACCGCCGCTTTGAAATGACTTGAGTACTTCAGAGTAGGTAAATGCTTCAGCTGAAGCAATCGGTCGTTCAAACATCCCATCCAATGTTGGGCCGGCCATTCCGGCTTGATGCTCCCCGGGCTCTCCATGACAGCCGGAGCAAAGAATGGACAATTGAGCCCCTCTTTCCTCAAAAGATAAAATTTCAACCTGTGACTCATCTAAGATGTAGTTACTACGCAGCGCCATCATTTGAGTAATTTGTTCTTTCGTCATTGTTTGGCGAATTTGACGATAGGTTTCGGCTTCAATCCAAGCCGCTTCAGCCTCCAATTCTCCCATTAAGGCTGCAAGTGCCAACGCGTTATCTTCATCAAAGAGATTTGGTTGAGTACGTAGTAATGTCAGCTCCTCAAGAAATTGGTAACGCACCTGTAGAAATTGCTCAACGACCGGCATTTGGTATGTAACTGCCGAATCGATCAAGGCTGTCTGTTCGGCATCAAGTATATTGAGAAACGTTTTGGCGATATCCCCACGGTTTGCCGCGTGGCCACTTTTGTGGCGAATCGAAACAAATCCAAAAAACTGTGCTGGCTGGCCTAATGGTATGACCTCGTTGTCCCCGGTCGTGCCGGTAAGCCAAGAAAACGCCTTTGCGTACAAATCTTCCAATTGTTTAAGTTGATCACGTTCAAATCCTTCGGCTTGCAAGCGGTTTTCTTGGCTAAGCTGATACGTTTGTTCAGGGTCCTGTCGCCAATCGATAAGTTGGGCCTGTTGCTCTTCATTGAGCGTATCCTCTAGACTGGCGAAGGCACGTGCTTCATGAATAGCAACCGTTGCATTAAGCACAGCGAGCTCTGCACCGATCGAGGCCGCCTGCCCCTTGTTTATTGGCTCCCCAGTGTAGAGGTGATCTTCTAAAAGAGTTAGCAGGGATTCTCGCGTGTTCCACCATTCGGTTAGTGGAGCCGCTTCTGCCAGGACCGCCTCATAAAGGAAGCTTTGTTGATCTGATTCTGTAATGGCATAAAAGGCGCGTCCCAGCGCGCCTCTATTTGCGGCTCGGCCGCTCTGATAGCGTAGTGCTACAAACCCAAAAAATTGGGCATTTTTGCCAATCGACAATTTTTCATTATCTGCTGGAGAACCGCTCAACCAGGCAAATCCTTTTGATGCCATAGCGACCCGGAGATCGTGTTCCGTACGGCTGCCACTGTATTCTGATGCGGTCCAATCCTCACTGTTTTGCGTCACTGATGCTAAAGTAGGTACCTGTATTGCTGGTAATTCAGTGGGTGCTGAGGCCTCGGTCGGTTGTGCGGTGGTGGTTGATTGGGAGAGTTCGGATGATGTGGAAGTTTCGATTGGTGCAGGAGTTTCTGTAGGTGGTGTTGATGCTTGTACACATGCCATTGCTGAGATGGAAATCATTAACAGAGTCAGGGTAGCTTTTAACTGAGGGCGTATCATTATCTTTTAATCTCCTCCAAGAAGGATATGTCAAAAGTGTTATGCAATTGTGAAGAAGTGAACGGTGTGCACCCCTTAAAACATGCCGCGTTTGTCACCTACAAAAAAAGAGGCCGGACCCAAAATCAATTGGATCAAGATCCTGCTTCCTAAATTATCAGAAGGTACGTGCTAGGCAACCTGAGTTTTGCATACCCATTAATTGCAACGGATTACACGGATTTTCCCCGAAATACGATTTGAAATCAGCGGAAATTAGTCCATCCATTGCAAAAGAGGACTTAAAATGCTTAGACAAAAACGAGGGAATGTAGCATGTTACTCTTGTTAAATATGCGCCTTACATCAAACTCGACAAACAGCTAACAGCATTTCATCATTTATAAAACTAAACTTTAT
>JAHDGV010000371.1 GCA_020631655.1 Chloroflexota bacterium | reverse complement strand
TAATCCGTCAGTTAAGAGAAGAAACCGGATGAATCCGGTTAGGCGGCTTTGAGTTCAAACGAGATCGATTGATACGATTTGCCATTAATTTGGAGCGTAATGGTGTGTGTGCCTTCATACAGCGTGCGGGTTGTCATCAGCTTCATCGGATGCTTCTTTTTGATTTTGAGCGCTTTCCCGGCCGTGGTTTCCGCATGTTTGAGCTTGAACACTTTCCGGCCGGCCTTTCGGTTGCCGTCTGTCGCAAAATCCATCACATAATCAATCATCAGATTTTGATCTTTATTGGGGTGGATGGTGAGCGAAAACTCAAACGCCTCGCCGATTTTAACCGTTGGTGTGCTGGTCACAAAATCACTGATCGAGACGTCTGGCTCTTCGCCAAACCCCATCAGTTCAAGGGCATCTTGATTGCCGTTTTTGACCAGTGTTCGGGTGGCGTGCTGAATCATCCACTTCATCTCTTTTTCGTTTTGCTTGCCGCTGGCTTTCCATTTTTTGAGCGTAGCTATGACCAAATCTGGCTCAATTTTGGCGATATCGTTAAGGTGATTAGCGACTGAGCGAGTCACAAATCTGGTGCTGTCTGCAAAAACCAAATCTAAGATTGGCAGGGGATCGGTATGATCGATCACAAGTTTTTGCGCCCATGGGAGCTTCGGCCGGGTTCCCTCACTGGCCCAGCGGCGCACGTGATAATTCTCGTCAGTGGCGCAGTTGGTTAAGAATGCTAGCGTTTGTTCGGGAAACGAGTTGATGAAAAAGCGGATGGCAAACTCGGCCGAAAACCGTTTTGTGATCTGTTTGAGTCCGTTTAGCGATGCATCTAAGAATTCTTCAGAACAGCCGTATTCAGCCACAAACAAGTTGAGCGGGCTGATTATAAAATCCCCAAAATCATCGTCGGTCAAGGTAGGGTCAAGCTCAGGCGGCAATGCGTCTAGGATGATGTTTAGCGCCGTGAGGTAATCTTGCGGTAGGTGGGCGTGGAGCCGTTCGGTGATGTGAGCGATGCGCTCTTTGAGCTCTAGCTCTGGGAATTTGCTGACCACTTCTTGCTGAAATTGAGCGGCCGCGAAGTCGGAATAGACGGCCGAAAACTGGTCGCTGAGATAGGCGACTTTTTCAGCGTTGAATAGCTGATCTTTTAAAGAGAAGTTTGTTTTTGCTTTTTGTGCCATGTAGTCGATTATACTCCAAAAAGAACTGGTGTTCGATGGCTTGTTTTAGACCAGTCCGGCTTTTAAAACCGGACTGGTCTGGGGTCAACGGTGAACGGTTGTTTGAAAATAGCGTTCCTGAAAGTGAGTCTGCTCCAAGATTTCCTCGTCAGAAAACTGAACTCCGGCCGGGGCCATCACCAGCTTGTCCTCAACATCATCGGCCCGTTTTAAGATGGCGATAATCACGCCGGTATAGGTTTCTACAGGATAATCTATGCCTAGAAGATACACATCTTGCTCCTCTCCATCGGCCGCTATTTTGTTGGGGATATAGCCGTAATTGACCGGGTAGATGATATCTGGGTAGCGGGGGTGGTGGGAGCCAAGCGGCCGGTCAACCGTCATCGTCATCATTTTTCCAATAAGATCTTTCACTTGAGTAAAAAGTCTATTCCAATACCATCTGACCAAGATTTTTGTCTGCCAATAGCTCGTCAACCAACCGGCTTAAATCGTTAAAGATGTAGGCACCAACATCATGCAGAAATCTGGCTTGTAAAAACGGCTTGAGACTGGCCTGCTCGCCCGTGCCCAACAGATACCCATCTAGCATTTGGGGCATGGCTCCGGCCCGGATGGCGTTTTGGCTTGGGCTATGCAGGTCGTGCATCAGCGTGCGTGCCAACTCCTCGAGGTAGAACGCCTCTCTAAAATCATCGAAATCAATTACGGTCGCTAATGTTTCTTCGGCCGTAAAAAGCAGATTGCCCAGCTTTACGTCTCCGTGAATGATCCCGCGATCCAGCTTAGGCGGTGGGCTAAAAAAATTGCTGACAGATTCTGCCAGTGGATTGAGAATGGCCCGCTGCTCGGCCGAAAATTTGGCGGAGACTGAGTGATAGGCGGCCAAATAATCCTCGACCGTGTCGCCCTGCCACGTTCGGAATGGCGGTTCGTCAAACTGTTGCGATGCCTCTCGGATTGCTCGTAACAGTTGGCCGGTTTGGGTAGCGATTTCAGGTGTGTAGTTAGCCGGATGGCTCCCATCCACGAAGTCAAAAAGGGCGAAAAAGCGGCCGTTTGGCCCGTGACATGCTGTGTTGCCCAATCGGCTTGTGATCGGCCGTGGAGTTGGCACCCCGTGATCTGCCAGATGGCTGATGAACCGATGTTCCTGTTCGATTTGCTCTTGCTGGCGCTGACCGGTGGTTGAATGCTCTTGGCTGTAGACCCGCAGAATGTATTGTGAGTTGGGCAGACTTACGCTGTAGTTGCTGTTCTCTTCTCCCGAAGAAATCGCTTCGATCTTGGCATCTGCAAAACCGAAGCGATTATTGAGAACGTCTGCCCAGCTCATGCTTGGCTAGGCTTCCGGCCGATTGACCTTGGCCGTGCCGTTTGAGTATTTGGGTGAGCCGACTAAATCTTTTTCACTGATCTCTTCTGTTGAAGCAGATTGAGTCCCGTTGCTTTGGGGGGCAGGTTTAACCGGATCACTTTGTCCTAACTCGGCCAAGTACAGATTGCGTACTTCTTCAATGTGTTTGTCGAGGTCCTTTACCTGCCAATCTTCGGTTGGGATGGCGGGTAGCACGACCACTTCGACGGCTGTTGAACGGACCACGGATGATCCTCTCGGCATCGCGTCGTGGGCGTTTGTGATCACAATTGGGACAATTGGCGCCCCAGCCTTCATGGCGATGTGGAACGCACCCTTTTTGAACGGCCCCAGTTTGTAATCGTAGCTTCGCGTTCCTTCTGGTGCGACGGCGATCGAAATTCCATTTTTGAGCGTTTCGGTGGCATGGTCCATCGATTCGATCGCTTTTTTGCGGTCGCTACGATCAACAAACACAATCCCGGCCGCCTGCATCAGCGGGCCAAGGGGGGAATAACGCAACTCTTTTTTAGCAACGCCGGTGGCATCTTTGCGCAACAGTTTTGCCATGATGAAGAGATCGGTGCTCGACTGATGGTTAAACAAAAAGACGGCCGGGCGAGCGTTCCACATATTCTCTTCACCCTTAACCACCAGCTTAACTCCGGCCGAGCGCAACCCCAGATCTCCGACCGTTTCCATCATCGTGTTGATCCCATCTTGCCAAGACAGATTGCGGGCGCCAGTGGCAACCCCGCGTAAAGCGGATGGGATGATGCTGCCCGCCAGCAGGCCGGTGCGGACCATACTGCCCACCCCCGGCCGAACGTTGCCGTCGAAACGCATGACGGGCCAGTCCCGTTGGAATGCTACAGCGGCCAAGTCAACGTCTGGGTTGAGCGGCCGTGGTCGGCCGACGATCTCGAACAGCGGCATATCTTCAGCGCTGTCCGAGTAAAAGTAGCTTTTGGTCAGGTCTAGATTGTGTTTTTTCGCCAGTTCCCGGGCCGCAAATGCTTTGCCTTCGCCCCAGCAGGCCGGTTCAACAATTTTGCCGGTGAACTTCCCATTTTTGACTTCCATGCGGGTACACATCACATGTTCAATACCCAAGTCGCGGGCAACCGGATCAACCTGGTACGGCGTGGCGGCCGAGACAATCGCCACCGTATGCCCTTGGGCCAAATGGGCCGCAACCAGCGCGCGCGATTCTGGGTAGATGGCATCTGCCAAAGATTTATTGTAGACCTCTTCACCCAGCTCGATATAAACCTGCTCTTTGGTTCCGGCTACACCACGGGCGCTGGTGGCGGCTAAGCCTGCAAAGTTGCCGTTCCCCATCGCATAGACCAGCACGCCGCTGAACTGGGCAACCACCTCTTGGGCGGACATCTTGCCGCTAAAGGCGCGATTCTGCATAAAATCTCTAGCCGAGAAGCCGTTGATCAGTGTTCGGTCAAGGTCGAAAAATGCCCCCACGTGCGAGCCGGATTCACTCTCCAGAATGTCACGGGTCAAGTTTTCCGTTTTAGAGCCAGGCACAATGTCACGCTCGCGCGGAACATCCGGCGCAAACGCCTTCGGCTTGTCCATGGTGATGGCTTGGAGCGTGCTCATCCGGTTGGCGACATCATCCAAAAGCGCCATGAATTCATGGATCTCTTTTTCTTTAGAGTCTTCTTTTGTCGGGACCAATCCTTTGTTTTGAGCCAGTCGGATACCGTTGAGCATAAACGGTTTAGACACCGCCTCTACCCGCTGAATTTTCCCCTGAAAGTGCATTTCTTCCCCCATGTTGAGGCAAGTTTTCAAGAAGCCGCTTTCGCTAAATGGTTTGTTGGTGTCTAAATTTAGCAAGGCTTGGGCCACAATTCGGTACGCTTCCATGTAGGGGTACAGCACCGATTGGGTGACCAAAATTTGCTGATCGCGGAGCATCTTGTGCTTTTTGACCCCTCGGCCGACGATTTTTTCTTGCCAGTTGGGATGCAGCAGTTCCAAGTCCCCTTCAATTTCATCTGAAAATTGTTCTTTGCGGCTGTAGAAAAATTCAAACTTGAACAGATCTCGCAGGCGCATAACCTCTTTCCAGAAGGTGAGCTGTCGATCTTTCGGTTTTACATCTTCCAAAGAAACGAGAGCCAGCTCGATAAACGAGCGATTGACCAGATGCTGAACCGCCATGTTGGCGTAATAAACGGCCGGTAAATAGTTGGAGGAGTTGATCGAATAGCGTGCCTGCACACCGCTCCCCTGCATCGTCACAATTTGCGACTTCATCAGCAAATCTAGGGCGACGCGAACCACCTCGCCGATCGGTTTACCCCGGTCCACCAGTGCATCCACATCGTGACTTTCGATCAGTTGCATTAGGTTGGCCACATCACTTTCAAGCGCCCGCTTGGTGAGCGAGAATTTGTTGAGCAGGGTGGCGCACACCAAAGACGTGGTTGTGACCGGCGTGATTTCGTTAATCCGATAGGCTAGCTCAAAGGCAAATTTCGGCAGTTCCGAATTGCTCTCGGGGAACATGTCCAAGAAGCTACCTTCTTCAGGGGCCGATTTGAGCGCGTCAGATTCAACCGGATCACCAAAGCGAATGGAGATTTTGCCCAAGTCGTCGTTCATTTCCCGCACGTAGTTGATAAACCACGAGAGGCTTTCAGGATTTTTGTCTTGCCCCCGACCCTCGGCCGTCATATCTTTGACGTCTGGGATCAGATCGTACACAACCGAAACGGGGATGTATTTGACATCTTTTTTGGTGTATTCGGCCGCCTCTGCAATATATTTTAGGATGCCCATTTTCGGCCAGACCAGCTTGC
>JAHDGV010000370.1:1282-5374 GCA_020631655.1 Chloroflexota bacterium | reverse complement strand
GCCGTTTAGTCCGACATGATTTTGGCTAAATTTTCTTTGAAAGGGGGGTAAACAATCCCTTTTTCAGTAATGATGGCGGTGATGTATTCGGCCGGGGTGACGTCAAACGCTGGGTTTGCAACCTCCACCTCATCGGGTGTGATTTGCCAATTTCCCACGTGGGTTACTTCTTGGGCTGATCGTTCTTCGATATCAATCTCATCCCCATTTTCTAGCGCCATATCGATGGTTGTCGTGGGGGCCGCTACATAAAACGGAACACCGTTTGCTTGAGCTACAACGGCCAAATTATAGGTCCCGATTTTGTTGGCCGTATCTCCGTTAGCCACGACCCGATCGGCCCCAACGACGCACAAATCAACTTCGCCTTTGCGCAAATAATAGCCCGATGCACTATCCACAATAACCTTGAACGGCACCCCTTGGGCTTTTAGCTCATAGGCTGATAATCGGCCGCCCTGAAGTCGCGGACGGGTTTCATCTAGCAATGCCATGATCTGTTTGCCGCTTTCGTGAGCCATCCGAATAATGCCCAGAGCGGTCCCGTAATCGACGGTGGCCAAACTGCCGGTGTTGCAGTGATGGATAATTGTCGCCTCATCTGGGATGAGCTGGAGCGCATTCCGGCCGATGGCTTTGTTAATTTCTACATCTTCCTGAGCGATGGCGTGTGCTTCGGCCAAGATCGCTGTTTGCATGTCGCCAATCGATACCCAATCCGGCCGGTTGATTAGGCTCGCCATCCGGTCAAGGGCCCAAAACAGATTGACCGCTGTCGGCCGAGATTTGCGCAGGACCGCGTCAGCTTGTGCAAGCTCGGCTTGTAAGGCATATGGCCCGTCTGCGGCCGTGTGGTGGGTTGTGAGCGCCAGTCCGTAGGCAGCGGCCGCTCCGATTGCGGGGGCGCCCCGAATCACCATGTCTGTAATCGCCTGCGCCACAGTTTGATAGTTGGTGTAGTCGTTGTAGACGGTCTCGTGCGGCAAACGCCGCTGGTCGATCATCCGCACAACTCCTTCTTCTAGCCATTCGATACTGCGAAATGCACTCATGATTCCTCCGGTATGGTGATAAAAATTATGGGTTAACTAACGTTGCGTGCCAGCAGACCTCGGAGGTTTTTTTCTCGTGCAATTTGTGGAACCCCGGAAGAAAACCTCCGAGGTCTTTGCCGAGAAAGCGGGCAACGTGAGTAACCTAATAGAGCCAAATTGTCTCAGTATCTGCTTGTTAAAACAAAAAACCCGACTTAGTCGGGTTCATTGTGTTTAGGGATTAATCCCACCTATCCTTTTTTGCTCGGCCGGGGTTTCCGTTTGGCTTTGCCCCGCGCATTGTTTTTACCTTGGCCTTGATTGGGTCGGCCACCTTTGTTTTGATTGCCGCGCGGCCGTCTGCGCTGATTCTGCTTTTTGCGCCGATCTTGGGCGTGTTGACCGGCCGATTTGGTTGATCCGGCAGCCCACGGATTCTCTGGATCGAACCCTTCGTAGTCAAACTCTTCAAGTTTGCGCAGTTCAAGCGGCTCTTCGAGCAGGCGCTCAATTTTGCGGATCATCGGGACATCGTCTGGGGTAGCAAAGGTAAATGCTTCCCCTTCCTGCTTGGCACGTCCCGTCCGGCCGATGCGATGGGTGTACGCATCCACCGTATCCGGCATGTCAAAGTTGATTACGTGGGTGATGTCTGACACATCGATGCCGCGGGCCGCAATGTCGGTCGCGATCATGATGTCGTACTTCCCTTTGCGGAACCCTTCCATCGCCTTCACCCGCTGAGGCTGGCTCATATTTCCTTGCAACGCCGCTACGTTGTACCCTTTTTTATCCAAATCACGAGCTAAATTACGCGCCTTGTATTTGGTGCGGGTAAAGATCAGTAACCGGCCGAAGCTGAGATCTTTGAGCAGGGTTCGGATCATTTTGTTCTTCTGTTTTTGCAAACAGGGGTAGAGCGCGTGTGAAACAGTTTTGGCCGGGGCGATCATTCCGATTTTGACCGTCACCGGATTTAATAGGGTCTCATCGGCCAAATTCCGAATGTCTTTTGGCATGGTGGCCGAGAACAGCAAGTTTTGCCGCTCAGTGGGTAACCGTTTGATGATGCGCCGAATATCGGGCAAGAACCCCATATCAAACATCCGGTCCGCCTCATCCAAAATCAAAACTTCCACGTTTGAAAGGTCGATATGTTTTTCGTTATGCAGGTCCAACAGGCGGCCGGGGCAGGCCACGACAACTTCAACACCTTTTTTTAGCGCATCGATTTGAGGTTTTTTACCTACGCCACCGTACACGGCGATACTGCGAATCTTGGTTTTTTTGCTCAGCGCAATGCTTTGCTGATAAATCTGATCCGCCAACTCACGGGTGGGGGCCACGATCAAAACGCGCACCTTGCGCAGTTGCCCCGTGGTCAAAAATTCGAGGACGGGTAGTAAAAATGCGGCCGTTTTACCCGTGCCTGTCTGGGCTAGCCCAAGTACATCATGGCCGTCTAAAATTTCAGGGATGGCTTGAGCCTGAATGGGGGTTGGCGTGGTAAACCCCATCGCCTGAATACCCGCTTTTATGCGCGAGTCAAAGTCAAATTGATCAAATGTCAAAATTTTGTTCCGTAGAAGACCGGCCTGCGCTCAAAGCGTGGCTGGTGCTATCTTTTGTG
Organism: Chloroflexota bacterium; assembly: GCA_020631655.1. Taxonomy (GTDB): domain Bacteria; phylum Chloroflexota; class Anaerolineae; order Promineifilales; family Promineifilaceae; genus WTJY01. Next base: position 2,710 of record JAHDGV010000370.1, on the reverse strand, counting down.
ATTCAAACCGATTTGGTTTGGTTTTTAGAAAGGGATATGGCTCCAAAAGATTTTTGAGGTCTGTAAGAGTATAGATGTTCGTGTATCTCGAGGTCAAACTTCCTTAAGCAAAGGGGCTAGGAAAAAAGATTGGTTTGTTGATCTAATCAGGATAAAGTTAGCCAAAATATTTTTTGAGGACATTTTTTATATGCCAACGCTAGATTTAGACTTTATCCGGAGCCAATTTCCGGCCTTTTCTGAACCATCACTTGAAGGCTGGTGCCATTTTGAAAATGCAGGCGGGTCATACCCGTGTAAGCAGGTGGTTGACCGACTGCACCACCTTTACTCTGCGGCCAAAATCCAGCCTTATGGGCTATCACCTTTACAGCAAGAGGCTGGGGCCGCAATGGATGAAGCCTATGAGCGCTTGGCCGCTTATTTGAACGTAGCGCCTGATGAAGTTCATTTTGGACCGTCAACGTCCCAAAACACCTATGTGTTGGCTTATGCTTTGCGCGGCATGTGGGATGACGGGGATGAGATCATCGTCTCTAACCAAGATCACGAGGCCAATGCTGGGGCATGGCGGCGCATGGCAAATATGGGGATTGTGGTCAAAGAGTGGTTGGTTGATCCGGCGACGGGTCACTTAGATCTGGCTGATCTTGAGGCGCTCATCACCGATAAAACGCGCATGATCGCGTTTCCGCACGCATCAAACGTGGTGGCTGAAACCAATCCGGTAGCTGAAGTGGCAAAAATCGCACATGCGGCCGGGGCCATCTGCGTCACAGACGGCGTGGCTCAGGCACCGCATGGCCTGCCAGATGTCAAAGCGTTGGGAGCGGATATTTATCTTTTCTCGCTGTACAAAACTTGGGGACCTCATTTGGGCCTAATGACGGTTAAACGTGAGCTGTTGGATAAGATGACCAATCAGAGCCACTATTTTAACGAAGGTAAACCGCGCAATATGCTCACCCCGGCCGGGCCTGATCATGCTCAGATCGGTGCTGCGGCCGGAATCGCTGACTACATGGATGCGGTGTACGCCCATCACTTTGATGATTTTGACAGCACCGATCCGGCTGAACGCGGCCGACGCCTGCACGACCTGTTCGAGGCCCACGAGAAAAAATTGCTGACAAAACTGCTGGGCTGGCTAGCTCCACGGGATGATATCCGGATGGTGGGTACGGCCGACCCTGAATTACGCGCGCCAACCGTCTCGTTTGTACCGCTCAAGAAAAAACATGCAGACATTTTAGAGACGCTGAACCAACATAAGGTGATCGGAAAATCAGGCGATTTTTACGGTGTTCGGCCGTTGCAAGGGATGAATATCCCCCTCAATCCCGGTGTTGTGCGGGTGTCGTTTGTGCATTACACAACCGAGGCTGAGATTGACCAGTTGATTGGTGGATTGCAAGCGGCGTTGGATTA
>JAHDGV010000370.1:0-1182 GCA_020631655.1 Chloroflexota bacterium | reverse complement strand
CTGCGCTCTGTTGCTTTATTGGACCGAAATCGAGCCTGACTGCACCGTGTGGACAATCGGATTCCCATCCGCGTCAACAAATGCGGCCGTGCTTGACACGTCAATCACAGAATTGCCCTGTGTAACCGCCTCAAACTCAAGCGTCACAAACAAAAATTCTTGCTGAACGTTCCCGTTGTTCACGGCCGAAATGTCGATGATGCCGTCCCCATCTGGGCTACACAGGCCAGTTAATAATCCCATCTGGCAACTGGTTAGGGCTAAGATCTCTGAATCATAGGTAAACCCGATATCAACTGAGCCGATGAACGGCTCCGTTTGCCGCAGTCGAATTTCTAATTGAACCCGCTCCCCAATTGGGACACGCACGTTGTCGATGATGACTTGGGCCGTTGGGCTGTCTACCGAGCCGAGTCCGGCCGATTCTGTGGGTGTTGGAGTTGCCACGGCCGGCGCATCTGTTGGGGCCGCAGTTGGCGTAGCAACCGGGGCATTCTCGGCCGTTTGCGTCTCGGTTGTTTCCAACGTGGCCGTTGGTGTGGCAACAAGGGTGGCAGTTGCCTCGGCCGATTCATCTACAGGTTGAGTGGGAGCGATAGTTGGTTCTGTTTCTGGTGCCGCTTCAACCGTTGGCAAAATGGTTGGCACCTCGGCCGGTTGCGTCGGCTCAATTACCGGAGTGTCAACGGGTATTTCTTGTACTTCAGGGGTGATGGTGAGACTTTCTCCGCCTGCGGGGGTGTTTGTTGGGATGGGGGGCTCATCCGGCTCACTGCTCACAGCTTCCGGTTGAGGCTCCTGTGTGGCCACAGCGGTTGGCTCGGGTTGCACAGGCGCATCCGCCACCACAAGGGTTGTTTTGGCTAAGATGTTGGTTTCGGGCGTTGGCATGGCAATGTCGGCCGAAATCGGGTCGTTTTGGTTGGTGCATGCGAGCAACCCTGCAACAAAAATGCAGAGGACACACACAAAGGTTTTGGATTTAATCCGTGCTTGATTCATATGATTTAATTTTAAACGCAATTGAAGAGAAAAATTCGTAGGATAGGTGCTTCCTCAGTTAATTTTCACTTTTGGGGCCACGGCAGAATTATAAAACCAGAACCTAAAAACACAAAAGCTGATTCCAGATTATTTTCTAGAATCAGCTTTTGCTAAAAAGTCTAAAATTGGATGTTTAGA
>JAHDGV010000369.1 GCA_020631655.1 Chloroflexota bacterium | reverse complement strand
TAGGCCGCTAGACGAACGGGGCGGGCTAGGGAGCAGAATAGTAACAAAATGCGACATTGAGGTCAAAGATTTCGGGTGACCTTCAAAAAATCCACACATCAAAAGTTAGATTGGTTAGGGATTAGGCTTGTATAGGCGTATGTTGCTCCCCAAATGCAAAAAAGGCGCCCCCCCGGACACCTTTTTTGTACTAGCATAGGTTTAATCAATAAATTGCGATTCAAACTTCCTAAATAGCGTGACCCTTATAGGTCTTATGCCGTGTGGCAAAACGAGCATCTCCGGCCGTCTGATCGAGTGAATAATTTGGTTTTCTTTTCGATAGATATCCTCCGGGAGACTGGAAATAATCCGGCCGCCAGTGAAACTCAATGGAAGTAAGGGTAATATTTTTCTGCAAAAATAATTCGCAACGTATTGGAAAGGAACTGGTGTTTCACACCAAATGCTTCGGTTTTAGAAGGGAACTTCTTATCTAAATTGTGTGCGAAGCGCTGTTTTATTAACTACGAACAGAGTAAACCGAAACGTTTGCAGAAACAATCCCGTTTTGGTCATACCAAACTAAGGTCCTGCCTGGATAGCCACGTAACTGTTTTAAGAGCATATACTGAAAATTGTCCACCTAACACCCCCATGCTAGAATTCTGACTCTAACTTTTAAAGGAAAAGGTTTACCAACCCAAACAGATACAAAAAGGGGTTTGTTTTAGCGATTGTGCTCTTCATAATCACTAAGACAAGCCCTTTGATTTTGTGGGAGCAAATTTTAAATTTCAGGACAGGTTTAGGCGATATGTTAAAGACACATAGATGCGGAATTTTGAGAAAAGAGCACATTGGGCAGACGGTTACATTGGCCGGTTGGGTCAATCGCCGCCGGGATATGGGGGGCGTAATTTTTATCGACCTACGCGACTCATCAGGCATTGCTCAAGTTGTGATTGATAGCGGTAAAACAGACGTAGATTTTGCGATTGCAGAGAAAGTGCGCAACGAATACGTTTTACAAGTTCGCGGCACCATTGATGCCCGTATGGAAGGGATGGAAAATCCCAACCTCGCTACCGGTGCGGTTGAGATGACCGTGGCCGAAATCAAAATTCTGAACCCATCTAAACCTGTGCCGATTCAAGTGGATAAAGATGCAGGGGAAGACGAAAGCTTGCGTCTGAAATATCGCTATTTGGACCTGCGTCGTGAGCGGATGCAGCGCAACCTGCGTATTCGCCATGCGGCCATCAAGTACATTCGTGACTTTTTGGATCAGCGCAACTTTATCGAAGTTGAGACACCCATCCTGTTTAAAAGCACCCCTGAAGGAGCCCGTGACTATTTGGTTCCCAGCCGTGTGCATCCCGGAAAATTTTATGCGCTACCCCAAAGCCCACAGCAATTAAAACAGTTGCTCATGGTAGCTGGGTATGAAAACTATTTCCAAATTGCGCGCTGTTTCCGTGATGAGGATCAACGTGCGGATCGCCAGCCAGAGTTCACCCAAATGGACCTTGAGATGAGCTTTGCTGAGCGGGACGATATTTTGGATCTAATCGAGGAAATGACCGTCGGGATGGTTGAGCACACGTCGGTGATCCCACTCGGATCAAAAGAGTTCCCGCGCATCAGCTACCGCGAGGCGATGGATCGTTTTGGTAGTGACCGGCCGGACATGCGGTTTGGCATGGAGTTGGTTGACCTAACCGACATCATGGCTGACAGTGCATTTAAAGTGTTCGCCAGCAATGCAAAAGATGGCAAACCAACCAAAGCGATTAACGCCAAAGGATGCGGTCATTACAGCCGGAAAGATATGTCTGATCTGGAAGGATATGCCAAAAAATTTGGTGCCAAAGGGTTGGCATATCTCGCCATTGATCCAGAGACAGAGCAGGTAAAAGGACCAATCGCCAAATTCTTTTCTACAGATCAGTTAGATGCGATTATGACCAAAATGGATGCGGAAGTAGGCGACCTGATTTTGCTATCAAGCGATGACAAAATGGTTGTTTACAACGTCTTGGGCGAGATCCGTTTAGAAATGGGGCGTCGTCTTGATCTAACCAAAAACACTAGCCTGAACTTCTGCTGGGTAATCGACTTCCCACTATTTGAAGAAGGGATGGAAGACGGCCACTATGCGCCTAGCCACCATATGTTTACGGCGCCACAGCGGGACCACATTCCGTTGCTAGATACCGATCCCCATGCTGTTCTTAGTGAGCAATACGACTTGGTTTGCAACGGCTATGAAGTGTCTGGTGGCAGTATTCGTATCCATGAACGGCCGCTTCAGCGCAAAATTATGGAGCTAATCGGATTCTCTATTGAAGAGGCTCAGGATCAGTTTGGTCACATGCTTGAGGCATTCGAGTATGGTGCTCCACCTCATGGTGGTATTGCTCAAGGTCTGGACCGTCTCATCGCGCTCATGGCGGGTGAACCGAATATCCGTGAAGTGATGGCGTTCCCGAAAAACCAGAATGCAACCGACTTGATGGCTGATGCTCCTTCGTTTGTAGCTCAGCATCAATTAGATGATTTGAACGTGGCCCACAAAGGTGCTGCGGTAGATGCGGTAGAAGAGGCGGGGCAATAGGTTAGTCCGCTTCGCTAATTAGTGGTTCAGTAGGTCGGTGAGTCAGTCCGACCTACTGATTCACTCAGCTTGTTGGGAGCCAAACTGCTCTGCAAACGCCTTACATAGAGCCGCCCCATAAAAAACGATCAACCCCATCATATAAACCCAAGCCAACAGCACAACAATAGAGCCGGCCGCGCCATATACTGCGCTGGTGCTAGAGAATTGCAAATACAGACTGATCAATGTTCGGCTACCTAGCAAGAGCATGGCGGTTATGAAAGAGGGGATCAACACATCCCAAAGGGTTGGATTGTTATCAGGCAACCAAATGTTGATCCCAACAAAGATGAGCGGGACAAGTAGAAACGTTGACCCCCGCTCTGCCAGAAAGATACCGTTCGCCAGCGTAGGGAACTCTGCCACAACGTAATCTCCAATCGCCCCCAAAACAGAGCCTAGCACCATGAATGCCAGAAGCAGTAGCCCAACAACTAACACCATCCCGATTCCGATTAATCGTTGCCGGATGGCGTACCACCATGTGCTCCTGAGCGAGTAGGGCAAATCCCAAATGATGTTGAACGTATCATGGAGCATGGTGAAGAGATTGGATGCGCCGTAAAAGAGGATGGAAAAACTGAGAAGCGTTGCTATGATGCCGCTTTCTGGCTGAGCCGTATTGGTCACAAGCTCTTTTACTGTATTTGCGACCTCTTCAGAGGTGAATTGGGCAATTTGATCGAGCACTTCTGCCTCTACAAGCGCATCGCCGTAAAAGTAACCCGCAATCGCAACGGTCAAAATTAGAAGGGGGGAGATGGATAGAAGTGTGTAGTAGGTGAGTGCGGCCGCCATGAGGGTGGCACGGGCCCGGCCGAAAACTCTGAAAGATTGGGTGAGTACAGTGATTACTTTTTCCAACATGTTTGAATTGTACCCATTTCGATTTTCTCGACTTCGATATTAAGAAAAATGGTTGCTTCTTACAATCCTATTACACCTAAAAGCATGTATAAATCATGTAAAAGCGTGTAATGAGCCGCTTACTAAAAATCGGCTCAAAAGGACCTTAGATGGAGGGGGTACCTGTTTTCGAATTGTTTTTCTTACAAAAAGTGGATTTTTCGAGCCCGTTAGCTATAATTTTTATCCCTTAGCCGGGCGCTTAGCTCAGTTGGTTAGAGCACTTCGTTTACACCGAAGGGGTCGGGGGTTCGAGTCCCTCAGCGCCCACAAGTTTTCCTCTCAAATAACTTCGGTCATCTTGTACCGGTCCCAGTCGATAGCTATAATTTTATAATCTTGATTTTGACCCAAAGGTGATTGGGTCTGTTTACATTACCGAGTGAAAAGTTTTTTTACTTTAATCGGCAAGTTAGTAAACGCAGAATTTGCATCAATTTTTTAGGAGTAAGATTCAATATGGCTGCAACAGAAACACAAGTTCCCGGTATATCAAGAAGGGAATTTCTCTACTACATCTGGACGGCTTCAATTGCACTCTACTTGGCAGAGTTCACTGGCTTGGCTCTCTGGTTCGCCATTCCTCGTATTCGTGATGGTGAGTTTGGTGGTGTCTTCAATGTTCTTCCTGACAAAATTCCAGGCGTGAACGAGCCACCTGTAGACAATGCAGAAGGCCGCTTCTGGTTGGTTAATTTAGACACGACGGATCCAACAGGGATTGAGCGTATGTATCAAGCAAGTGATGAACTAGGTGAAATCACTGGGGTAGCTGCGATTTATAAAGTATGTACTCACTTAGGTTGTATCTATAAGTGGAATGATGCATCTAATCGCTTTGAATGCCCTTGTCATGGTTCAAAATATCGTCTAGACGGTCGTCGCATTCAATCACCAGCTCCACGTTCGCTGGACAGATTCTCTGTGACATTAAATTTCACAGACGGAACCAGTGAATCATCTGGAACAGATGAATTGGGTCAATTCCTTCCCGTTCAACTAAACGGCCGTACTGTCGAAAGTATGCAAGTAGATACAGGTTCACAGAAGAAAGGTGTTGAACTCACTTTGCTTCAAGATTTAGTTTAAACACGTAATTTTAGAAACACTATCTTTTCTAAGCAGGCTAGGCGATCTCATAAGTCTTCAAGCGGATGATTGAGATTTACAAATCGCCTCCCAGCCATCTTCAGAGTCATAAACTCGGATAGTTTTTTCAAGCAGATGGCATAAGCGCAGGTACCCTGAAAAGGAGATCATATCTATGGCAACTTTATTTGATGAAATCCGCGAGCTCGGTGTTAAGCAAGCACTGATCGCCAAAGCTGACGACGTTGTAGAACGTGTAACAGCGGGTATGAATATCAATGATATTCGCGGCATGTTGCGTGGTGATGAACCACGTCGGCCGAATCCCCGTCTGCGTCCACACGCTGACAGCTTCTGGCTACACATCCGTCCTAGTTTCTATCATGCAGAAGTAACTCACATCTATCCCACATTCCGTTTAGGTTGGCTTTCAACCTTCATGTTTATCTGGGAAACGATCACGGGTATCTTCCTGATGATTTTCTACACACCTTCTCCAGACGTTGCGTTTGAGAACATGTGGGAAATCATGAGCAATGTACCTCTTGGTCAGCTCATGCGTGACATGCACCGTTTAGGTGCGGAGGTGATGGTTCTCGTCGTCGCCTTGCATATGCTTCGAACATATATCACAGGCAGTTACAAGAAACCGCGCCAGTTTACATGGCTCACCGGTATGTTGCTGTTGGTGTTTACGCTCGTACTCAGCTTCTCTGGCTATCTGCTCCCATGGGACCAGTTGGCATATTGGGCTGTAA
>JAHDGV010000368.1:3333-5392 GCA_020631655.1 Chloroflexota bacterium | reverse complement strand
TCTTCATCATGATCATCTTCACCATGCACTTCCTCGCTGCTTTCCACCTCAACTGCTACATCTTCTGTTGGTGTTTGGTCTACAGGCTCAATATCTTGCGTTCCGCCACAGGCAACGCAAAAAATAAGCGCTAAATATAGATAATATCGTAATTTCATTCTTCGTCCTTCTAAAATTAGTTTTGTATAGTTTGGGGAGTAGTTATTACGATTATCCAGAAAATCTTTAAAGATATATTAAGAAGGATATTTAGATTTGATTTAGATGATCAGCGCAGAGCGTTGAAATCGAATCCTTATTAAATCAACGACTTATACCATACGTCTCAGCCGGTCACCCACAAATCAACCTGATTTCCAGTCAGCATCAGCAACGCTTCAAGCATAAAAAAATCACCATAGATGAGGTAGCTGTCCATCCACAACTTTTTGGGAACGTGACTGGCACCATGCAGGAGTAGCCCCTGCGCATCCGGCCGACTGTCCCAACAGTGCTCAGCCAATCCATTAAATAAACGCTGTGCATAACCGTTGTACTCAGCCACATTGTCAGGATCGATCTGCGCCAGCCGCAACATCCCTACCAGCGCAATTGATCCTGCCGAACTATCACGATGGTTGGGCCAGCCATCCGGTAGCCAAAAATCCCAAGGTGGCACATCATCAGCCGGTAGTTCGGCCATAAACTTTTGGGCCAATTTGCGAGCCGTTTCCACGAAAAAGGCCGAATCTGGCGATTCAGAAGCCAGTTGAGCCGCCATAGCATAGCCGCAAACGCCCCACGCCTGCCCACGTGCCCACATCGACTCATCGGCCGCACCTTGATGGGTTTCACCCCGCAACGGATCACCGGTTTCCTGATCAAAAAAGAAAGTGTGATACGTGCTTCCATCCGGCCGGATGTTGTATTTCGCCATCGTTTTGGCGTGTTTCAAGGCGATTTCAGCGTAACCAGGATTGCCCGTGTGTTTACTGGCCCAGAACAACAAGGGCAGATTCATCATTGTGTCCATGATCATCTGCCCCCCGCGCCGATCTTCACCCACCGGACCCCATGCCTGAATGTATTGCCCTTTCTGCCGAAAGCGATTGAGCAAAACATCGGCCGACCGCATGGTGAGAGCCGCCGCATCTGGATCGTTTGCCAAGGCAGATTGAGCTCGTGCGCTCAGCATAAACAAAAATCCCATATCGTGATTAATATGGATATTTTCATCCAGCCGTTTTTCAAAGCTGGGTAACAGGTTGATGGCGCAGTCGCGTAAGCCGGTATCACCGGTTTGCGCATACGCCAGCCAAAGCATTCCGGTCCAGAATCCCGCCACCCAATTGTTGTTTTCGTTCAGGTTGTACTCAGTCGTATCACTGTAGTTGGGGAACAAATCGCCAGTTATTTGACTATTGTTTTTCACTCTTTCGAGTGCAGTTTTGAGTAGTTTTTCAGCTAAAGACATAAATAAAAATTAGACACCACTATAGGCCGAAAAGCCGCCATCAACCGGAACCACAATGCCGGTCACAAATTGTGCGGCCGGTGACAATAGCCACAACATCGTTCCGACCAATTCTTGAGCATCGCCAAAGCGTCCCATCGGGGTGTGATCGATGATTTGCTGACCCCGCTTGGTCAAGCTACCGTCTTCACACAGCAAAAGTGATCTGTTTTGATTGCCAACAAAGAAGCCAGGTGCGAGCGCATTGACCCGAATATTGGGACTGTACTCTTGCGCCATATGAACGGCCAGCCATTGGGTAAAGTTGTTGACCCCGGCTTTGGCCGCACTGTATCCGATGACTTTTGTCAATGGTGAGAATGCCGCCATCGATGATAGGTTCAAAATGATGCCTGATCCTTGTTTGGCCATTGATTTACCAACAACTTGGCACGGCAAAATTGTGCCAAGCAAGTTGAGGTCAAAGACAAAATCTAAAGCATCTTTTGGTAGGTCAAAAAATAGGTTTTCTTTGCTCGATACCGCTTGTGGCGTATTCCCACCCGCACAGTTGATGAGGATATCGATTGGGCCAAATTCTGCTTCAACTTGTTCAATCGCCTCTTC
>JAHDGV010000368.1:1499-3233 GCA_020631655.1 Chloroflexota bacterium | reverse complement strand
ATCAAATATAGTTTGATTGTGATTGCGATATGACCCAACATGCAGTTGCATCACCAACCCGTCTTCAACACTCATCCGGGCCATTTCTAGCAACATGTGGCCGGTGAATCGCTTGCTGTTTTCGGCCGAAATTTCTCCACGCAACGCCTGCTGAAAAATCTCGTCCGCTTCTGTGGCAGACAACTCAGCCGTAAAAGGTGACAACGCGCTGTGATCTGTTGCTGTTGCACCCAATGATTTAAAAAAGGCGCGACGATTCTCTAGTGCTTCGATAAATTGACCATAACTGGCAATTTCGATTCCTAAGACGCTGTTTAGCGAGTCAATCTGTTGCCGCCAATTCGGATCATCAAGATTGAGCAAACCATCCGGCCGAAAGGTTGGCAAAATACGGCCGTGCCATCCTGAAGCTTGAATTGCTTGATGATGCTCTAACGAATCTGTTGCCCCGTCAGTTGTACAAAGCAGTTCGATGTTGAATCGATCATACAGTCTGCGTGGCGTAAATTCTGGCTGTTGCAGTTTTGCAGAGACGTGATCATAAATCGCTTGGGCGCTTTGAGATGATAATTTTTCTTCAACACCAAAAATCGTCGCAAGTGAATCATTGATCCAAATGCCTGTAGGTGTACCCCGAAAGAGATAGTAATGATCAGCAAAAATCTGCCAAATGGCCCGATTATTTGGTGGTTCGACAGATCCCGAATCTGGCAGGATGCCTAGCTCCTCCAACGTAACCCCTTGCGAATACAACATGCGAAAAACATAGTGATCGGGGGTAATAAAAAGTTCAGTTGGAGAGCCAAATCGATAATCGGGATCAGCAAATAGAGATGGATCCACATGCCCATGCGGACAGATCAGTGGCAAGTCAGCAACGGTGTCATAAAGCTGTTTAGCAATGTATCGCACAGTTGGATCTGGATCCAAATATCGATCAACTGGTCGCATTCCTTTCTCTCCTTCCAATTGCGAACTGTCCTTTTGCGGTTTACGTAGCCGCTTGACAGGTATAGTGAGTAACGATAGACTACGTTAGCGTTAACGTTAGCGCTAACAATAGGCTATCACAACTCCCATCAAATTGCCAACAACTAGGTAAGAGTTGGTATACTAATCATTTAGAGAGGTCGATTTGAAAAAACGTGTAACAGTTGATGAAGTCGCAAAAAAAGCGGGCGTTTCGATGATGACGGTCTCGCGGGCCATCAACAACAAAGATGGCGTTGGCGAAAAAACGAGACTGCGCATTTTGCAAATTGCGGATGAGATGGGGTACCGGCCGAGCAATTTGGCTCGTAGTTTAGCGACCCAGAAGACCGCAACAATTGGACTGGTGGTGCCGGATATTTCCAATCCATTTTTTTCCCAAATCGCACACGGAGTCGAAACCTTAGCATTTGAAGCAGGCTACACCGTTTTCCTGCTAAATACTGATGAAAATGTGGATCGGGAGATCGCGGTGCTTAACTCGCTGTGGGAGAAGCGAGTTGATGGATTAATTTTGTGTAGCTCACGTTTGGAACAGGCAGATTTAGTTGAGCGATTAGGCCACTTCCCTGCTATTGTCTTAATCAATCGCCAATTCTCGGCCGATGTGAATAACGTCTGCACCTTCAACATCGATGATCAGCAGGTAGCAAAACTTGCCGTCAACCACCTTGTTGATGCAGGTCATCAACACATCGCATTTATTGCTGGGCCGAAACATTCAGTTAGTAGTCAAGAACGGCT
>JAHDGV010000368.1:0-1399 GCA_020631655.1 Chloroflexota bacterium | reverse complement strand
CATTGCCCATCTGATTATTCAAAAGCAAGTATTCGCATTGGGGCGAGACATTCACACCAAAATTTACCAATCCAGAATTAGTTCGATGTGAATGTCATAGCCCCAACGAGGTTTCTACCGTTGAACGCGGCCGGAGGCGTCACCGCCTGCCAAACGCTTCACCTCATCAAGGGTTGAAAGATTCGCATCACCCAAAATGCTGTGTTTGAGGCAAGATGCCGCAACCGCAAAGCGGAGCGCTTCTTCATCCCCCATCCCAGTGTGCAAACCGTAGATCAAGCCGCTACCAAACGAGTCTCCACCACCTACGCGATCAACAATGTCGGTGATGTCATATCGCTGGCTTAAGAAGAACTCTTTACCGTTGTAGAGGCAGGCGGACCAGCCGTTGTGGCTCGCGCTGATGCTCTCGCGCAGGGTAATCGCCTGATATTTTAAGTTCGGGAAAGTCTCGAACATTTTCTTGGCCAACGCTTCATATCGAGCGGTATCCAAGTGACCGGCCGTCACCTCGTCATCAACCTCACCTTCTTCCAATTTCACGTTGAGTGATTTTTGGCAATCCTCTTCGTTGGCGATGCCAACATCAACATATTTGACCAGTTCGGTCATCACTTCGGGGGCCGTCTTGCCATATTTCCACAGCTTTTTGCGGAAGTTATAGTCGCACGAAATGGTTATGCCACGTTCACGGGCCGCTTTCACAGCCGCCAGCGACAGCTCAGCTGAGGTTTCGCTTATCGCCGGAGTAATCCCGGTGATGTGGAACCAGCCCGCTCCGTCAAAAATCGCGTCCCAATCAAAATCGTCCGGCTTGGCCGTACTAATCGATGAATGAGCCCGATCGTACACCACGTTGGAGGCACGCTGATTGGCACCCGCTTCAAGGTAGTAGATGCCGACCCGCTCACCCTGCCGGGCGATAAACGATGTGTCTACACCGTAGCCACGCAGGTAGCGAACGCAGGCATCCGCAATCGGATTGGCTGGCAGTGCGGTCACAAACGAGGCATCTAAGCCCCAGTTGGACAGACACAGAGCGACGTTGCTCTCGCCACCGCCAAAAAATGATTCTAAGTAAGACGACTGAAAAAACCGCTCAAATCCTGGGGATTTTAAGCGGAGCATAATTTCACCTAATGTAACAACTCGTTTTGTCATTGTATTTCTCCAAATTAATTAGAAGAGAGAAAAGAGATCGCTTCGCTCAGAGAGAAGAGGATGAACACCTTTCTCTTGTCTCTCCTCTCTTATCTCTCTACTCTTTGATCTCTCTAACTGCGGGCCGTTTTAACGATCTCAACGGCCGATGCCGCTAATTTTTCGATCTCGTCAAATTTCTTTGCCGCAATCAAGTCTTTCTTCACCATAAAGCTTCCACCACACGCATGAACCATGG
>JAHDGV010000367.1:2978-5411 GCA_020631655.1 Chloroflexota bacterium | reverse complement strand
CGGCCGTCACCGACTTTTTCTCTGGCAACTGGGTCGAGATTTTAACCGCCATCGGCACGGGAAGCCGCTTCGAGAGCATCCAGCGCGGCGTGCTTGATTTGCGCGATTTAATCTACTATCTCTCCCTCACCGGCCTGTTTCTGACCCTAAACGTCTTGTCTTTGGACAGCATCCGCTGGAGCGCAAAACAGATCGCCTACAAACGGCGCTCATGGATAACCACGGCCGTTGTGCTAGTGAACCTGCTTCTGCTGAACGTCTGGCTCTACCCGCTCAACCGACTGCGGCTCGACATGACTGAAAATCGGGAATACAGTCTATCCCAGCCGACCCGTGACATTGTGCAAAATTTAGACGAGCCGCTCGAAATCACCGCCTACATCAGTGAAAACAACCATCCGCTCCTGCTTCCGCTCGTCCCACAAATCCGTGACATGCTGGCCGAATACGAAATCGGGGCCGACGGAAACGTCACCGCCCGTGTGATTGATCCGGCCGACGATCCGGCGGCCGAGCTGGAAGCAAATCAGACCTACGGCATTTTGCCACAACCGTTCCAAATCTCAGATCGATACGAATCATCGGTGGTGAACGCCTATTTTGACCTGCTTATCAAATACGGAGATCAGACTGAGATTCTCAACTTTAGCCAGCTGATTCAGGTGGATCAGACCCCGTTTGGGGTTGAGGTGGGGCTGAGTAATCTCGAATATGATCTGACCAGCACGATCAAAAAGACCGTCTTTGGCTTTCAAGATTTCAACGCGGTTCTGGCTTCGCTAGATGGCCCCGTAAAGCTCACCTATTACTTCACCCTGTCTACTTTGCCTCAAGAATTCGAGGCGGTTTCAAACGGGATTGTGCAGGTCGCGGCCGACCTTGAAGCGGAGAGCAACGGCCGGTTTGAGTTTGAACTGGTCAATCTCGATGATCCAGCATCTGAGCTAACAGCGGCCGAGTTTGAGCAACAGACCGGTATCCGGCCGTTTTTGCTCAGCTCAATCTCAGGCGAAACATTTTATGCCCACATGGTGCTCGAGGCCGGAGGTGAAAGCCAGGTGCTTTTCCCGCCCGACGATGGGCAAGAGGCAACCATCCGTACCCAAATTGAAGCGGCCCTGCGCCGCACGGCATCGGGGTTCCAAAAGGTGGTTGGGGTCTGGTCCCCCATCCCACAGCCACAAACGGACCCATCAAACACCGAGCCGGTTTTGCTGAGCGAGTTTAATCTGATCCGCAGTCAGTTGGGACAAGAGTATGAGGTACAAAACATCGATTTGAGCCAGCCGGTTCCGGCCGAAGTTGACTTTTTGGTTGTGCTCAGCCCCCGCGCCCTGAGCGACGGAGAGATTTTTGCGCTCGACCAGTATTTGCTACGGGGTGGCAATATTTTGATCGGCTACAGCAACTACGCGTTGGGTGTTGATGAGCTTAGCGGGCAGATTGTGCTACAGCTGGCCAACGCCCAAAACACGGCCGCATGGCTAGCCCATCACGGCGTTATTGTGCGGCGCGAGCTGGTTCTCGACAGTCAAAATCAGCCGTTCCCGGTCACCACGGTGCGAGACGTTGGCGGCACGCAGGTGCAAGAGGTTGAGGCGCTCGATTATCCGTTTTTCGTTGACATTCGGCCGGACGGCATGGCGGCTGATAATCCTGCCCTAGCCAATTTACCCGCCGTTACGCTGAGCTACGCCCAGCCGGTTCAAATTGATGATGCTAAAAATGCCGACCGAACCGTACAAACCCTACTCCGCTCAACAAATGGGGCTTGGCTCTCGGCCGATCCCAATGTGTTGCCCAATTTTGAAGCGTTCCCGGACAATGGGTTTGCCCCCGGGACCGGGTTTGAACAACAGGATTTAGCCGTTTCGGTTGAGGGGAAGTTTGACAGCTTTTTTGCAGATGGGGAGATTCCGGCCGTCAACAATCAGCCGGTGGCGATTAGCAAAATCGACGAGTCGAGCGCAGACGGCCGATTGATTGTGGTGGGGTCAGCCACCTTTGCCGAAGATAGTTTGCTCAACTTATCTGCCAGCTTATCCGGGGATGCAGGGCTACTCAATCTACAATTTGTGCAAAATATGGCTGACTGGGCGCTCGAAGATTTGGACCTGCTGGAGATTCGGTCACGCGGATCAGCATCCCGCATTTTGATTCCGCTCGACCCGGCCGGGCAACGCTTTTGGGAGATTGTGAACTATGCCATTGCGCTGGTTGCGTTGGTGCTGGTGTACTTCGGCATTCGGCAAAGTTTCCGGCGGGATGTTCGGCTATAAAAAAACCAGTCAGGTTCAGAACCAACTTATTGTTGGGGCCTCTCTCCGATAGCAAAGTAGCCTAGTGGGGGGCCATGTATCAATTTAAGCTGGATATACACTTTTCGATGCCGTTTGAGTTGTGCTCATGACCCTGATCGGGCGAGTTAATCGC
>JAHDGV010000367.1:0-2878 GCA_020631655.1 Chloroflexota bacterium | reverse complement strand
TAATCGCTGGAGAAACCTGACTGTCGAAGATAGTTAGGCGATTAACTCGCCCGATTTTCAATACGTGCCATCTAAATTGGCAACTAAACGCGTTCGATACGGTTGATTTTTACTTAAGTTGATGCCAATGGGGCCTCCCTCTTGGGGCCCATGTTGGCATGGAAGCCGTGTTGACACCACAGCAAAACCGGGTGACCACAAGGGACACCCTTACAGACCATTATTCATTTACCACAATTGGCAAATAGATAAAATTATCCGCTACAAATGGAGGCATCATCGTTGCGGTTGCTTCTGGCGTAGCGGTTGGCTCAGGAGTGGCTGTTGCCTCTGGGGTTGGTTCCGGCGCATCCAAGCGAGTAATCGTAAAAGTGCCTAAAGCTCCATCTGGAAAAAGACCTGCATCTTCGATCAAGAAAATCGCTTCGGCCGGATTGGTATCATCATTGACCGATGTGAAGTCTGGGCCACTATCAGTCCCCGCATCATACGGAAGTAACTGCACCACAATCTCATCCCGCCATTCCCCCTGCTCATCGAGCAGTGACAGGCCGGAGACCCCGACAAACCAGTCGGGGCTAGGAGCTATCATCGTCACAAGCGTCAACAGTGGATAATCAAGATCGGCCGTAAACGCATCCACATCACCCGTACCCGGAGAAACGGGGATCGGGTCCCCCAAAAGGGTCTGATTGGCATTTGCATTGTCTCTGATCTCACTCAATAGGGTCGAGGTTCCGCCGCTCTCGGCCATCACCTCCATCCCATCAGAAGCTAGTCCGCCGCGCTCCCAAATCACGGTGTCGGCGTTGTGGGTTCCCCCTACCAAGCGGGAAAAATGAGGACTAGGAACGCCGTCTGGGTCCCACGTGGCATCAAAAACAACTTGATATTCGGCCGTTTGAGTTGCGCTACTGGTTGTCGCGTTGGTTTCTGTGGCAAACCCTATCACCATCAATAATGCAATCAAAAATAGCACGATAAGCCATAAATTGGGTTTAGTGAACTGAAGTTTCTGCATTTTTCCTCCGTAGACAATTATTCCTAAGTTACCTCAGTTTTGGATAAGACCACACGTTAGTAATTTGCCGCAGATTTTTACGGATGTACGCTGATTTACATGATTATTCATGAAATATCGGCGGAAATCAGCGCATATCCGCGGCCGAAATGCTTAAGCAAAACTCAGGTTAAGTTAGAAATTGTAGCATTCTGCCTATTAGATTGAATTACAGAAAAATTAAGGCTCGAAGAATAAGTTTTTCGGTTAAACGCCTAGAGGAGACCTTTCTCTTTGATTATGGGGAAATAAACCTCGTTTAGCCTTTCTGCCAGCTCCTTTGACTCTCTTTCGTCTCCCTCAATTGAAAGAAAATTTGAACCATTAAACTCAAAATGTGTACACCAAACCATCTCTCTGCGATTTGACTTTTTTGGTTCGACACTTGCCCATATTCGTTTTAACTCTGATACATCATAGGATTCTGATGTAAGCATTTTTTCGACCACAATTTGATAGTCATCAAACCAACAGCGCCAAACATAGCTCCTCACTATCTGAATAAGAAAAAGTGGACCAACGATAAAGATCCCTAACCCCATCCATAATTCATCAGCAAGCAAAAAACTCCCACCAAGCAATGTAAATGTGACTCCAGCAATTAGTGGAACACCCATTTCAGATATGAGTCTATTCACCGTCCTATTCGGTTTATAGAAAATTGGCATTTCTGGATTTTCAGATTTCGAGTCCATTTTTTAGAAGGGTTGCAAATAAAGTTTAATTCAAACGGCCAGCTCCAATAGATATATTAAATTGAGAACCCATCTGTCAATTAATCTCAGCTAAAAATCAGGCAAATTTTTCCTAGTTGTCAAAAAACAAAGCTCAATCCATAATACAGACTATTAATCCACATTATGGAAAAGTACGCTGGCACACAATCCCTCGCACGCACATTTGGCCTCATCCGGCTGTTTACAGATGACCGGCCGGTGTGGACCCTGCCCGATCTCATCGAGGCTAGCGGGCTAAAACGGACCACCGTTTTTCGGCTGTTGTCTGCGCTGGAAGGGGAAGGGATTGTGCGCAAAACCTCGGCCGGAGACTATGCACTTGGGCCGGAGCTGATTGTCTGGGGCGGCCGTGCGATTCGCTCCAGCAATCTGCGCACCATCGCCAAACCCCACATGGAACAGCTTGTACAACAAACCAATGAATCGGTCACGCTCGATATTTTATGGATCGACGATGAAAATCGGCCGATGTCGATGGTAGTCGAAGAACAGCTCGGCCGGCACGTGATGGGGATGGCGCAGTACATCGGCGGCCGGTTTCCGGCGCACACCACATCTACCGGGTTGGTGCTGTTAGCTTGGATGGATGGGTTGAGCCGTGACCAACTTGATTTGGACGGCATGTTAAATGCCCATCCCACCGCCATCGCCACGCCAAAACAGTTAATGGCTGAATTAGAGGCCACACAAGCCCAAGGCTACGGCCGCACACAAGACGCGCTAGAGGTTGGTTTGTCGGCCGTAGCGGCTCCCATCTTTAATACCCACGGACAGGTGCAAGGCTCGCTGTGCATTGCCGCACCTAGCTCTCGAATGCTAGCTGATCGAATAGACGAGCTATCAAAAACGATCATGCGCACGGCACAAGCCATCTCAAAAGAATTAGGACACAACTTGTAGAGACGTCGTCGCTACGCTTACACGGCGCGTCTCCGTCAAAAAATAATTAATAAAGAACAATTAATTTTGAATATTTAATTGAGAACCCCATGACCCAAAAAACACGCAAACGCAGACACGGCGGCTCGGCCGCCAAACGAGAATCAATCGCGGCAAAACGGCCGCCCATGCTCCCTACCCT
>JAHDGV010000023.1:12781-31541 GCA_020631655.1 Chloroflexota bacterium | reverse complement strand
CCCTTCTACGCCGCTACCACCAGATGAGGTCGCACCAAAGCCACCCATCAAAACGTTCATCAGCGTACGGTTCATGGCGCGGCACATGATCACGGTCAAAATCAGACCGCTAGCACCGACCAAACAGCCAGCCACGATCAAAACGTTGTTGCCGATCACAAATCCGGCCGCAGACGCCGCCAAACCTGACAAACTGTTCAGCAACGAGACCACAACCGGCATGTCGCCACCGCCAATTGGCATAACACCGGTCACACCAAATACAAGCGAAAGCACGACAACGGCCATAAACATGCTGTACCCAGCATTTGTGGCACCAAACAGCACCAGCATAATGCCGCACAAGAGCAAAACCCCGATCAGGGCGATATTAATAAACTGAGAATTGGGTAACGTGCTGTTGCCGCCAAATCGGCCGGACAATTTACCCCAAGCCAAAATACTACCGGTAAAGGTCACACCACCGATCAAAACGGTTATAAAAATAACGATTGAGGTGAAAATGGTGGCACCACTTGTTTCAAACAGACGCTGGTATTCGGCCCATCCAACGGCCAAACTGGCTAAACCGCCAAAGCCGTTAAAAAGTGCCACAAGCTCTGGCATACCGGTCATTTCGACCCGTTGGGCGGCAAAATAGCCAATGCCGCCACCAATCAAAATTCCTAAAAAGATGAGGCCAAAATTCCCCATCAAATTCTCATTGACCAAAGTCATGATCACGGCCAAAAACATACCGATGGCCGAAACCAAGTTACCTTGGCGTGCAGTCTCTGCCCGGCCGAGCATACGGATGCCGTAGATGAACAAAATCGCAGACACGATGTATGCGACATTTACTAAGATTGATATCGGGTCCATTAGTCTTTCTTAGTCTCCTTTTTCTTGAACATGCCCAACATGCGGTCAGTTACCATGTAACCGCCGACCACGTTAATCGATGCGAGAACTAAAGCTACAAATCCAAGCCAGCCGGCAAATTGGCTGTCACTGCTCTGCATAATCGCAAGCAGGGCACCCACAATCGTAATGCCCGAAATCGCGTTCGAGCCAGACATAAGCGGGGTATGCAACTGAGAAGGGACTTTCGAGATCAATTCAAATCCCAAAAATGCCGATAAGACAAAAATAAACAGGAGTAAAATCAGTGTGGTTGGTTCCATTTTTAGTTTTTTTGTACTTCAGTGTATCAGTGTGTCAGTATTTCAGTACATGCGCTAAGCGAAACTGATCTACTGATTAACTGATGAACTGATCTACTTAAAGGTCGGATGAATCACCTCACCACCATCGGTGAGCAGTGACCCCTGCACAATTTCATCTTCTGGGTCCAGAACAAGTTCCCCTGCTTCTTGATCCCAAAAGTGCTCTGTAAAGTTAGCCAAGTTGGCCGCAAACATCTGGCTGGCATGGGTCGGTAGCTCGTTTTCGAGCTTGCCAATCCCAATGATTTTGACGCCGTTGTCGGTCACAACCTCTTTATCGAGCTGAGTCCCTTCAACATTGCCGCCAGTTTCGGCCGCTAAGTCAACAATCACACTGCCAGGTGCCATCCCTGCAACCATATCGGCCGTTACAATGATGGGAGCTTTGCGGCCGAACAGTTTGGCCGTGGTGATCACGATGTCTGAATCAGCACATACTTTCGCCATCCCTTGGCGCTGTAGTTCCAACTGCTCTTCAGTTAATTCCTTGGCATATCCTTGTTCAGTCTGTCCCGTCTCTCCCAGATCGATTTTGACAAACTTGGCACCCAGTGACTTAACTTGCTCTTCAACCACGGGGCGGGTGTCAAACGCTTGAACACGAGCGCCTAAGCGTTTGGCCGTTGCAATCGCCTGCAAACCAGCAACTCCCACCCCAATAATAAATACTTTACTGGGTGAGATCGTTCCGGCCGGGGTCATCATCATCGGCAAAATTTTGTCGAGCTTGGCTGCACCTGTGATCACCGCTTGGTAACCGGCCAAGTTCGCCTGCGAGCTTAGGATGTCCATCTTTTGAGCCAGCGTAGTGCGCGGAATCATTTCCATGCTGACCAATCGGATATTGGCTTTAGCGGCCGCTTTGATGAGCTTTTCGTTCCCAAATGGCTCAAGCCGACCCAAGTAAATAGCCCCTTCTTTCATCTTTTTGAAAGTGGTTGCTTTAGGAATTTCGAGTCCAAAAACAATGTCAGCCTTGGCTAATGAATCATCCGGCTTGGTTGAAATAGTTACCCCTTCGTCAACAAACTGTTGATCAGGATGCCCGCTCTTGTCACCTGTGCCGGCCGGCATTTCAATCGAGAAGCCTAAGCCAATCAATTTTTTAGCGGCCGCTGGTGTTAACGGTGCCCGATTCTCGGTTTTATCTATTGGTTTTTGAATATATATGATCATGAGTCAATCGCTATACCTACTTAGAAGAATATACTTTCTTTGTTCTCCTCAAAAAGCTCCCTGAAATTGCTTTTTACTGGATATCACAAGTTAAAACCTCAGTGCGACAACGCGTATTTAACAGGCGAAATCAGCCCGTAGCACCGCTCTTGTTAAGTTTTTAGTGGGGTGGGATTACGCAATTAGCTCCGCATATCTCTGAGATTTTTAAAATACGATCTCTCATCTGCTTCCTTCGAGTAACTTACCCCACCTTAACCGTTTTGGCAAAGCAAACGGGGCACCCTTTAATAGATCATCAAAAAGGATAAAAATCTCTCAAAAGTCGGCCATTTCAAATTCCCCCATTGAAATAGTACTCTACTCCTAATATAATAAACGACTGTAAAAAGGTAATCTCATCACAACCTAGAAATCTTGTTTCGACACCAAGGAAATGATTTCCCATATTTACAACTCACTCTTTTACCGCTTTTAGAGTACCCGCCTAGGCAACACTTCGACATATTGCATTTTCTGCGACCGAGCTATTCAAGGAAGGAATGTGACAAAAGTGGGCATCGCCAGATTGGAAGAAGCTATCCAATAGAAGAAGTTTGGTGAAGCACTAATTCAGAAAAGAGAGTGAACTACTTCAGAGGATCGAGAATATGGGAAGCCAACAAGAAGAATATGAAGAAGATCGGTACACCAATGGGGCTTGTGTGTTTAATTTCGGTTTGGCTAGTTTTATCGCTAGGGTTTTCCAGCGGCGCATTCGCTGGGCCAACTTTGCCGCCAGTTCCAGACAATGCGGTTCGCGGACCAGGATATGACCCCTTAAGAAAAACGGTTTGTCGCGCGGGGTGTGAATATGAAACACTCGCTGATGCAATCGCGGCCGTTGAGCCAAACTCATCAGACATCATTTCAATCTTAGATGGGGTTCTCGAAGAGCAAACTTTGGTTATCGATCAGGGAAAGACGGTTTCTATCTCTGGTTTGGGTGCCCAACGAACCAAAATCGGGCTAACTCCCAATCAGCTCTCGAATTCTGATCAGGTCACCCGCACACGGGTTCTCTCTATCACCGATGGAGCCAACGTAACGCTCAAAAATCTATCTCTTTGGGGTGGTTACGCTGAAAATGAAATGGGCGGAGCGGTCCATGTATCGGGGGCTAACAGCCAGTTAACCATTGATGGGGTAGACCTGAGCCACAATAGCGCAGATTCTGGTGGTGGCCTTGCAGTCACAGATCAAGCCATTGCAATCATCGAAAACTCGATTATCGATCAAAATCAAGCACAAGCGTACGGGGGCGGCATCTACGTTTCTGGTGGGCAAATTACCCTCACATCAAGCTTTGTAGGGCACAACACAGCCGCGGCCGGTGGCGGATTCTACTTCTTAGATTCTGCAGGTACGAGCTTGATCCAAAACTCGACGATCGGATTTAACACAACCGAAGTCAATACTGTTGGCAGAAGTTCTGGTACCGGTGGGGCGGCCATTTACGTTTCAAGCAGTGTGAGCCCAACGACAGGCTCAAATGTGGATATACAATTTTCTACCATCAGTCAAAACGAAGCGTTCAGTACCACCAACGGCATCATTGTTTTGGATGGCGGGATGATAAGTTCAACCGCAAACGTCATTTTGAGCAACCATAACGAAGCCGTTTCTGACCAAGTCTGTAGTGTTGTTTCTGGCGATCTGATTTCAAGCGGCAATAATGTTTCGGATGAATCAAGCTGTTTTAACGGACCCACAGACGTGATCAGTGACACCGCATATTTGGGTGAATTTGGGATGTGGGGCGGCCGAACACCAACGTTTGAAACAATTCCTGAAACCCAAGCGATTGGGCTTGTTAACTTTTCTGATTGCCTAGCTACCGATCAAAAAGGACTGCCGCGTAACACAGACGACCGCTGTGATGCAGGTGCCTACGAAGCGGAAAAATATCTGACATTTTGCCCAGCCAACTCTTGTTCCACCATCAAAATTAAGCCGGACCAGTTGATCGTCACTGAAACAGATGATCCTGATCCAGATGGGTGTGAGATTGGAGATTGTTCTTTGCGCGAAGCGATTATCGATGCAGAGCGGCATCCCGGCCGGGATGAAATTGTCTTCGCGACCAATGGCCCCATCGTGCTCACCATCCAAGGGATGGGTGGCGCCGAAGTTGGTGATCTAAACATTATCGGAGAGCTTTCGATGATGGGGAATATCACCGACGTCATCACAATTGATGCATCTGCATTGGACGATCGCATCTTTGCAATAGAAGTTGGGTCTGTCGTAGATATGACCGGCTTTGGCCTAACCGGCGGTGACGTGATCACCGGCACACGAGGCGGTGGTGCAATCCTAAATCAAGGGACGTTTACCGGCGAACACCTGCTCATCCGCAACAATCAGGCTAGCGTGCCTACGTTTGGCTGGGGTGGCGCGATCCAATCGGCCGAAGGTGCCGATTTCACCCTGCGCTACAGCGAAGTAATCAGCAATTCGACCAATTCATTCTTTAGTGGCATCGCCAACTGGAATTCCACCATGGAGCTAACCGGTGTCACCATTGCCGGAAACGATGGTAATAACGGCGTGGTTTACAACTTGGCCTCTGGTGGAGATAGCGTCTTGTGGCTGAACTCCGTAACGTTGGCCGCCAATGCAGAGAATGCGGAATCTGTCTTTGGACTCAGCAATCGCTGGCAAGATTTTCCGGGCCAAAATGATGACCCAGAGGCGGTTATCACCTACATGCATAATACGGTGATTGGTCAGCACAAAACCAATAGTTGTGACGCAAGCGGCACATCTGGCAACAACATCGCCCAGATCGTTTCTCTTGATTACAACCTCACGTTTGATGAGTCTTGCCAAATTAGTGAAGCCAACGATTTGGTTGGTGAAGATCCACTATTAGGTTCACTAGAGTTTGATACAACTGGCAAGTACAACGGCCGATTGATTCTAAAACCATCTCCATTTAGCCCACTATATGATCGTGGTGACATCGCTGGTTGCCCAGATGAAGATGGGCGTGGCATCGGCCGGCCGGGTAGCGACCGTTGTGACATCGGAGCGGTTGAACTAACCGGTGATGAACAACCGACCATCATCTTCTTGCCGTTTATCCATCGGTAAAACGCATCTCACACAAAAAGCTTGCCATCCGTGCTGTCTAAATTTTTTCAGCAAATGGATGGCAAGCTTTTTAATTTAGCCACATTCAGTCTCAGTCTATGCCATCCCAGCCTACCGGTCTATCTCATAATAAAATCTCACGAATAGAGTTGACCGTTTCCCAATCAATCATAAAATTACTATCGGGCCGAAATTTGCGGCCGTTTTTTGCAAGGAAAATGAACTATGTCCATCATCAGAAAATATTTAGACATCAACCTCAATGATCAATCAATTTCATCTGAGGAATTGCAAGGGGAACCACTTGTTAAAGCAGGTCGTTATCTAATTGCTAAAAAATTAACCGATATGAACGTGGCCGAAGTTGATCCACTTGGCCCCGAAAACCCGCTCATTTTTTCGGCCGGCCCTTTTGCTGGCACCACCATGTCCAACGCCAATCGGCTCAGCGTTGGCTGTAAAAGCCCGCTCACAGGCGGTATCAAAGAGGCCAATGGTGGCGGTACTTTCGCTTATGCGATGGGGCGTCTTGAAATTTGTGGCTTCACCCTGCATGGACAATCAGACGAGTGGACCGTCATTCACATGCACAAAGACGGCACCATCACCTTTGACGATGCATCTCCGTATTTGGGTAAGAAAAACTTTGAAGCGGCCGAAATGCTCCACGAAAAATATGGCAAAAAAGTTAGCCTTGCACTCACCGGCCCCGTTGGTGAATACATGGGCTTGCTAGGCGGCATCGCTCTTAGCGATAACGACAATCGGCCGTCTCGCCTTGCCGCACGTGGTGGTGTCGGGGCCGTTATGGGTAGCAAAAAAGTAAAAGCGATCGTGATCGATCTGCATAAAATGCCCCCCTTGCACGAACGCAAGAAAACGCTGGGCGCAGTTAAGCAATACGCCTCTTGGATCAACGAAGATACCGCTATCCAAACGGTATACAACCCGGTTGGCACCATGGCGATGGGGGACTACACCAACGAAGTTGGTGGTATTCCGACCAATAACTTTACCCTTGGATCACAGCCGCTAGATTCAGACGGCAACTTCAAAATGGGCGGATCGTTTGTACGCGATCTAAACGTATCGCGCGGTGGACAACATACACACGCATGTATGCCAGGCTGTGTTATTCAGTGCTCAAACGTTTATTACGATGCAGATGGGAAGGAAATGACTTCCCCCATCGAGTACGAAACATTGGCCCTGCTCGGCACAAACTGCGGCTTAACCCATCCAGATAATTTGGCCATCATGAATCACAACTGCAACGAGCTGGGTGTAGACACCATCGAAACCGGTGCAACGATCGCCGTTTTAATGGATTCAGGCTTGGCAGATTTTGGAGACGTTGACTTCATGCAGTCTGTTTTCGATGAGATGCTAGCTGGTACTGAAAAAGGAAAACTGTGGGCCCAAGGCACCTATCGGGTGGGCAAACACTACGGTTTGCACCGCATTCCATGCATCAAAAAGCAGGCCATCAGCGCATACGATCCTCGCGTTATCGAAATCACCGGTATTTCAATGATGGTTTCAGCTCAAGGGGCGGACCATACAACGGGTAATGTTCCTAAATATGCTTCACGCGATAAAGATGCGGCCGAATTAATCGAACGCAGTCTAGAGTCTCAAATCTCATGCGCGGCCGTCGATTCGATTGGACTGTGCGTCTTTGGGAAATCGGTTACTAACCCAAATGTGGCTTATATGGCAGAAGCAATAAACAGCGCGTTGGGAACTGAACTTGCACCAACATTTTTCCACGAACTCGGCCGTGAAACGCTTTTGCTTGAACGGCAGTTTAATGTCGATGCTGGATTTGTTGAGTCAGACGACGATTTGCCGCAATTCTTCTATGATGAAGCATTAAAACCAACCAATCAAACAGCCCGCTTCAAAGGTGCAGATTTGCACAACATGTATGACAATATGTCTAACGTGGGTGCTCAAGGGGTTCCGGCCGAAATCGGGAAATAATCACTCTTCCCCCTCTGACAAGCAGTGCTTGTCTTTCAACTAAATTAAACCTAGGCCCAGCTACGTGAGCTGGGCCTTTTTCTTATCTGGTCGCTTAATATTGCCTGATTCGTTTTGGAGTGCTTTCGGCCGTAAGTTAAGCTTAAGTCACGAGTAGGACAAAAGTATATTTATTTCTTTCCCCAATTTAGTTAACATAGACTTTGGTACTAACTCGCAAGTCGGACGAGCTCGCTTGCCTGAGATAAATATTACTAACTTTAAACTAACAGCTCTCGCTTATCCCCCCCGTATCTGATGGCTCAATTTGACAGTGGATCACAACCTTTAGAATCAGCTAAACGCAATCCGGAAAACGGCCAATTGGAGCATGAAGTACCGGCTCACTTTTGGGATGAATGGGCGCCTTACATACCATATGTTGTTGGAGTAACGCTGGTTGCCATGCTGGCAGTTCTTCTAATTCAAATTTTTAGCTTAAATGGAGCCGAAAGCCTCACTTCATACGTTATAAGCATCATTGCAGTCATTGTTTCTTTGCTGTTGGGCTTTGTATTTTTCTTGTACAACGCGGCCCAAAAGGAGCTCATGGCTCTCAGAGATCAATCGGCCGACATGCGGAGCAACGGCAAGTTCATGCAAGAAATGCTGAACAAACAGCAAGAAATTCAAGGTGAGCTACTGGCCCGTCAAGACTTGTCTGATCGGCTTCTGCGCATGGTTCGCTCAACGGCCATCACAACCTCGCTCGATGTTGCGCTCGAAAAAATTCTAGATGCCGCCTGCACCACAACCCACGCAGAAGTGGGTAGTTTGCTTTTGGTAGATTCAAATGGGAAGGTCACCAATAGTTATCTCTCCCGAAGATCCAATAAAGGAGACGAGTCTAAAAAGTTAGTTGGGCAGGTTATGCGTGATGGATTGGCAAGCTGGATTTTCCGAACTGGCCAAGCCGTTATCCTAAACGATGCGACAAATGACGATCGCTGGATCACGCTCCCCAATGAACCGTATGAAGCGGGATCGGTTTTAGGCGTGCCAATCAACAGTGGAACCGTCGTCACCGGAATTTTGACACTCATCCATCCGCGCAAAACCCATTTTCGTGATGATGATCTTGAGTTAATGCAGGATGCGGCCAGCCAGATCGCTCTAGCCCTGCGCAATTCACAAATCTTTGAAGAGCAAAAACGTATGGTAGACCGACAAACGTCTCTCTACGATATTTTGCAACTCATCAGCCAAAAACTTACCCCTGAATCTGTTGAAAACAGCACGGTTAAAAAGATGACGGAGCTAACCGGCTGGTCAACGGCCACAATGTTTCGGTTAGATGAAAATGGGGAATACTTGGTGCCTAGCGCCCGTGAAGGGATTTATGCGACAGACACCCATTACAAAATTGCGCTAGATGATTCAACGGCGGCCGGTGAATCCTTTGTGCACAACAAGCGGGTCGAAATCATCAACACACTTGGGTTGGCGTCCCACACCCCTCTCCATCCAAAATCACGCAGTGAAGTCTACGTCCCGATCCAAAATCGAGGCACGATTGAGGGGATTTTGGCCTTTGGTGATTCAAAACCGTATGCATTTTCAGAAGATGAGGTCACACTAATCGAGTCGGTGGCTGAAGCGACATCTCTAGCAATTACCAATGCACAGCTGTTCCACGAAATTTCTGGGCAACAGAGCCGTTTAGCCGCCATTATTAACTCGAGTAACGACGGCATCATCATGATCAGTAAAGAGCAAGAAGTGCTACTGATCAACGAACCGGCCGAAAATTTGCTGGCCCTAAGCGAAGAACAACCGCTTGAAGAATGGCTAGGACAATCAATTTATAAATTAAGCGATGCGCTTTTACGGTCCGGCCATACTGAATTTGCTCAGCAGTTCACCACCCATCTATCCGCCATCGATGTGGAAGATCCGCTCGAAGTGCTGGCCGAGCCTGAAGAATATGAACTGGGGTCCAAAGTAGTTACCATCTCATTCTTACCCGTCATGAGCGAGAATGAGCATTTGGGCTTTTTGAGCATCATCCGAGACATTACGGAAGAAAAATTGCTCATCCGCATGCGTGACGACCTGACACACAGTATCGTTCATGACCTGAAAAATCCGCTCTGGATGCTTGATACGGGGCTGAAACTGCTGACTGAAACGTTAAACAGTCAGTACGAGCTGGGTGAGTCAGAAACCCAAATGCTTGAGATTTCATCTGCTCAGGTTGAACGCATGTTGGGATTAGCCAACGCCATCTTAGACATCAGCCGCTTAGAAGACAGAAAGATCCCGCTTTCAAAAGAGATTTTTGATATCCGCACGTCGATCCAAGAAATCATGTTGCTGATGGAGCCAGAAGCGATCAAAAAGCAGGTAACTATCCAGAGCAACTTTACCGACCTGAAAGGGCTAGTTACCGTTGATGCAGACAAAGATTTGATTTCACGCGTGTTCCAAAATTTAATTGGGAACTCGCTCAAATTTACCCCTGAAAATGGGACCATTTCTGTCAACTGTAATCCTGATCGGGAGCGTCAGCTGTTGGACGTGCGGATCACTGATACCGGCCCCGGCATCAGCAATAACCTGACGGCCCACATCTTTGAGAAATTCGCGACAGGCGATCATGATGAGAGCGGTAGTGGTTTAGGCCTGGCTTTTTGTAAGATGGCGGTTGAGGCTCACGAAGGAACAATTGAAGTTGAAGAAACGTCGTCGAAAGGGACAACGATTCGTTTTTCAATTCCTTTGACTCATTAAGCGTCTAAGCTCCTATCCCCTATACATCAGTATCCTGTAGCCCACACACCCAACAACAAGAAACAAAAAAAGCAATCGGCCGCCTATCACATTCAGCCGATTGCTTTTTAAATTCAAAACAGTCTACTTACTCCCCTTCGGCCGATTCCTCTACTTCTACCGATGACTCAGTTACCACGAGCCTAGAGTCATTTACCCGCCAGCGACCTTCTTCCTGAACCATCTCAACATCAACTGTTTCAGTTGGGCCGTTTACAGAGAACTGGACAAACACCCGTACAACTGGGGGCGATGCACCTTGAATCCGTTCAACTTGGAAAGCAAACGGGGTGCGACTTAGCTTTAGAAACTCTTTGATGTCATTTGGAGAGGTGAGATCTTCACGAGCGAGCTCTGAAAAATAGAGCAAGGTTTCCCGATCTTCTGCCCGCACCGATAAGATAGTAAATAAATCCAGAACTGTCTGAATTGGGCCAATTGAGGCCGGATCAGCCAAATCTAGCTCGATTGTTGGCGAAGGGGTAATTGTGGGGGTAGGCGACACAACGGGCGTTTTTGTTGGTTGCAGGAGCGGCGTTGGCGTGATAGTGGGCGTTTCAGTTGGTTCTGGGGTGTCTGTGGGAATCAAGATTGGTGTGCTTGTAACCGTTGGAGTGGGGTCCATCACATCCACTTCACTCATCACCGCTTCAACTTCCTCAACAACTTCAACCTCATCTGCGGCCGCCACTTTTTCTATTAAAGTAAACGACTGCACTAGTGGATCAATCGTTTCAAGGGTCAGGGGATCGTGGATCGAAAAATAGGTCAATTGGTCTTCAAAGGTAATAAAAAACCATTCCAAATCTGGGGTATTTTCAGTACCAATGACAATACTTTTCGCTTCCCGGCCGTTAACCATTGTCAGGTTAAAAACAACTTCATCCGTACAGCCCGGGCTACCACACAAAAGGGATTGGGCCGCTCCCAACTCATCTAGCTGATTGACATCAACCGTAATAATTGTGCTGTTGCTGGGGCTACCGGCGTAAATCGGCTCTGGGCCCAACAAAATAACGTTCCCCAACGGGGTCATTTGATCGTCAGATGCTCCCCAGCCGGCCGGAATTTCAAGCGCATACCCAGCTTCTGCATTTTCAAACCGCACAATCGCTCCCTCATATTGAATGATGATTGGAGCCGAAGCGATGACGGCCGTCTCCGTCGTCTCTGCCACAATGCGCAAGCGGGTTTCCCCGCGCAAATCAGCACCCGGCCACGATGTTGGGGTGAGCAGTTCCAGCTGGAAATCCCCTTTTGCTCCGCTGATGGTCTGAGCCACGGCCGGACCAAGGTTCGTTTCACTCTCAGCGTAATAAATCACGACCACTTGGTTGGGCGGGAAACCTTGCCCCTGCACAATGATTTGCTGATTCGGTGTGCTTTCGGTTGTGCTGAGGGTTAACTGAGCCTCTGGCTGAACCTCAACAGGGGCAATGGGCTCCGGCGTCGGTTCTTCTGTGGATTGACTCGCACAAGCGACACTAAGCAAAGCGATGGTAAAAAGCGTGAGTATGAACAGATATTTTTTCATGGACATCTTAAATGAACGGCCGCATAATTATGACAAAGCTCTCTGGCAGTGTCCAGATTGTCATGAGCATTAAGCGGAGACTTTATTAAAAATAATGAGTCTTTGAATTCGAGTGATTAACTGATGTTACGAAGTTTTTCTCAAGAATGGACATAATTTCAGTTATTAATCATTAGACTCTATCTTTTAACCAATAACCAGTGTGCGACACTGATTCATGCACATTTTTATACAGTTTACAAAGGATTAATCAATAAATGAAACAGCTTTTAGTCGCAACCGGAAATCCGGGCAAAGTAAAAGAATTCGCCGACCTGCTAACAGATTTGAATGTTGAATGGTTGGGGCAAAAAGATACCGGATTTGATATGGACGTTGATGAAACGGGAAGCACGTTCGAAGAAAATGCGATTCTAAAAGCCACACAATGGGCCAAACTAACCGGCCACATGACCCTCGCCGATGACTCAGGGTTAGAGGTTGATGCCTTAAATGGTGAGCCGGGGCTGTACACCGCCCGCTATGGATCACCTAATATGACGCACGAAGAGCGCTATTTGTTTTTGTTAAGCAATTTGGAGTCGATCCCTGAACCAGAGCGTACGGCCCAATTTAGGTGTGTCATTGCGGTTGCTGATGGGAATGGGGATGTGGTTCAAACGGCCGAAGGGATCTGCCCCGGCCGAATTGCACTTGCACCACGGGGTAGCCACGGCTTTGGGTATGATCCGGTGTTTATCCCGGATGGTAAAGGGGGCAAAACGATGGCGGAGCTACTTCCAGCAGAAAAGCATCCGATCAGCCATCGCGGCTTAGCCATTGCTAACTTAGAACCGTTTTTAAAACAGCTTGTTTAAGCTTTACTTTCTCTTTTTTAAATAGGGAAGAATGACGCGCGTGAGTTGTAGCGGCTGCTCTTGAGCCATATAGTGACCGGCCGCTTTCATAACGTGAAGCTTTGCATTGGGCACATGTTCAACGATGAATTCGCTCTGCTTGAGCGGTGTAAATTTATCCCGCTGGCCGCCAATCACCAGTGTATCTGCCTGAATTTCTGACAGCCGTTCCCGAACATCATACTTACTGCAGGCGCTGAAATCAGCGTGCAACGTCTCCGGCCGGTTTTCCATAACCGCCTTGCGTACAGCCCCGGTCACAACACCATAGCCTTTACCAGACCAAGCATATTTGGTGATAAAGTCGGCCGTCTTATCTAGATCAGTGTAAATATTATCCAAAATTGCGGGATGAACCGGCATGACAGGGGCCGTCCCCAGCAGAATTAGGCTATCAAGCCATTCGGGTTGGCGAACCCCAAGTTCTTGAGCGATCAGCCCCCCCATCGAATGGCCCACAACCACAACCTTTTCCAGCTTTTGATCCACAACCAAACAGGTGATGACATCGGCCATTTCTTCGATCGTTTGGCAAGGGTCTCCTTTCAGCTTAAAGTGGCCGGGTAAATCGACAGAAAGCGTATTGACCAACCGATTGTGTCGAAGCTCTTTTGGCCAATCAATGCTCCGGCCGCCCGCCCCCGCTACAAGAATCATAGCAAGGTTGCTTTTAACACGATTGCTAGTCCATGAAATTTCGTAATTGTTGCAAGTAAGTGATGGCATAATTGGCAATGTTACCAGTTTTGAAAGTTCAGTCTGAACGAAACTCTAAAATCAATATCTGAAACTTTACAATAGTTGAATTCACTAGGGTGTTTGATTAGAATTACGAGTCGCGTCTCCATACTTGATGGAGATGACTTTAAATCCACTAATTTTTCCTTCCGCCCCTGACCGTCGGCCACGTCGTAATCAGGTGCTAACGTCTGAGCAAGACTCAGATGATCCAAGGAAAGGAGTATTCAATGTCACAAATTCGTGAATATGAAGTGACTGTGTTGATTGAGCCTAACCAGGACAATGACGCAGTTGCTAAGTATGTAGAAGACCTAACCGCTACGTTTACGCACGGTGAAGGCGAAGAAGCCAAACCTGTGTACCACGCGTGGGGCAAGCGCCAGCTTGCGTACGAGATCAAACGCAACAAAGATGCACATTATCTGCATTTTGAAGCGAAGCTCGATGGCACCAAAATCCGCGATATCGAACGGGAAATGCAATATGACGAAAACATCCTACGGTATCTTTTCGTAAAAAAGGAGATCGCTAAAAATGAACCGGTCCAGTAATTTCAACAATCGTAATCGCCAAGGTGGCGGCGGTCGTGACGGCCGTCCAGGTGGCAATCGCCGTCGTTTCCAACGGGTTCAACGTGTTAAACGATGCGCAAAAACGATCAAGTTTAACTACAAAAACCCAGATTCTTTGCGCCAATACATCACATCACACGGCCGGATTAAGCCGATGCGTTTGAATGGCTTGTGTGCCAAACACCAACGCATGTTAGCTCGCGAGATTAAACGAGCTCGTCACTTGGCTTTGATCCCATTTGTTCAAGACTAACATCGATAAAAAGATTGCTTACACAAAAACCGGGAGAAATGAATTCATTTCTCCCGGTTTTACGTAATTAAAGTCAGTCTGATTTATTTTATTTATAAATCCAGTCATCAAACTATTTAGGGGAGCTACCTAAACCGATCAAATTGTGATTTATCAAGGACAGAACTTTAAAAAACTGTCCTATTTGAAAAATTATTTCTCTAAGGGAATTTAAAGCCATGGCAAAAAGAGAAAATCCAAATCCCCCAACCACAACACGACAACGGCGACGTGAAGAGCGATTTGCCAAACAACAAGAGCAACAACTTCGCACAATGCGTATTATCGGATTGGCGATTTTAGGTCTAATTCTGTTGATTGTGCTTGTGGGTGCAATTATTGAATTTGTTTTTGTACCACAGCAAGCGGTTGCTGTTGTAAACGGTACTGAAATTAAAATGGAAGATTGGCGCGAACAAGTTCGTTTCCAACGAGCCCAGCTGATCTCGACCATTGATGAAAACTACGAGCTGTTCCACGATGCAGAGGCTGAAGATCAAGAGGAGGCGCGTTTAAACACGATTCGCACCATCCAACAGTTCTTTGGTCAACAGTTAAGCGTGTTGAGCTTTGGCCACGAACAATTAGGTGAAGGTGTACTGGAAGGTATGATTTCGACTGAATTGGTGAGACAAGAAGCGGCCCGGCGTGGGATTACGGTAAGTGCAGACGAAGTAGATGCTCTAATCGGAGAGCAATATGCATACTTTGACGGCGGATTACCGACCCCATTCCCAACCCAAGAACCAACAGTTCAACCAACCCCATCAATCACACCCATCCCTGATCCAAATGCGGCCCCAGTTGAGGAAGAAGAGGTTGTAGAGGAAGAAGAAGCTCCGGCCGAAGAATTCCCAACCCCAACGCCTCAACCTACCAATACACCCGTTTCTTTAGAATCATTCCAAGAACAACGTCAAGAAGACCTTGATCGCTTGGAAGAGCAAGGTATTGAGCCAAGCGCATTGGACATCCAAACAGAAGAAACGTTGCTGTTCAGAAAGCTGGGTGAAGCGCTTTACGCAGAAAACGGTGGAACTAACATGGCTCCTCACGTGTCATCTTACTTGATTGTGTATGCCACAGAAGATGAAGCGGCCGCAGGACTGGCTCGGATCGAAACAGACGGCTTTTTGCAGGTCTGGAACGAAACCCGCAGCTTACCACCCGCAACAGACAACAGCCGTCCACCACAAGCGATTGAGCGAATTGAGTGGACAGCGGCCGAATATGAGCGCTCGTACGAGCAGCTACCAACCGCTCTCTTTGAACTAGCCGAGGGTGAAACCAGCGGCATCATTCAAGACGCAGATGCGCAAAGCAGTTTGCCCGTCTTCATCATCGCACAGGTGATCTCGAATCAAGAGCTTGAGCTACCCGCGTTCCGCGTTGATCAGCTCGAGAATGAAGCCTTGCAAGATTGGTTAAACGATAATCGACAAAGCGGTGATATCCAAGTCTTTGAGAATTGGAAAAACCGGATTCCACGTCAGCCTGCGGTTGACAGCGACTATCTACAACCGATTGAGCAACCGCAACAAGTTCCGGTTGGTGGCTAAATTTAGCTCGATCATTTAAACAAAAAGCCGACTCAATTGAGTCGGCTTTTTTTGTGTCAGTTTTTCACGGTCGAGGTCTTCATACCTACCTTTTTTTAGCAAACGTCATACCTGCGCAGGCAGGTATCCAGCGCTAGATTCCCGCCTTCGCGGGAATGACTCATTCCAAAAGAACATTACGTTTTGAACCTAGAGAGTAAAATTCACCACGAATAAGTGGCTTGTGACTCAGCGATTTTGTATTGCGGCCCTTCTTGCTCCCTCAACGCCACAAACTGCCTATCAACCAAAGAATCCCCATCTAACAACAGGTCGTTGATTTCACCCGCATCTTCAAACCGGTCCCACGTTGTGTGGATAAACAAAATTCTGCGCCATTGCAGGCTGATAATCGGCCGTTCAAGCCTTTGTAGCGGCCCCAACTGCACTTGGTAATAAATTTCTTGGGCGCGGGGATGGGTTGGCTCGTCTGGCAAAAGGTCGATGCGTCGCACCAGTTCATGCCCCATATTTTCAGCGTAGTAATGGATGGCCCACTTCTGATCGCCAAATCTGCGGCCAAAATAAAAGGCTATATATTCCGCATACAGCCCTTTAGGTGCTGATTTTTGAGGGATACGATACCAATTTTGGGTTTCAATTTTTGTAAAATCAGAAAGTGCAGGCACATAAGCTACCAACACGCGATCATCTGGAATCATGACGGCACCGGGGAGTAAGGCCTATTCTGAAAATTTGCAACGATCCACCCTAATTAATTTTCAGAATAGGCTCGAGGCGTTTTCGGTTTGATTGTCTTTTTATTTTTCCGAAAACGGCCAAGATGATAAAAAATTTAGCTAGATTAGTTACCTTTGTTCGCCAAAATAAAATTAGCAAAAAAGCAAAAACCTCTCTGGAGTGGTATTATATTCCGAAAAACGTTTGGAGAAAATATGGCTGATCAGCGCATCGAAAAATTAGCAAACTTGCTCGTCAATTATTCAATTGGAGTCAAAAAGGGAGACGTCGTCGCGGTCCGTGGAAGCGCGGCCGGATTGCCCCTCA
This sequence comes from Chloroflexota bacterium, assembly GCA_020631655.1. Classification (GTDB taxonomy): domain Bacteria; phylum Chloroflexota; class Anaerolineae; order Promineifilales; family Promineifilaceae; genus WTJY01. The sequence continues at coordinate 14,593 of JAHDGV010000023.1, read as the reverse complement.
TCAAAGAAGTTCACAAAGAGGTAATTCGGGCAGGTGGCCATGCGGTTCCGATCTGGCGTGAGCCTGAATTTGAAGAGTATATTTTGCGCGAAGGGAGCAATGATCAGATCGATTTTATTGAGCCGACCAGTGCGTTCCCCTACACCACGGCCGATGCGTTTATTTCGATCTCGGCCGACACAAACACCCGTCACAAAAGCTCACTGGCGGCTGACGTTCAGTCACGGCGCACGGCGGCCAAGAGCGAGATGGGAGAAACCTACATGAAACGGAGCGCTGACGGTGACCTGCGCTGGGTGGGAACGATGTTCCCCACGGCCGCCTACGCTCAGGATGCCGACATGTCTTTAGAAGAATTTGAAGATTTTGTTTACGGTGCGTGCCACGCTGACAAAGCGGACCCTGTCGCTGAATGGAAAGCACTTTCTGCCATGCAACAAAAACTAGTTGATTATTTGGCCGGCAAAAAAGATGTGCGCGTTAAAGGGCCAAACGTTGATCTGACCTTATCGATTGACGGCCGGACCTTTGTCAATTCTGATGGGAAAAAGAACATGCCCAGCGGCGAAATTTTTACCGGGCCGGTTGAACAATCGGCCAATGGCTGGATTCGCTACACCTTCCCCGCCATCCACAACGGCCGCGAAGTTGACGGAATTGAGCTGAAGTTTAAAGATGGCAAGGTAGTTGATGCCACAGCCAAGAAAAACGAAGACTATTTGCTAGCCGTTTTAGACACAGATCCTGGCGCCCGATATTTGGGCGAATTTGCCATCGGCACCAACATGGGCATTCAGCGCTTTACCCGCTCGATTTTGTACGATGAAAAGATCGGCGGAACGATGCATATGGCAGTGGGTGCCAGCTACCCAGAAACAGGTGGATTAAACAAATCGGCCGTCCATTGGGACATGATTTGTGACATGCGTGACGGGGGCCAAATTTTTATCGATGATGAGCTATTTTACGATAGCGGTAACTTTACGATTTTAAGCTAATGCCTGAATTACCAGAGGTAGAAACCGTTGTTCGCGCCCTGCGTGACCCGCTTGTCGGCCGTACATTTAGCGGCTTTGAAAGCTATTGGCCCAACCAAATTGTGGTCCCTGATGATGTCAATCAGCTCCGGGACCGAATTATGGGACGGACGGTTACCGCTATCACCCGCCGCGCAAAATATATTGTGATGAGCTTGGACGATGGCGAGGAAACCCTCATCGTCCACCTAAAGATGACCGGCCATTTAGCCGTTGTCCCGACCGGTCAACCGGTGCATAAACACGTTCGTAATCTGTTTCATTTGGAAGATGGGGATGATTTGCGTTTTCGGGACGTGCGCAAATTCGGCCGGATTTATTTGGTCAAAGACCCGCTCGAAATTTTGGCCAAACTTGGCCCCGAACCGCTTGAAGATGATTTCACGACCGATGTGTTTCGCCAACGAATCGCCGGCCGCACCCGAATCATCAAACCGCTTATTTTGGACCAAACAATTGTGGCGGGCGTTGGCAATATTTATGCAGATGAATCGCTGTTTTATGCCAAAATTCGGCCGGATCGCCATGCTGACACCCTGACAGAGGCTGAGACAGATTTACTATGGGCGGGGATTCGCCACTCGTTGCAAAATGGAATAGACCGCGAAGGTGCTAGTATCGACTCATACGTCAAGCCAGATGGCACCAAAGGAGACATGCAAAACGCAGTCAACGTCTTTCGACGCACGGGTAATCCCTGTTATGACTGCGGTACATTAATTGAACGAATTGTCTTGGCACAACGTAGCACCCATTTTTGCCCCAGTTGCCAAAA
>JAHDGV010000023.1:0-12681 GCA_020631655.1 Chloroflexota bacterium | reverse complement strand
TTGAACGAATTGTCTTGGCACAACGTAGCACCCATTTTTGCCCCAGTTGCCAAAAGTAGTTTTTAGCTAAGCGAATCGTGCGTCGCTGGCTTATCCCAACCTCTAATGTCTAAAACAATCGAAATTCTACGTTTTCTAAAAACATCGCCCGAAGGCAAAAAGATGATGCGTATTCGGGGTGAGCTGTATTCCAATGTGGATGAAATTCCTAACGAAAAGGTACAGCTCGTGATCCGCAAAACAATTGCGGATCTGGTTGAAATGGCTGGGGGTCTTGAGAAGTTGGTTGAGGGCGGTTTTTTAGAGGGGTTGCCAGCTCCAATCATCGAGACACATGCAACAATTATTGAAGAAATCACAGAAGAACCGATTGCAGAACAAAAAGGCGTGAGCAACATTGAATTAGAAGAAGATGTAAGCTTCCTAGATTCAGTCAGCACAATTGAACCCGGCCAGCCTCAACGATCGGCCGAAGAATCTGCTACGGCCGAGCAAAAGGCGTTTCTAGAGCAATTGCGCAATCAATCATTCGGAACGCCAGAACCAGAAGCTCCTAGAACAGATGCATCGCTTTTAGGCAGGCTAAGCAGAATCACCAACAGGGCAACGCCTGAAAGCGAAGAAATTATGCCTAAGCTGGATATCGGGAGTCAGATCAACACGATCTTGCAAGATAAGCTAACAAAAATGCCGACCTTTTCAGGTCGGCATATCGAATTGCGTTCTAAGCTACGTGGAGAGTTGGAATTTATTGTAGACGGCCGCTCTTATGATGCTGTGGGGGAAATTCCAGACAACGATGTGAAGGAGCTTTTGCAAAGCGCCATCGCTGAATGGGAAAGATCCTAGAAAGTCTTTTTATCTGAATCCTCGTCTACTTGAGCCCACTCATGGCGGATGTATTGTTTCAAAGATTCCCGTTGAGTCTCTGACAAGAAACCTGCGTCAATTGCGTTGTACGTCAAATCATACAAACAAAAGAAGTTCATTTTTTGATAGTCGGCCGCAAAAGCTAACTCATCCGTCATGGTCACATTACAAATGGTTGGATCATCGGTGTTCAGGGTTACTTTAATTCCCCGTTTCCACATCTCTTTTAGCGGATGATCAATGATCGACGTGACAGAGCCGGTTTGCTCGTTGCTGGCTAAGCTCATTTCGAGCGGAATTTTGCGCTCTTTAAGCATTTGCATCAGCGAATCGTCTTCTAGCGCACGAACGCCGTGTCCGATGCGATCTGCGCCGATATCAACTACAGCTTGGCGTACGCTATCCGCACCGGTCCACTCACCTGCATGAATCGTAATTTTCAACCCTTCTTGTTTTGCTTCACGGAACAATCCGGTGAACAAATCGGCCGGGAAGTGAACTTCGTCTCCCGCTAGATCAAGGGCCACAATGCCATAATCTTTGCGATCCATTGCGATGCGGGCCACACGCTCGGCCAAATGCATCGGATCATGCCTTACAAGGGTAATGATGAGGTTAACAACGATGTTGAAATCTTCGGCCGCTTCACGAACCGATTCAATCACCCAGTCAGTTACATCTTCTAGAGGAAACCCTTTTTCGGCCGCAAGTGCCTGAGGGCTAAAACGGAGCTCCAAATATTTTACGTTGTCCATCGCCGCGTCAGCGACAACTTCGTATGCGATACGCTTGATAATGGTAGGGGACTGATAAAACTTACGCAGTGTCCCAAATTTTGCCAAGAAAACCTGAAAGTCAGCGACCTCTTCAACCATCTGCACCATTGGGGCAAGCAAAACGGGATCGGCCGGTAAATCCATCTTAAACATCCGAGCAATTTGGGATAATGTGCTCAATCGTAGAGATCCTTCAAAATGGCGGTGAATATCCACTTTGGGAAGATGCTTTAATCGATTGTAAATGATCAGATCATTAAACTGACGGCATGCCGTATTTAATGTGATCGGATCATGGATCTTCCTTTGGGTGTCCTCTTTTTTTACGCCTTTGTTTGATGGTTGGTTTTCAACAATGTTCATTATCAATCTCTCCACACGACTAATTGCAAAAAAATCACAGAGTAAAGCATCTATAAACTAGGTAGTAGCTTACAAATTCCCTATCGCTTAGTTTGGTGTGTTGTATGGTGTATCTCGGTAAAACCGCTATACTGTGATTCTGCACAAGCTTCCGTATCCAGAACTTCTTTGGATCAGCGGTCTGCCCAACCACTGTAAGATAGTTATCTACTTGGATACTGACATAAGTAGATCGCCTACATGAAAGATAAATGAGTCTCTAAAATGACTGAATAGCACTCAGGTCCTAGCGGGTACTAGTGCCAGACTGAGCCACTTATTGAACAAGGACCTATATACCACTACATACGGCCTATCATTAGGCAAATTGCACAAAAACCCCCACATTTACCGGTTCACTAGGAGTTGCACCCATACGGGACTTTTCACCCACTGTTCACCCAATTTTTCATTACTGTCTGAAACCGTTTTCACCTGAGGGATATTGCGAAGGAATCTATCCGTTTAACCAGTAGCTCCAACGTCACATCATTCTTGCCAAAAGCGGCCCATCCCCCATAAACCCCAATCTCGTGACCAAACACATCACTGTTGGCCAAACCGCACGTATCCCACCACAAAGAGTAGGCGTCTGAACCAGCCAAAGCGATCCAAGATTCGAGAAAATAATCGGCCGCTTCAAGTCCGTACAGGCTAACTAAATTTAAGCGGCAGTGTGCCACATCAACCATTGCTGGCCCTACACAGCCGTTGACCCAATCGACCACACCGCTAACCCGGCCGTTCGCCCACAACACGTTTGTGGGGTGGTAATCACGGTGTAACAGCACTTGAGGCATTTCGGGTGCTGGCTGTTGCAAACGTTCAATCAGCTCTTCAAAAACTTTGGGATGATGGCTCCAATTAGGGGGAACGAGATTTCTGGGATCGAACCAATGTTTGTATTGCCAAGCAAAGTCTGCCGAAGGCACTTGATGAATCTGGTGTAGGGTTTGTGCCATCTGAGTCAGCCAATCTTCCATATTTACAGGGTTTAGCTCAACATCGCCGCTTATCTTGCTCATTAAAACGGCCGGATACGTTGTCTCCTCTCCATGCTCATCAAACGCGATGAGTGTGGGCGTAACAACGGCAGACTTCAGCATTCGTTGCAGCACTTGGGCCTCATGCAGGGCCAAATCTGGCTCATGCGCCAACCAATCCTTTAAGTGAAACAGGCGGAGCACAAAATGAGAACCTGACTCTGTTTCAAGATCAAACAAAACGGCCGAAGTGCTCCCTTTGAGCTGAACGGCCGACTCTATTTTTTGACCAAGGTGGTGCTCACACCAAGCTAGCGCATTTGGCGGACAGCTGAAATTCTGGGACGATTGTGGAAACATGGCTAAATGCTAATTAATCTCCGTATGTTTGACAATGTCTGATCGCTTATCAACTGACTTTTTCGCCCGCAACTGCCGCATCGTGGCCCATGATCTGCTGGGTAAAGTGCTGGTGCACCAAATTGGAGAGGATCTCATTGGCGGCCGCATTGTTGAGGTCGAGGCTTATTGCGACTTTCATGAACCTGATTTGGCCTGCCACGGTAGCCGAAACAACGGCCGGCCGACCAAACGGACCGAAATCATGTTTGGCCAAGCAGGACACGCCTATGTTTACTTAAACTACGGGATTCATTGGCTGTTTAACGTGGTTACAGGTGAAACAGGCACCGCCAGCGCAGTCCTGATTAGGGCGGTTGAGCCGCTGTACGGCCATGATTTTATGGCCAAAAACCGAGCAAATCAGCCGCAAAAGAATTGGACCAACGGGCCGGGAAAATTAACAAAAGCGATGGGAATAAATCAATCCCATAACAAGCAGAATCTTTGTCGGCCGAGCAGTGTTATATGGATTGAGGCACACACCGACTTGCCTAACAATCAAATTTGCTGTGGCCCGCGCATCGGTTTGGGTAAAACACCCGAACCGTGGAAATCGATGCCGTGGCGCTACTGGATAAAAAATAACCCGCATGTCTCAGTTTAGGGTGTGAAGACAAAAATGGCGGAACAAATTGGAGAACGAATGAAATTACTTGAAGGGAAAAAAGCTTTAATTTTTGGCGTTGCAAATCAGCGCTCTATTGGATGGGGAATTGCGCAGCAACTTCATGAGCATGGAGCGGAAGTTGGCTACAGCTATGCGATGGAAGCGCTTGAAAAGCGGATCTATCCACTAGCAGAGCAAACCAATTCAACGTTTGTTGAAAAATGTGATGTCACCAGCGACGAAGAGATTGATGAGGTCTTTGCCAAAGCCAAAGATCATTTTGGCCAGATTGATATTTTGGTCCACTCGGTAGCATTTGCGAAGCAAGAGGATCTTCAAGGTAGATTCCACTTATCAAGCCGGGATGGATTTGCATTAGCCATGGACATCAGCGCATACAGCTTGATTGCGCTTTCCCGTGCGGCACTTCCTATGATGCCTCCGGGCAGTTCGATCATGGCGATGAGCTATTACGGTGCTGAAAAAGTTGTGCCAAACTACAACACGATGGCGATCGCAAAATCAGCGCTTGAATCTGTTACCCGCTACTTAGCGGCCGACTTGGGGCAAGAAGGGATCCGAGTCAACTCAATCTCGGCCGGGCCGATCAAAACCTTGGCAGCGGCCGGGATCAGCGGTTTCCGTAAAACATTGTCCTACGTGGGTGAAAGAACTCCCCTAAAACGAAACGTAGACCAAACGGATGTAGGAAAAACCGCGTTGTATTTGGCCAGTGATTTAAGCAGTGGTGTAACCGGTGAAAACATCTACGTCGATGCAGGCTTTAACATTATGGGCATGCATAAAGAAGATGATATGTAGCCGTCTTAAGGGTAGTCGCAAGATGTAATGTAATTTTTGGTTTGCTTGTCTAACAAAAAACCAACCTTTATACTGTTTCGCTGGGAAGCGACTATCTGTTTAATCCAAAACGCTCGCTTTCAACAATTTAAATTCTTTATAACTCTTATCAGGAGTAGCGGAGGGATCGGCCCCATGAAGCTACGGCAACCGGCCCAATTCCAAATCTTTGGATTTGAATTGGGCTTGGTGCTAAATCCGGCAGAGCAATCTGGCAGATGAGAGGATACATTTAAAATGTGTAACCTCCTGCCATCGGCCGGAGGTTTTTTTTTGCCAATACCCAAAGCTCCAGAAAAAATTACAAAAAAGTAGAGGATCATCGTAATGAGTACAAGTTTTATGACTTCACCGAGCCTTCTGTTCACATCTGAGTCTGTGACTGAAGGACACCCGGACAAAATGTGTGACCAAATCAGCGATGCTGTTTTAGACGCATGTTTTGCCCAAGACCCTATGAGCCGTGTCGCATGCGAGACTGCAATCAAAACCGGGTTTGCCATGCTACTGGGAGAAATTACAACAACGGCCCAACTAAACTATGATGAAATCGTGCGCGAAGCGATCAACGGAATCGGTTTTGATCACAGCGACAAAGGATTTGACGGCAGCACCTGTGGTGTTCAAGTCGCCGTAGCCGCCCAAAGCCCTGACATCGCCCAAGGTGTTGACGACGCTCTAGAAGTGCGTGGTCAAGGCATGGACGACGTTGATAAAGTTGGTGCTGGAGACCAAGGAATGATGTTTGGTTACGCCTGTAACGAAACAGACACCTTGATGCCATTACCAATCTATTTGGCGCACAAATTAACCTATCGCTTGGCAGAAGTTCGCAAAGACGGAACCTTGCCATGGGTTCGCCCAGACGGGAAATCACAGGTTACTGTTGAATATTCACACGGAAAACCTGTCAACATCCCAACCGTTTTGATTTCTACCCAACATGCACCAGAAATCAGCGAAAAAGAAATTCGTGAAGCAATCATCGAAGAAGTATTCAAACCGGTATTGCCAGCTGACTTGGTGAATGACGCGATTGAATACTACGTGAACCCAACCGGCCGCTTTGTGGTTGGTGGACCAATGGGTGACGCTGGATTGACCGGCCGCAAAATCATCGTAGACACCTACGGTGGCATGGGCCGCCACGGTGGTGGTGCGTTCAGCGGTAAAGACTGCACCAAAGTAGACCGCAGTGCGGCTTACGCGACTCGCTGGGTTGCTAAAAACTTGGTAGCGGCTGGCTTGGCTGACCGTTGCGAAGTACAAGTTGCTTACGCAATCGGTGTTGCCAAACCGATGTCAATCAACGTTGAAACCTTCGGCACCAGCAAATTGTCAAACGAAGAGTTGGTTGAAATCATCAACAACAACTTCGACTTGCGCCCAGGTGCAATCATTCGCGATCTTGACCTACGCCGCCCAATCTATCAACAGACGGCCGCTTATGGTCACTTCGGCCGTGATGATATCGATCTTCCTTGGGAAGACACCAGCCGCGCAGCTAACTTGAAATAATAAGCTAGCTCGCACAACAGAATAAATTTGAGGAAGGGTTAAGGATGGTTCCTTAACCCTTTTTTATTTTCTAATTCAGTCATGTCTTGATTAAACTGTTAGTAAATGTCGGCCCAGCATCCCGCACCATCTTTTGTGTGAGACTCAAAAGATATCTCCCCACTACACTTGGCCCTACACAAGATTTGAACAACTGAAGCACCAAGATTGGTTCAAACTGAAACCCCAAATTTTTTACACAAGGATAACCAAATGAAAAAATATTTGTATGGCAGTTGTTTGTTCGTTTTTCTATTTTTGATTACCGCTTGCGCCACCGCGTTAGATCGTGCTGCGCAAGCTGTCGAAGAAGGCAACTACGATCAAGCCTTAATCGAATACGACACAGCTTTATCGGAAGGATTGGAAGGAGAGGATCAATTTACCGCCTTAACCGGCCGGGCGTGGGTCTATAACCAGCAGGGCAAAACGGCCGAAGCGCTGGCCGACTACGCCACCGCCTTAACCGTTACCAATTCAGACGGGGTACCAGCAGGCGATATCAAAGCGGTCTATCGAAGCCGAATCGACATTTTGACCAAAGATGAGCAGTGGCAACCGGCGGCCGAAGAGATTGATAGTTTGCTATCGATAGAGCCGAACAATCTTGAACTGTTCATCGAGCAAGGGCAACTTTTAACCCGTGCTGAGGCTTGGGAAGCGGTTGTAGCCAGCATGGACAAAGCTCTAGCCAGCAACCCATCCAATGCAGATGCGCTGACCCTACGCGGCTCGGCCCACTTAAAACTGGCCAACTACGAGCAGGCGATTGATGACTTGAAATCTAGCTTAGATGGGGAGATTGCGGCCGCCATGTCTGACATCGACCGGCGATCTAACCTGATCGAAGCTTATTACGAACTTGGGCAAACCATGTATCGCTTGGGTGAGCCACAAGATGCAATTGACAACTTCACCGAAGCACTAACGTTTGCAGATTCAGACGAAGACATCTCGCAAATCTTAGCTGAACGTGGATTTGCCTACTCAGAGCTGGATCAATATGACAACGCGTTGGCCGATTTAGACCAAGCACTCAGCATCGATCCAAACAAAGCGATCGCTTACTCTTATCGGTCATACGTTTACTCAAACCAACAGGATTTTGATGCCGCAATCGCAGATGCAGACAGAGCGATTGAGCTTGGCACAGACTTATCAGACGGCGTACGCTCTGCCATCTTCCATGCCAAAGCCTCTGCTTTGCGTAACAACGGAGACTACGAAGCCGCCATCGAGGCCGCCAATGAGTCGATCAAACTAGAAGAGCCGGATGCACCTGATGCAGCACGAACCTATAGTTTGCGCAGTCAACTCAATCGCTATCTAGAAAACTATGATCAAGCGGTTGCTGATGCAGACAAAGCGATCACCATCGGTGCACAGGATATCGGTGCTTTACCCGGCTTTTACCACAATCGCTCACAAGGTTACTTTGGGCTAGATCAGTATGCGCCCGCCATTGAAGATCAGTTGGCTGCAATTGAGCTAGGTTGGGAAACGGCCGCTGATTATGAATATCTGGGCGACCTTTACTCGTATGCGGGTGATTTGGACAAATCTGTTTCGGCATACCAAACCGCCATCGGTTTGGACCCTGAAAATGCATGGTTGCACTATTATTTAGGTGACATTTATAGCATTTTTGGTGAAACACAATCGGCCGTAGTTGAATTTTTGCAAGCTGGCGATCTTGATCCGCAAGAGGCCACCTTCCCAGCAGCGGCCGGGGATATGTATTTGAGCTTGGGTGATTACACAGCGGCCGAAGCAAGCTACAAAAAGTCACTTGAACTCGACCCAACTAACCCGTGGGCGCACAACTATTTAGGTGATGTGTATTACGAAACTGATCAGTATGAGCTGGCCGCTAGTCAGTATCAATCAGCGTTTGAGCTAGACAACACCATCGCCCTCTTCCCCGAGAATTTGGGGCTAGTGCTCCGTTTGCAAGATGATTATTCCCGTTCGGTTGAGGCTTACTCGCAAGCGTTGGCCATTGACCCTGACCGCCCCTACTCTTGGTTCGGCCGGGGCTATTCCAACTACTGGTTGGAGCAAGATGCGGCCGCAATCCCAGACTTGCAAAAGGCCAAAGAGTATGAGATTGAGCAAGATCTAATCGACTTTATCGATGAGTTGTTGGCTGAAATGGGTGCATAGAATGTAGACAATGGACCAGTCAGGTTTTAAAAACCTGACTGGTTTCATCGTTTGGAGCTATCTATTTCGCAAGTACCTAAGTTCACGAACCGTCACATCCCCCAATTGCTCCAACTTCACACCCTGCGGGGAGGAATCCTGCACAAACCCAATCTTTTCATAAAACTGAATCGCTCGCTCGTTCCCATCTAACACCCACAGCATGAGGGTTTCATAAGCGGCCGCCTTTAGAAAATCATCGGCCGCTTGCCACAAACGCCAGCCGGTCCCTTTCCCCCACTCAGATTCAAGCAAATAGATGGCGCTTACCTCTCCCCAGTTTTGCTTGGGGTCAACCTCTCGTGCTGGCCACACCAGCACAAACCCAACCAAAGCCTGATCAACTTCCGCCACAAACATCCCATTTTCTGGCAGATTAGCTTCCAGCATTTGCCCCCACCATTCTCTGCGCCGCTCCTCTGACAAATTGGCCAGCAATTCGGCCGGGAGCAAATCTTTGTAGGCCGCACGCCATGCCGCAACGTGTACCCGAGCAATTTCGGCCGCATCTGCTTCCACCGCTTGCCTTACGATTACTCGCTCTTCATTCATCATTTCCTCCAATAAAAAAGGCACAACATTTATGCAAGGTATCCTTGCCTGAACCCCTGCTGAATGCTAAAGTTAGAGGTTAGGACTATGCTTGATCAAAAGTTGATTTTTGTCAATTTTTTGATTGAATCGAACTTTAGAATTTGAACTGGGGCGACGAATTACCGTCGCCCTTTTTCATGCACAAAAGTGGAAAACTAATGGCACAAACAGGTAAAAAGGTGCGGGCATTGCTCGCGTTGGCCGACGGGACCTTGTGGGAAGGAACCAGCTTCGGCGCAATTGGGGAAATTACCGGCGAAGTTGTATTTAATACGAGCTTAACCGGGTATCAAGAAATTTTGACTGATCCTTCTTATCATGGTCAGGTTGTCACCTTTACGATGCCGCATATCGGCAACTACGGGACTACGCCAGATGATGATGAAAGCCGACAAGTGTGGGCGGCCGGGGCGATTATCCGAAGCCTTAGCCCAGTGGTCAGTAACTGGCGTGCGCGCCAAAGCTTGCCAGATTATTTGGCCGAGCGAAATGTAGTCGGCATCTGTGATGTGGATACACGAGCCTTGGTGCGACACATCCGCATTCACGGAGCGCAGAATTGCGCCATCTCATCGGTCAATACAGATGGAGACCGGCTGGTCGAAATGGCGCGCAGTGCCCGAGACATGAACGGGCTTGATCTGGCGATTGAAGTCACAACGCCGGAGCCATACAGCTGGAACGATGGGAACAACTGGTGGACGGCTCCCGGCTCACCGGCTCGAGAAGACATCCCTCAGCCGAGCAAACGCTTCAAAGTAGTGGCCTACGACTACGGCATCAAGAAAAACATTTTGCGCTTGCTGACAGAGTACGGGTGTGACGTGCACGTGGTGCCAGCCACCATGCCGGCCGACGAAGTCATGGCAATGGATCCTGACGGGATTTTCTTGTCGAACGGCCCGGGAGACCCGGCCGCCTGCGACTACGCCATCGACAGCATCAAAACCCTGCTGGGGCAAAAACCGATGTTCGGCATTTGTTTAGGGCATCAGATCATGAGCTTGGCGCTGGGTGCAAAAACCTACAAGCTTAAATTTGGTCATCGTGGGGGCAACCAGCCAGTACAAGTGACAGAGAGCGGAGCGGTACAGATCAGTAGCCACAATCACGGATTTGCAGTTGATGCCAACAGCCTGCCCGAAGGGGTGACGATGTCACACATCAACCTAAACGATGACTGCTGTGAAGGGATTGATGCACCGAACCACAAAGCGTTTGCGGTGCAGTACCACCCCGAAAGCTCCCCCGGCCCACACGACTCTGACGAGTTATTTGCCCGGTTTATTAGCCTTATGGAAGAGAATTCGTAGCGGCGCAGCGTGCTGCGCCTTGGGTCCAGCGTGCTGGACCCCTACGGCAAAATCGTAAATGCCAAAAAGAACAGATATAAACAAAATCCTAGTGATCGGCTCCGGCCCAATTGTGATCGGGCAGGGGTGCGAATTTGACTACTCCGGCGTGCAGGCGTGTAAAGCACTGCGAAAAGAAGGGTACAAAACGGTATTGGTAAACTCCAATCCAGCCACCATCATGACCGACCCGGACATGGCCGATGCGACCTACATCGAGCCGCTGACGGTCGAAATGGTCGACAAAATCATTGAAAAAGAAAAGCCAGATGTGCTTTTAGCTACTGTGGGTGGTCAAACCGGCCTCAACCTCTCTCTTGACTTAGAGAAGGCGGGGGTTTTAGACAAACACGGGGTGCAACTCATCGGAGCGCAAGCGCGTTCAATTGAGGTGGCGGAAGACCGCATCTTGTTCCAAGAAGAGATGCGCAAAGCGGGCGTTCCGGTTCCCGGCGGCCACTTTGTCCATTCGCTGGATGAAGCGTGGAAAGCGGCCGAAGATACCGGCTTTCCAGCCCTAATCCGTGCCAGCTACACGCTAGGCGGCACCGGCGGCGGTGTCGCGTGGACCAAAGACGACTTTGAACGGGTTGTAGAGCACGGATTGCGCTCAAGCCCTGTCGGCGAAATTTTGGTCGAAAAATCGCTCATTGGCTGGAAAGAGTACGAGCTTGAGGTGATGCGGGACAAAGCCAACAACTTTGTGGTTGTCTGCTCCATCGAAAATGTTGATGCGATGGGGGTTCACACCGGTGACAGTATCACCGTGGCTCCGGCCCAAACGCTGACAGATCGCGAGTATCAATATCTACGTGACATGGCCAAAAAGGTGATGGAAATTGTGGGTGTTGAAACGGGTGGTTCAAACGTACAGTTTGCGGTCAACAACGAGACGGGTGAAGTACTCACCATCGAAATGAATCCGCGCGTGTCTCGTTCGTCAGCCCTCGCATCAAAAGCGACCGGTTTCCCGATTGCAAAGATTGCGGCACTGCTGGCGGTCGGCTACACGTTAGATGAGATTTCAAACGACATTACGCGTGAAACACCGGCCAGTTTTGAGCCAAGCATCGACTATACCGTGGTCAAAATCCCCCGCTGGAACTTTGAAAAATTTGAGGGTGCAGACCCGGTCTTAGGGCCGCAAATGAAGGCGATTGGTGAAGTCATGGCGATCGGCCGGACCTTCCCCGAAGCATTAAACAAAGCGATGCGCGGCATGGAAGTCGGCTGGGCCGGTTTCAGCCGCCTACTGATCGATCCCGAAGCGGGTCCGGTCACCGAAGACCAACTGTCTACCCCCACGGCCGAACGGCTGACCTTTGTAGCTGGTGCGCTCGCCCAAGGGATGACGGTTGAAAAGGTGTCAGAACTGACCGGTTACGACATGTGGTTCACCATCCAAATGAAAATGATTTTGGACGGCGAAGCTGAGTTGATGGGGCGCAAGCTGGAAGATTTAGATCGCTTTGATTTTCTGCAAGCTAAAAAGATGGGGATCAGCGACCGGATGATTGCGGCGGCCGTTGGGACCGATGAAATCAGCGTACGTGAGGCTCGCAAGGCGCTCGGCGTAGTTGCCGCCTATTATCGGGTTGACACCTGTGCGGCCGAGTTTGAGGCTTATACCCCGTATCTCTACTCAACCTACGAGCGAGACGACGAATCAGGCACAAGCGACCGGAAAAAAGTAATTATTATCGGCGGTGGCCCAAACCGGATCGGCCAAGGAATCGAGTTTGACTACTGCTGTGTCCACGCCTGCTGGGCGCTTGAAGATTTGGGCTACGAGACGATCATGGTCAACTGCAACCCTGAAACGGTCAGCACCGACTATGACACGGCCGACCGGCTCTATTTTGAACCACTGACCTTCGAAGATGTGATGAACATCATCGACCTTGAAAAACCTGACGGGGTCATCGTGCAGTTTGGTGGGCAAACACCGATCAATTTGACCAGTATGTTGGCCAAAGCGGGTGCTCCGATCTGGGGAACTCCACCAGCTTCAATCGATTTGGCAGAAGATCGGGGTGACTTTGGCGACCTGCTCAAGCAGTTAGACATCGAGCATC
>JAHDGV010000366.1:3673-5493 GCA_020631655.1 Chloroflexota bacterium | reverse complement strand
GTGAGTTAGCCCGAATTTACTGATCGAATGGATATAAATGTTAGTTTAAGTATGATTCCCTACCTCTGGGAAATCACCCTACAATGGCCCAGATTAGCCCAAATTGTAACAACGTACTAGCCCATACGGGCTAGCCACACCGAGGTAGTACGGGCTAATCTATGCGCATTTTTGGGCAGTGATATGGTATAATCGCCCTATTGCATCGGGGAAATATGCAAAATGCGACCAAAGAACAAAAAATTAGGCGCCACTAACCATGGGCCACCCCTAGAATCTGCCCTAGATTGGGCTAATTCACTGACCACCCACGACAAAAACGATTTTAAATACATCGACGCCAGCGCATTGCGCATTTTATGCGTAGAAATTGAGAGTGGAGGCCCTTATCATTTTTGCCTAGATTGTGACAAATGGTGGCCGGCCGTTTGCGCCTCGGCATCGATTCCCAAGATCCTAAGAAAACTTGAACAAGATTTTGCGAATAGTCATATACGTTTGACTAATCCCATCATGGGAGCCCGGGCCATAGATTATTGGGACATGCTATGTACTGTGGCCGAGGCGACCGGGATGCGCTTAGCCATCCCCCTGCCCTTAGACCTGACACCGGCCAGCCCGGAAATGGACAATTGGATCAAATTTGCCGCGACTATTGATGGTCACGGTCACATATTTACCATCGATCTAAAAATAGAACGTTTGATCGATGAAGGGCTGCCGACGGCCGGGGCTGACTTGCCTTTCTACGTGGCGCAGGAACTAGATGTAAAAAATATTGATGTAGGCATTGTGACGTCCATCACCTATGCAAATGATGATTTTCCACCTCGGCGGGATGAGATCGCAACCTACGTCAATCATGCGGCCGCTGTGCCGCAATTACTCAGCATCGCTGTTGAGTCGAACGATTGGGAGGTGGGGTAATTGAACCATCTCCCAATCGTTCTGTTAATTTCCGCAATTGTCGCCAGTGTGCCCGCCATTGTGAGCTGGCGGCAATTGTTGCAGCAACAGACTAATCTATTGATCGGCATGGTGGCGGTGCTGAGCCTGTTTATTTTGTTTGCTCTGTTGGCCATCATTGCCGTTTTATGGACGCAGAATGTAGCACTGCGTTCTGGGATTGGGCTGAGGTCTGAAATGCCAACCCCATACCCGTTTTCGGCAACACGGCCGACCCTGTACGGCATTCAGCCGTACAGCGAGCTGTTCCACGCAATGGAAAGCTCTCTTAGTGAGGATGAGCTTAAAGATTTAGCATTTGATGTGAATTTGGATCTAGAACAAGCTGAAGGGGATACGAAATCTGCCATGATCAGGTACCTGATTTTGGCGCTTGACCGCCAGAACAGAGTTGGCCATATTTATCGCTGGCTGGGGGAAAATCGGCCGCATTTAGAGATTAGGTAATGTCTCTGGTAAATGATGTGTTTGAAACCAAACGGGCCACGCGGGGGCTAATGAGCGTCCAAACGGCGGCAATGCGCCAATGGATGATAGAACGGATTGGCCCCGCCCATCGGTACAGCGGAATACCCACCCGATTGCGCGTTGATGCATTTTTAGATATCCGGCCGATAATGCCCACAGATTGGCCCATTTACCGCATAGCTCGGCTAACGGCCGGGGGTGGGTTCGATACGGTGTGTATGCAGCTGTGCCGGGAGTGGAGACGGGCCAATGCATGACGATTTCCATATCCCATTAGACAAGGATTTTTTGAGATCCTTAACCGATGGCTGGGGGCAGTTGGCATACATTTACCATTTCCCAGAGATTGACGCCATCAGGATTGGGGATACCAACGATATCCACAA
>JAHDGV010000366.1:0-3573 GCA_020631655.1 Chloroflexota bacterium | reverse complement strand
CTCGGGTATGTCTATGACTAACCGTCTTCCCCTTCAATGATACTAACTAAAATTTCGGCCGGGGTTCGCCCCTGATGTGTTTCAGTGAAATCACTCAGCGTGTACCGTTCCATGAGAGTTAGCCACGCCTCTACAGCATCGCTGACTATTTTAGAATCCATCCCCTTCTGAAATTTCGTCGGTATATTCGTGTCTATAAATTTAAATAATTTTCGCTGGGTAGTTTTGTTGATCCGGGTGACCCCAGTTGTTTTTCGTTGATGCATAGTTTTCCTTGTTAGCGTAATTATTTGACCCGCCTTATCTTACAGAGAGCCTTTCGACCTGTTACACGTGTTACAAACTAGTGTTGCCTAAATTACTTTTTGATTAGTATATTTAGCTAGTGAGTACGCAACTCCCTACTAGAGCAAACAAGCAAGGACAGACAGCAATGGACCAAGTGAGCACTCTAAAGTCATTAATCTTCCCCCCACGGTTACCACATAAATCACCCCATCATCGCCTATTTATCACCCGCCCGGGTGATGGCAATTAAACCCAAAATTTGTTAATTTACTAAAAAGAACAATCGTTCTATTTACACAGTGATTGGGTTGTGCTATTGTTCTGGTGCGACCAAAAAAACAAACACAAGTTATTTGCATATCAATATAACTTATTGGTATACAAAATCCCGCTTAGCTGCACACTTGTGTTTTTTGGTCGCACAATCAATGCAAACAGTTAAGCGGGATTTTGCGTTTAGCTGGGTATATAAAAACGGCCCCCAAAGGTGTTGGAAGCACCGATGAGAGCCTAGCCCAGTCACTGTGTTACGAGGCACAGCATCATGGATTACAACCATTCTACTATAGTACCCGTTATCAGAACAGAGGAAGTCGGCGTACAGCAACCGCTGTTTACAATTCCCCGGTTTTCAATCGAGAGCCAATACACTGCCACTCAGGCATTGTTGCAGTTAATCAACGACCTGACATCTGCAAGCGCAGAAATCGGCGCAATGGTCCATAGAGAGCCACTAACCCGCATTAGCCAGCAAATTGCCGAGCATTTAAATGAGCTTGCACCCGACAGTATGTTGATCGAGCTCAACTTCGAGATCAATCAGGTGGGCAGCCTAATTGAACAGGCCGCCCGCACCCATGGGCTTGTCAACGGGGTCTATCATGCGCTGCGTGATGGTCTGACTGGTCAGTTTGTTCCCACAAAAGATTTAGACATTGACCTATACCCATATCCTGATTCACTAAAGGAGCACACGACGTCATTTAGGCAGATTGCCACACCTGATTTGGCTACCCTGATGAATGACCTGTATGTGCATACGGTGGCTGAATGCCAATCTGTTTATGCTCAGTGCTATCGCACGGGGTATGGATATGGATCTGGTATATTTGATCAGCTCTACATCGAAACGCAATTAGCAGGGTCCAAGCTGGGGGTGTCAAATGGAAGCTAAAAAGAAAATCAATGTCCCTTTGTTCAATTTGTCGGTTAAGAAACAGGTGTCTGAGTTGTTGACGCCTAAGCCGGGGGCTAAGCGGGTTTCAGGCGCTCTTTACCAAACGGCAACTGGTCAAAAGCCTGTTGTGGTTAAAACGGTGAATAAAAATGGCTAGAATGGGGAAACTACCAATTACCGGGCGACTGTTGCCATCAGCGCAACCATTCCCGTTTGTGGGCGAATGGTTGGCCGAGCAAGCCAGTTACAATGAAAAGACGGCCAAAACCTATATAACAGGCATTAGGGCGTTTGCTGACTGGTTGCAATACACTGGTGTTGGTATTTACTCCATGAATATGCCGTGGCCAATGCCGCTTGAAGGCATCACGAATGATAGGTTTTTCCTGTTTCAGGTGTTTTATGGTGATTTTCGCACAAGGTCCACCACCAGCACGTATCTGATGGGCATTCTGAGCTTTTTAGAATGGCTCAAGGACAATGACCATTGTCCAGATGGTGTATTAATCGGTGAGATCCAGCGGAAATTGCGCAGGCAGCGCAAAAAACGTAAGGCGCAGGCACACGACAGCAGTGCGAACGTGGCCGAAATGGACGCCATCAGAACGGCACAGATGCCCCAGATTACCGCGTATTACCGTAATCTGGACATACCAGAGACAAATGACCACCACAACAGGCGTCTCACCCTGTTGCGCGATCGGGCCATCATTTTCACGATGTTCATCACCGCCATGCGCATCAGTGAGGTGGCCAGCCTTAAACGGCAAGATATCGAAAATGGCTGGGCGCCAGTGATATCGGGCAAAGGTGGCAAGCAGCGGACGGTGCATATAAAGAACGCAGCCGCACGGGATGCGATCGACGCGTATCTAAGCGAACGTGATGACGACTACCCCGCCCTGTTCATTAGCCATGCGAGAAACAGTTTTGGCAATCCGGTGACAATCACCACGATCCACACGGCTGTAAAAAAACCGGTAAAGGCGCTCAATTTGCATCACAAGCTGTCAGCGCATGATTATCGGCATTACCGTGCCACGCAATTGCTGCGGGATGGGGTGCCTATTGAAGTTCTTCAAGAATTGTTGGGGCACAAAGATGTCTCAACCACTAGGAATATCTATGCACCTATTTTGGGTGCTGATGTTGTGGATAGCTGGTTGGATAAGGTGGACTCGGCCGTTATATAATTTTGCGCGGCCGGGCAGTGAATTGGCCTATTTGGGCCAATTAGTTAAACTAAGTAAGATATTGAAAAACAAAAACGAAGAAACAAAATGAAACTAAAAATGACAGATGAGCGCAGAGAGCGTCTGCACAAAGCAAATGAATTTATAGGCATCATTGGCAGTCACGGCCGCAGGTTTTTCTATAATGAAAAAACAAATCATCTAGCAACAATTCATGTAAAAAACGGCGGCCTTTACCTGACGGATGAGAAAAGCGGAGAGCATGTTTATTTGCATACCAGTTGGCTCGGCCGTGGATTTAGCCACGGCGGGACATTGAACCAATTGATTGTAGCAATCAAGGATTTCATTGTTCACGATTTTAAAATCCATATTGACAATTTTGCACCTGAGTGCAACAGATGGGGGTACGGCGAAGAGGCATTATCCGCTGTTGCATCGGCCGCCCTGCATCTAGGCATTTCTGATCCCGCTGTACACGGCGACTAAGTAAGATATTTGAGGATACAAATTATGAAATTTAAAGCGCGGGAATTTGGGCAAGCTCATCAAGAATCATTAATGCGTGAGGCGTCTGAAATTTTAATTTATATGCCTGGGCAAGAGGAACCGGCTTTCAAAATTTCAATTTGCGGTGATGATAACGATCAGCTTGAAATTAGACTATTTGATGACTGTTTCAAGAAGATGGTCCATGTGGCCGGGTGGGAGAATTTCAACTCGTTTATGGTCGTGGATACCATAAATGAAAACTAAGTAAGATATTTAATGGAGAAATTATGAAAAACAAGACGATGGTCTCGGCGTCGAATTTCACTTTTATAGACTTATTTGCAGGTATCGGGGGTTTTCACATCGCAGCAGAGCGAAATGGAGGCCGATGTGTTTTTGCTAGCGAAATTGATCAATATGCAA